>JACCTC010000296.1 GCA_013812655.1 Deltaproteobacteria bacterium | reverse complement strand
CGCGATCCTGCAATGACCACCATGACTTGCGCGTCGACCATCTCCCGGTTCGTCCCCTACCCTCTTCGTTGTTCTCGCGGTTCGTGGCAGCCACGTGGCAGCAAGACCGGCGCCTGAAACGGCACTGCTGGTTGACAGGTTCCGCTGGGTGCACACTCGACGCCGTGATGTTCGGTGAAGCGTGCAACGCGACAATCTGAGAGTTGTCGCCGAGCGCCTTCTTCATTACGAAGCCGTCGTGGAAAACCCGGAGACCGCGGCCTTTCGTGTCAGCGAAAAGCTCCGCCACCTCGTTCTGAGCACACTCCTCGGAGGCGCCGGGTTTCGGGCGCTCCTTGCTCGCGCTCTGCACCTGGCCAAGGGGAGAGCTCCTGAGCTGAGTGCCGTAGAGGTCAAGACGGATGGCTCGCTCGCGGGCCTGAGCAAGGTTTTACGGCACTCCCGCAGCACTCCGATGGCCAACGGAGAAGTCATGCTCATCACCGAGTTGCTCGTGCTGCTGGACACGTATATCGGCGAAGCCTTGATGTTGCGTCTCGTACAGGATGTGTGGCCGAAGGCGACTCTGGGCGCCTTGAAAGAGGAAGAATCCGATGAGTAAAGCCAACAAGATCTCGGCACGCACGTCGCGGAGCAACGTGAGCCCGTCGGCCAAAGTAACCATTAGCCAACTTCCGACAGGCGTTCGCGGCCTCGATGAAATCCTGGGTGGCGGGCTTCCGGAATTCTCCTTCAACATCATCGCGGGTGCGCCGGGTTGCGGAAAGACCACGCTGGCGCATCAGATCATCTTCGCCAACGCGACTCCGGAGAAGCCCGCGCTCTACTTCACCGTGCTCGGCGAGCCCGCCCTGAAGATGCTGCGCTATCAGCAGCAATACTCCTTCTTCGATCCGGCCAAGCTGAACAAGTCCATCCGGTTTGTCAACCTGACCGATATAGTGCTGAAAAAGGATCTGGGCGGGGTACTCGAAGCAATCAGCAAAGAGGTGCAAGCGTCCAGTCCCAACATCGTCGTGGTGGACTCGTTTCGGAGCGTGGTGCGCAAAGCGCGTGGGAAAGACGTCATGGAGCTGCAGGGCTTCGTTCAGCACTTGGCCCTGCTCTTGACCAGCTGGCAAGCCACCACCTTTCTGATCGGCGAGTATTCCACTGGGGAGGTGCAGGACAATGCCATCTTCACCGTGGCGGACGGGATCCTGTGGCTTACCCAGGTTACGGAGCGAAACTCCGTGGTTCGTAAGCTGCAGATCATGAAGTTGCGCGGGCAGGAATCGGTGCCGGGTCTGCACACCGTTCGCATCGACCAGGACGGGCTACAAGCCTTCTCGCGGACGATGGGCCTGGCCGGAAAAAGGGACACCTGGAAAAAGAAGAAGCGTCTCTCCACCGGGATTGCCGAGCTGGACAAGTTGATGGGTGGGGGCATCTACGAAGGCGACAATGTGCTGGTGGCCGGACCTTCAGGAACCGGAAAATCGGCGCTGGGGACCCACTTTCTCGCCGAAGGGCTTCGTCACGGAGAACCAGGAATCGCGGCGATCTTTGAAGAACGTCCGCAAGGCTACGTAGCGAGAGCGAAGGGCTTTGGCCTGGACCTGGAGACGCCGCAAAAAACCGGCATGCTCGAGATCCTGTATCTGCGTCCGCTGGATGGACCTCTCGGTGGACGAGACGATGCAGGCAATTCTCGATGCCGTGAAACGGCTCAAGGCCAAGCGGCTGGTGATCGATTCGCTCGTGGGCTTCGAGATGGCGTTGGCGCCCGGTTTCCGGGTGGACTTTCGTGAATCGCTCTACCGCATGATCGCGGCGCTCACCGTGGCGGGGGTGACGATCCTCACCACGGTCGAGATCGAGGACTCGTTTACCTCGTTCGAGTTTAGCCACTACACGATCTCGTTTCTCACCGATGACATCATCCGGCTGCGATATGTGGAGATCGACGGCCAGATTCGCAGAGTCATCGTGGTGGTCAAGATGCGCGGTGGCGACCACAGCAAGAACATCCACGAATATGTCATCACCAACAAGGGCGTCGTCATCCTCGACCCGCTCGACAAGGACTACGTGCAGCAAGTGACCACCGGCATTCCTGACCGAATCGGCCAGATGCCGAGCAAGACGCCGCCGGAACCGAAAGCCAGATCGAAAGCCAGATCGAAAGCCAGATCGAAAGCCAAGAGGTAGAGGAGGCCTCATGGGGCGAAAGCACGACCTGGCACTCCGCGCCTGTTCGGCGATCCATTGGAGACTGCGCTCGCCGAGCTCGATCGCGCCGACAACGATACCGAGCTCCGCTCCAACGCGCTCGACCCAGTGGCGCTCGAGACGTGGGGAGAGCGGGGAGTGGTCGAGTGCGAGCGCCACACATGAGTCGCTTTCCGTGACCGAGAGAACACGGCGCAAGCAGCCCCAACGAATTGCGTAGTTCTCCGTATAGCTCGACAAGCTCCACCGCCGCACTCTCGGCTCGAACGACAGATCCGAACAGGAAGTGCGAACAATCATGGGAAACCATTCAGTGGGAACCAGACTCGGCGCCAGCGGCGCCAGCGGCGAGCGAATACTGATCATCTCCGGCGAAGCAACGCATCGCGCTCTACTGACTGCACGGAACCGAACGGACGCGATCGTCGTCGCCACCCCGCTCGACTTGATCGCGCAACTCGAAGCAGGGGAGAGCCCCGTCTCGTCTGTGGTGCTGACAGGAAGCTTCGCGCGGAATCACCATCTCGCGACGTTCCTGCACGAGTTCTATCCAGGCGTGTGGGTTGTCGATGGAGCGTCCGACGAATCCTTCTTACCTGCATTCGCTTGAGGACGGGCTGTGCAGCTATGATGCGGCAGCTCGACCGACTCACGAAGGCGTTCTCCGACCTGACGATCGGAACGCTGATCGTTCTCGTGCATCTCGCTATCGTCGACCGCAGTCGGACACGTCGGAGCGAACGCGACCTCACGTAGCGCCGCGTGTTGCGTTGAATTCGCAACCGCTGGAGGCGCCACCAGGACCCGTAGCGATCGATATCGTTCACTCCTTCGGCATCGTGCGTCGGGCTCACGGACGATCCGTGGACCCCCACGTGAGCTCACCTGGTCGCTGGAGCCCGACACCAACTCGTGGCCTCTCGACGCTGGTCGGCTGAGAGGTGGTCGCAGCCGGTGCCGGCGAGGGCCCTTGGTTCAGGCATCTCGGGTGGTGAGTGTCCGCAGGTCGAACAGCACCGTGTAGACGAGGTTACTGAAGTTGTCGAGCTTGCTGATCGCACCCTCGCTGCCGTACGGCGCCGACAGATCCGCACGGAACATCGGCGTGATGTGCATCGGTGCCCCGGTGCCATCGGGTTGATCGTCGAACATGCCGATCGGATAGAACTCGGGATTGTTGAAGTACGCGTCGATCTCCGCTTCCGTGGACATCTCGGTGAGGCCCGTCGGAGCACGGCCGATCGTCTTACCGCCGTTGGCGGTCAGCGCGAGCTGCGCGATCGGATAGAGCGCGCGGGTGTTCGCCGCGATCGCGAACGTCGCTCCCACGTTGAGCGTGTGAGGCGTCGGACCGTCGACCTCGCTGCCGTGCGACCGCCACGCACGAAATGCAGCTACAGGTCTGGTCAGTCCGCGCAGGGGCGCGCTGCGCAAGACTACGGACGAAGAATCGCTGAGTCCGACGGCGGGACATCCGGGGTGCGGTGGACCCGGATCGATCATCGAACACCCGTCTTTTGACGAGAGGGCTCGCGCTTGCAGCGTCAAGCCAGCACACCCTGCGAGGAGTCTCCAATGTCCACGATGCGTCTTGGCTTCAGCCTGCTGACCACCGCACTCGCGACTGCCGGATGCGGCGGAAGCGATATCGATCCCGGCGATCCCGGCGATCCCGGCGATCCCGTCGAGCCTGGCGACGTGACGGGCCTCGCAAGCTCCGCCGGTAGCTCGCGCGTCGAGCCGGTTCCTGGTTGCCCCGGCGACAACGGAGGAATCACGCTGCCCCCCGGGTTCTGCGCTTCGGTGTTCGCCGACAACCTCGGCCGCGCGCGTCACATGGCGGTGACTCCGTCCGGCGACGTGTTCGTCGTGATCGATCCACCGCCAGGCGCGACAGAGCCGAGTCACGTCGTCGCACTGCGAGACGCCGATCACGATGGCGCCGCCGAGATCACGCAGATCGTCGCCGACGATGGCGGTAACGGCATCGCCTGGGTCGATGGAATGCTCTACGTCGCGCCCGACGATCGGATCGTGCGCTATGCGCTATCCGATGGGGACCTCGTGCCCACGCGGGGGCCCGAAGTGGTTGTCTCGGGGTTGCCTGGAACCGGCGATCACCACCGCAAGACGATCGTCCCGATCGGCGGGCAACTCTACGTGAACATCGGCTCGGCCTCGAACGCCTGTCAGGTCGAGAACCGTGTGCCCCACTCACCCGGCATCGATCCGTGCCCGGAGCTCTGCGAACGCGCAGGGGTCTGGCGGTTCTCGATGGCCTACCTCGGTCAGTCGATGACCAGCGGGCACCGGGTCGCGACCGGGGTGCGGAATGCGAACGCACTCGGGGCCAACGCGCGTGGAGAACTGTGGGCTGCGCCCAACGGGCGAGACCAGCTCCACGACAACTGGCCCGAGTTGTTCACGCTCGAACAGGACATGCGGCTGCCATCCGAAGAGATCTTCGCGATCCGCGAGGGCGCCGACCACGGGTGGCCCTACTGCTATCACGACCCCGTTCGCGATCAGATGATGCTCGCACCCGAGTATGGCGGTGACGGGACGATCGTCGGGCGCTGTGCGAATGTCGCGACGCCAGCGCTGTCGATGCCGGCCCACTGGGCGCCGCTCGGCCTCACGTTCTACGACGGCACTCAGTTTCCGGAGTCCTTCCGGGGCGGCGCGTTCATCGCGAATCATGGCTCGCGGTTCGACGTCAACGGAGTCGGCGACCCGGGATACAACGTCGTGTTCGTACCGTTTACTGGCGACGCGCCCTCGGGGAGCTGGGAGACCTTCGCGACCGGATTCACCGGTGGTGGGCTGCCGCTGCCGGACGCCGCGCGTCACCGACCGGTCGGGCTGGCCGTGATGCCCGACGGCGCACTGCTGATCTCCGACGACAAAGGTGGCCGGATCTGGAAGGTCACCTACCAGCAGTGAGATCCCGGTCTGACTCTGGACGTTGCGACAAGGTTCTTTGCCGCTGTCGTCGCGTTGTGGTGCCAATGCTCACAGTGCTCGACTCACGACCAGGGCGCACGTCGCGGCTCGAGGACGGCGGCACTACAAGGCGGCACCGCTCCACTTCGCCAGTGACCGGTCCGGCACGTGCGTTGCTCCACTGTTCGTCAACTTTCATGGAGGTGAAATCATGAACCGGACTCGATTCA
The DNA here is from genome assembly GCA_013812655.1 of Deltaproteobacteria bacterium. Classification (GTDB taxonomy): domain Bacteria; phylum Myxococcota_A; class Polyangia; order Haliangiales; family Haliangiaceae; genus JABFXX01. The sequence goes on along the minus strand of JACCTC010000296.1, from coordinate 1,374 downwards.
ACGTAGTCAAGAAGCTCCTTGCGATCAGCGCGCTCGCGATCGGCGCACCCGCGATGGCGGACAACACCACCAAGGCCGCCAAGGCGCCGGCGATGGCCAAGGCGCCGGCGACCGCCAAGGCGCAGCTCGACGCCAACAAGATGCTGGCTACCTGGCCGCCCGGGCCGCAGCTCGCCGGTCAGGAGACGATGGCGAAGTACGGAGCGCCGCACGAGGTGACGTCAGAGCGGATGATCTGGCGCGATGCGGGCCCCTACAAGCGCATCATGCTGACCAAGGCGATGCTGCCGCACGACTTCCCGATGCCGCACATGGACTATCTGGAGCACACGATCAACTTCAACGTGCCCAACGACAAGACCGACGAGGTCCATGCGTTCGACGCGAGCATCTCGATCTATCCTGTGGCCGGCGAGCTGTCTGCGCGGTGTGACCTCGAGAGCAACAACGTGCTCACGCTGAACCTCGCGAACGACGTGATCTCGGGCAAGAAATCGGTGACTGCGGCGCGCAAGCAGTTCGGCGAGGTCGTCGTTCAGCGCGCAGAGGGCAAGAATCCTCCGTACGCGATGGCGCTTCAGTTCAAGCCGCAGCAGGCGACCGCTGCCGCAGATGCCGAAGTGGTCACGCTGCCAGGGCTTCCCAAGCGGTCCGACACCGCGGTCACCGGCGCGAATCGCGACGGCGAGATCCTCGGCATGCTCATCGCGCTCGACCTCGGCGAGGTTCATGCGGCCTCGATCGCAGAGATGAAGCAGGTCGGTGGACCGGTCATGGACTACGCGAAGATGCTGCACGAGCATCACGGCAAGCACGTGGGAGAGACCGCCATGGTCGGTCAGAACACCAAGGTGACGGCTCTGCAGACTCCCGCCGTGCGTGCGTTTCAGGACAAGCACGCCGGTGCGCTCGCGAAGATCGTACCGCTCGACGGCGAACCGTTCGCGCGCGCGTATCTCGACCTGATGGTCAAGGGCCACACCGAGGCGCTGCAGATGATCGATCGGCAGCTTCAGACCGCGCAGAACGAGGCGGTCAAGGGGCACTTGAGCGCGACGCGGCAGGTGATCGCGACGCATCTGGACAAGGCGAAGCAGCTCCAGAGCGACAGTCGGCCGACGCGAACGTCATCGCGGCAAACGCGCCGGTAAGCCCAGGCCGGGGCGCAGCCGACCTGGTCGCGCACGTCGAACATGTGGCGCGCCTCACGGAGCCCCTCGAAACGTCGTTGAATGACCGTAAGTACGTAAGGGACCGGCGCCAAATTACCCGATCGGCGCGTCATGTCGCACCGTCGGGTGGATGGTGTAGTTCCACTCGCCGTGGAATTCGTGGGGTTCGAGGTTCACGAGGTCGAGTTGCTTGTTCGAGACT
>JACCTC010000282.1 GCA_013812655.1 Deltaproteobacteria bacterium | reverse complement strand
GAAGATCGTCCCGATCAAGTTCCTCCGCGCGCTGCTGCCGGATCCGGCATCGCTCGCCGAGAACTACACGGGCAAGACCTCGATCGGCTGCCTCTGCGAGGGCATCAAGGACGGCAAGCCGAAGCGCTACTTCATCTACAACATCTGCGACCACGCCGAGACCTACAAGGAAGTCCGCGCGCAGGCCGTCTCGTACACGACCGGCGTGCCCGCCGTGACCGGCGCCGTGATGATGGTGACCGGCAAGTGGAAGGGCGCCGGCGTGTTCAACATGGAGCAGCTCGACCCCGATCCATTCCTCGACGACGTCGCGAAGCGCGGCCTGCCCTGGCACGTCGAGGAACGGTAATCCGTGTCAGCAGGTGCTTCGCTCGGCATCGATGTCGCGCGAGCGATCGACGTCAGCGCGATCGAGACTCCGATCTTCATCACCGACCTCGGCGCACTCGAGGGAAACCTCCGGATCCTCGCTGACGTCCAGCAGCGCGCCGGCTGCACGATCCTGCTCGCGCTCAAGGGCTTCGCGCAGTGGTCGACGTTTCCGCTGGTCAAGCAGTACCTCGCCGGCGCGACGTCGAGCTCGATCGCCGAGGCGCGGCTCGCGCGCGAGGAGCTTGGCGGCGAGGTCCACGCCTACGCGCCGGCGTACTCCGACGACGAGATGCGCGAGCTGGTCACGCTCGCCGATCACATCGTGCTCAACAGTCCGTCGCAGTGGCGTCGTCACCGCCCGACGATCGAGGCGGCACGCCGTGCCGGCCGGGCGATCTCGTGCGGGCTGCGCGTCAACCACGAGCATCAGGAAGTCGAGGTCGCGCTCTACGACCCCGCCGGGCCGTGCTCGCGCCTCGGCACCGTGCGCTCGCAGCTCCACGAGCACGATCTCGATGGCCTCGATGGCCTTCACTTCCACACGCTATGTCAGGTCAACAGCGACGCCTTGCAGCGTGCGATCGCGGCGTTCGAGCACAAGTTCGGCGATCTGATCCCGCGCATGAAGTGGGTCAACTTCGGCGGCGGCCACCACATCACGCGGCCCGACTACGATCGCGAGCTACTCGTGCGGCTCGTCCGTGACTTCCAGGACAAGTGGAAGGTGCCGGTCTACCTCGAGCCCGGCGAGGCGGTGGCGCTCGGCACCGGCGTCCTCGTCAGCACGGTGCTCGACATCATCGAGAACGGCATGGCGATCGCGATCCTCGACACCTCCGCGACCGCCCACATGCCCGACGTCCTCGAGATGCCGTATCGCCCGGTGATCGTCGATGCCGGCGAGCCGAACGAGCGCGCTCACACCTACCGGCTCGGCGGGCTGACGTGTCTCGCGGGCGACGTGATCGGCGACTACAGCTTCGATCGCCCGCTCACCGTCGGCGACAAGCTCGTGTTCCTCGACATGGCGCACTACACGATGGTCAAGACCAGCACCTTCAACGGGGTGCGGCTCCCGTCGATCGCGACCCACGATCCGCAGGCGCGCAAGATCACGGTGCATCGCCGGTTCGGCTACCACGACTACCGCGATCGGCTGTCGTGACGCGTGCCCGGGCGCGCGGCGTAGCGTTGATGCGGACGTAGGTCCGCGGATCGCCGTCGCTGACTACCCCCGGAGGTGGTCCGCCGGTTGCTGGATACGCCGGCATGCCTCGCCGCATGCTCCTCGCCCTCGTGGCCCTACCCCTCGCCGCTCTGCCCCTCGCCGGCTGCGGTAACGACAGCGGGACCGCTGGCGGCGGCGGCGGCGATGACGATCCAGGGGCGCCCGATGCCGGGCCGCAGCGCGATGGCGCGCCGACAACGACCAGCGACGGCGGCACGCTCCCCGAGCCCACCGTCTGCCAGCAGGCGACCATGCACAGCGACCTCGCGTGGATCCAGGCGAACGTGTTCACGCCGTCGTGCGCGACCGCGATGTGCCACAGCGGTTCCGAGCCCGAGGTCGGGCTGCGGCTCGACCCCGGCACCTCGTACAACAACCTCGTCAACAAAGGTGCATCGACGGTCAGCGGCTGGACGCGCGTCGTCCCCGGGTCGCTCGAGACGAGCTATCTGGTCGTCGCGTTCGGACGCACCCCCGGCCCGCCGCCGCGCGACGGCTTCATGCCGCTCGGCGCCGATCCGCTGTGCGTGGAAAAGCTCGAGGCGATCGAGCGCTGGATCCTGGCGGGCGCGCCTCCGTAGCGATCGTCATCGCGTTTGGCGCCCGGCCGTCGTAGGCTCTTCCCCAAATCTTTTCGGGGGAGGCACCGTGGAAAAGCGCTCGATTCCGATGGTCATCATTCTGACGATCGTCACGTTCTTCATCATCTATCCGATCATCTGGCTCGTGAAGACGAAGGGCGAGATGGTCCGCGCGGGCGCCGACATCCCTACCGCGTGGCTCCTGATCGTGCCGATCGCGAACATCTACTGGCTGTGGAAGTGGTCGGGCGGCGTCGAGCACGTGACGCGCGGCAAGCAGACCCAGGTGCTCGCGTTCATCCTGTACTGGCTGCTCGGGCCGATCGGGATGGCGATCGTCCAGGACTCGTTCAACAAGGCGATCGACCAGGGCATGATGCCGGGCCAGCTGCCGCAGGCGCGCGTCGCGTAGTCAGCGCAGCAGCACGAGCTCTTCGGCCGTCGTCGGGTGAAGCGCGAACGTGCGATCGAGGTCTGCCTTGGTCGCACCCATCGTGACGGCGATCGCGACCGCCTGGATGATCTCCGGCGCGTCGGGACCGACCATGTGGACGCCGAGCACGCGATCGGTCGGGCGATCGACGATCACCTTGATCAGCACCTGCTCGTCGCGCCCCGACAGCGCGTAGCGCATCGGCCGGAAGCGCGCACGGTAGACGATGACGTCGTGGCCGGCGGCGCACGCGGCGGGCTCGGTCAGCCCGATCGTGGCGATCGCGGGCTGCGCGAACACCGCGGTCGGGATCAGGTGATGATGCACCGGCGTCGGCCGGTTGCCGAACAGCGTATCGGCGACCGCGTGCCCCTCGCGGATCGCGATCGGCGTCAGCGCGACGCGGCCGGTGACATCGCCGACCGCGAGGATGCTCGGGACCGACGTCCGCGAGTACTCGTCGACCACGATCGCGCGCCGGGCATCGAGCTTGACGCCAGCCTCCTCGAGCCCGAGGCCCCGGCTCGCCGGATCGCGGCCGATCGCGGACATCGCGAGGTCGACCTCGATCTTGCGATCGCCGGCGACGAGCGTCGTGCCGTGCTGGACGAGCTCGGAACAGCACACGACGTCGATGCCATGGGCCACGAGGCCGGTCGTCACCGCCTCGCGGACGTCCGGATCGAAGCCGCGCAGCACGTGGGTGTCGCGATGGATCAGCGTCACCTGCGCGCCGAGGCCCGCGAAGATGTGCGCGAACTCGACGCCGATGTAGCCGCCTCCGAGGATGCCGATCCGGCGCGGCAGCACGGGCAGGTCGAACGCCTCGTCGGACGTGATCCACGTGCCCGGCGGATGGCGCGGGACGCCTCCGGTCGCGATCAGAATGTGAGCCGCGGTGATGATCCGGCCGTCGATCTCGACCGTCTGTGGATCGGTCAGCACCGCGCGTCCAGCGATCACCTCGGCGCCGGCCTTGCGCAGCCGCGCCGTGTACGCCCCGGACAATCGCGCGATCTCCTTGTCCTTCCCGGCGACGAGCGCAGCCCAGTCATGACGAGCACCGTCGATGGTCCAGCCGTGGCCGCGCGCATCGGCGATCGCGCGACTGACCTCGCTCGCGAACACGAGCAACTTCTTCGGGACGCAGCCCCGGATCACGCACGTCCCGCCCCAGCGATCGGCCTCGGCGACCGCGACCCGCGCGCCGTGCTCCGCTGCCACCCTCGCAGCTCGCACGCCGCCGGAGCCGCCGCCGATCACGAAGAAGTCCACGTCGAACCGCGACATGGTCGGCAGTCTACGTGTCCTGGCGCACGCCAGCATCACTCGCTGTCAGCAGGAAACGGAACTCGAGTTCAACAATGCTGTGGACAGGTCGGCAAGCCTTGATAGGCTGCTCGCCGACCAAGGGGGTCTTCGATGCGCAACGGCCTGTTCGCCTGTCTCTTCGTGTCCGCGATCGCAGCCTGTGGAGGGTCGGGGAGCGCCCCACCCGATGGTGGTGACCCGACGCCCGACAGCATGGTCGTCGATCCACCCGCCCGCGGTTTCCAGATCGTCTCGCCCGAGGTCACGATCAAAGCAGGCGGCCAGGAGATCACGTACTGCTACTACTTCCGCACGCCAAACACCGAGCCGATGGCCATCAAGAAGTGGACGTCGGTGATGACGCCCGGCAGCCATCACCTGATCATGTTCACCACCGGCACGACGGACAGGATGCCGCCGGGCACGGTCAGCGCGAGCAACTGCGGTCTCGGGACGAGCGCGAATGTCCCGAGCTGGGTGTACTCGGCGCAGACCCCGACCGCCGAGCTCCAGCTGCCGACCGACGACGGCGCCGGCAAACCCCTTGCGATTGAAATCCCGCCGAACTCCGCCGGCTTCGTGCAGATGCACTACTACAACGCGACCGACGCCGACATCAAAGCCCACATCACGATCAACGCCGAGGCTCTCGAGGCCGGCACCGCGTACACCAAGACCGCCGCGTTCGTGACCTACAACAACAGCATCAGCATCCCGCCGAACACCAACGATCACGTCGAGACCGAATCGTGCAACGCGCCGCAGGGCGCGAAGTTCTGGCTGATGTCGACGCACGCGCACCGCCAGGCCGTGAGGACCGAGGTCAAGGACGGCACGTCCACGGTGTTCTCGAGCACCGACTGGGAACACCCCGGCGCCGAGACCTGGATGACGGCGCCGTTCCATAGCTTCACGAGCGGCAAGGTCACGTACGAGTGCACCTACAACAACCCGACCAACCTTGAGATCAAGAGCGGCGACAGGGCGGCGGGCGACGAGATGTGCATGGCGTCGGGCTATTACTTCCCGGCGACCAAGCCCCTGATCTGCATCGACAGTTTCCCACCTTTCTGAACCGGCCATCAATCGCCGGCCTAGCGGCTGCCGCGCGTCCGACGTAACCTTCTCGGATGCGCGTCGTCTCGGCTGTCCTGTTCGCCTGCGTGCTGAGCGCGTCGCTCGGCGCATGCAGCTCGGCTCATGCTCGCAAGCCAGCGTGGCCGAAGCAGACCGAGCCCGAGGTCGACGGTGGCGAGAGCCTCGCGCCCCGCAATGCGACTGCAGTTGCCGCACACGATGACGACGACGCGGATGCCGACGACGCGGATGCCGACGACGACGAGGTGGTCACCACGCCGAAGCCGACGCCGACCACGCCGTCCACTGACGCGAAGCCGACACCGACGACGCCGACCGCGACGGTGATCGAGGATGTCGTGATCACGGAAGAGATCGTGATCGAGATCGACGACGACGACTGACGTTCAGGCCGCGTGCTCGATCAGCACCGTGGGTGGTGCGGTCTCGAACCGGGTGGGCGCTGGCGCACGCCACTCGAGGTCACATCGTGCCTCCATGTCATACGTGATCGAAGGTGACGCGACCGATGCCGCGATCGGCTCGTAGGCCGCGAACTCCTCGCCGATCTTCGTCGCCTCCGCCGTGCTGAGCCGCAAGCACGCGACCGGAAACAGGATCCAGTCCTCGGTCTCGACGTGATTGGTGACCATCACCTGGAGCCGCGTCAGCGCGCCCTGCCACGCGTCCTGCGTCAGCGGCACGAGGCGGAGGTGGTTGACCGCCTGTTCGATGCGGTCGTGCTCGCGGATCGCCTGGATCACCTCGTCCTCGAGGCCGGCGAGGTGCGCGAACCGGGGATAGACGACGGCGTTCTCCGCCCGCATGCACGCGATCAGGTTGGCCGACAGCAGGTCGAACCAGGTTCGAGCCTGGTCGGGTGACGCCGCGAGCGCGTCATGGGTCTGGTGAAACAGGGCGTCGATCTCACCGTGCTTACGTGCGAGAAGCTCGAAGATCGTCATGGCTGCCAGCCCACATCAGCAAATCGCGGACCAACGTGTACGACGAGCGCCTACGTAACTTTCTGACTCAATCCGGGAGCCGGAAACCAACGCCTCGTACGGTCTCGATGAGCTCTGGCCGCGGCAACTTGCGGCGTAACCGCAGGATCACGTTATCGACCGCACGCTCCGTCGTATCGAGCTCCTGGGCGCCCCACGCGAGCGCGAGCAGATCTGCACGCGACAGCGCGCGACCCCGAGCCTCGACGAGCACGCGCATCACGGCGAGCTCGATCGCGGTCAACGCGATCGTCTGGCCGTCGAGCCACAGCGATCGGCCGTGGAGGTCGAGCGTGAACCGACCGTGGCGGATCCGGCCATTCGGGCTGATCTTCCAGTGCACGCGCCGGTGGACCGCGCGGACCCGTCCGGTGAGCTCGCGCGCGCTGAGCGGTGCGGTCACCGCGTCGTCGAAGCCGGCCGCGAGCAGCGCCTCGCAGTCCTCCGCCGCGCCCTCTTCGACGATCGCGATCAGACCCGGCCGCGGGCTGCATGCAGCTGCCCACGTGACGATCGGATCGACGCAGCTCTTCACCAGGCGCGCGTCGATGCTGAACAGGTAGAGCGGCAGCGCGGGTGGCGCGAGGAGAATCTCGGCGGTCACGAGCTCGACGTGGATCGAGCCGCGGCGGAGCTCGGCCACCACCAGCTGGGTCGTGGCCGTCGTCACCAGGGTGACGACCCCGATCCGGATCAGATCGACAGGCGAGGAGGCGTCGGGCGACACGGCGTGCACGCTTCACGCTAGCGAGCGCACGTGACCAACTCGAGCCACGCGTGCAACCGCGCGGTGACACCTCGGACACGTCGGGCGAGTTTGCCGGGCTCTAGCCGACAACCACGCTACGTGACAATTCCGTCGCAGCGATCACGATGACGTTGTCACAAAGCGCGCGGCCGAGCGCGTTCCGTCACCGCGCTGTCACCAAAACTATCGACGCTGTCACCGGAGCGGTACGCTTGCGAGATGGGCGTAGCGAACGCGGGTCAGCTGGGGCTGATCGGATTGCTCGTCACGGGCTGCGCGGATGTCGCGCCTGCTTCTGTTGCGAGCCAGCTGTTCATCAGCGACTACCGCGCGAACGCGATCTTTCGTTACGACGGCGACTCGGGTGGTTTTCTCGGGGTCTTCGCGGAGGGCTCCGAGCAGCGCGTCGATCGTCCCGCCGGCGTGCGGTTCGGGCCGCGCGATCAGCTCTATGCCGCGGGGTTCGGGCGTGGCGAGATCGTGCGCTACGACGTCCACAGCGGCGCGATGATGGACGTCTTCTACTGGGATACCGCGCTCCTCGAGGAGCCCGTCGAGCTCGCGTTCCACGGCGACGAGCTTGTCGTCCTCGGCAACGACACCCAGAACATCGTCGTGCTCGCACCCGACGGCCGCGCGATGCGATCGTTCGGCTACCCGATCATGCAAGGCGCGCACGACTTCGCGTTCGGCGGCGCGGACCGCGTCTACGTCGCCACCGATACCGCGATCCAGATCTGGAACCTCGCGACCGGGACGCAGCTCGGGCAGCTCGGCACGCCCGACCAGCTCGCCCGCGCGACGAGCGTCGCCGTCGATCGTGACGAGACGATCTTCGTCGCCGACTGGGAACGCGGCCGAGTCGTCCGCTACGCTGCCGACGGAAGCTGGCTCGGCATCCTGGCCGACGGCTTCGTCGGTCCGATCGCGATCGAGCTCGGCCTCGACGGCGCGCTCTACGTGCTCGATCGGACCGGTGTGGTCCGCCTCGATGCCGCGGACGGCGATAACCGCTCGCAGCTCGTGGCCGGTGACCAGCTCGTGTCGCCTCGCGGCTTCACGTTCGTGAGCGACGCGCTGCTCGGGCTCGAGTGACTCAGTTCGGGAACGCGGTCCAGCCGGCGGTCCAGTCGGTGGCCCCGATCGCGCCGCAGAACGTCGCGCTCGTGTCGAGCCCGGCCGGCGGCGTGCCGCAGCCGGTAAGGACGGGCGAGCCCGTCGCCGGCTTCCAGCTGGGTGCCGTCAGGTGCTTCGGCGCGGCGAGCTGCGGGTCGACGTCGAGCCGGTTCGTCGCGTCGCCGCCGATCTGCGCGGCCTCGTCGAAGCTGCCGTCATTGCCCGCGCCGGTGCCATCGAAGCTCGCCGGCCAGTTCGAGGTGGCGTTGGTTGCCTTCACCAGATAGGTGTTCTTGATCGCGAGCGTTGCCGCGCCGAACTGGCCGACCGACGAGGCGCCATCGACGTCGATGGCGAACTTCGTGAAGTACGCGATGATCGCGTTGTTGATCTTGCCGGCGGTCCCGCGGCGCAGGTGGAGGCCGCCCTGCGGATCCGCCGCCGCACCGTCGCCGCCAATGAAGGTCGCATTCCAGATCTCGGGCGCGCTCCGCGGCTGCAGCTCGTTGTCGTTGTTGTTGTTGTCTGCCTCGACGGCCTTGTCGCCCCGTCCCGGCTTCTGCTGGACGATGAGGAACTGCACCTTGCCGGTCCAGCCGCGGTCCCAGTCCAGGCCATCGTCGTCGGGCTGCGTGATCACGATGTGGCTGAGGTTCGCGGTGCCGCCGAACATCTCGACGCCGTCATCCTGGCCGAGGTGCACCTGGATGTAGTCGAGCTGGGTCGCCGAGCCGCACCCGCCGACCGTGAGGCCGTTGAGCTCGTTGTCGGGCGACAGCAGGAAGCCCGCGTACTCGATGCGCGCGTACTTCAGCTTGCCGCAGTCATGCGCCGGATTCGGAGTCGCGGAGCCATAGACGATGCGCTCGCCATACGAGGTCGGGAATCCCTCGACGGCGTTGGTGCCGCCGACGACGTTGATCGGCGCCTTGCCGAGCAGCACGACGCCGCCCCACGAACCCGGCGTTGCCGGCGTCGAGCTCGACGTGAACACGATCGGCTTGGCCGCCGTACCGACGGCGTTCAGCTTCGCCTCCTTCGTGATCGCGAGGGCGCTGCCGTTGTCACCCTTGATCACGGTGCCCGGCTCGATCGTCAGGGTGCCGCTCGTCATGAAGACGTAGCCCTTGAGGACGTAGGTGTTACGGGCCTCCCACGTGATGTCACCGGTGAGATCACCGCCGGGGACGTCGATGATCATGCTGCCGGGAGGCGCGTCCGGCGTCGGCGCCGCGTCGGGCGCCGGCGTGTCGTCGCCGGTGAGGGAGTCATCGCCACCGCAAGCAGCGAGCGGCAACAGGGTGAACAGGGTCAGGAGCTTCTTCATAAACAAATCCTTTCTAAAAAATCAGGGGGCCCAGTCGAGGCCGAGCGAGAACGAGACGCCTGGCGCGTAGCTGTTGACGGTGATGGCGTCCTGCTCGAACACGACCTTCTGGTTCAAGATGTTCGCGATGCTGAGCTTGAGGCGCAGGTCCTCGCGCAGCAGCCGTGCCGCGACGAGGTCGAGGCGGTGTAGCGGGCGCTCGTAGGTGTCGGGCAAGCCCTCCGCTCCGACGTCGCTGATCCGCGCGCCGATCACGTTGTAGAGGAGGTTGACGTCGACGAGCTTCGGATCCGCGTAGCCGAGGTTGACGTTCACGACGAACGGCGACTGACCGTAGAGTGGCCGCCGCTTGCTCGTGAGCAGCATCTGCGCCTGGGCGTCGCCGAGGTCGACGCGCGAGCGCATCACCGAGAGGTTCGTGCCGAGCCGGACCTTCGAGAGCGCGGGCGACAGGCGCGCCAGCGTGGTGCGGGCTTCGAGCTCGGCGCCGATCAGGCTCCCGCCGTCGGCGTTGAGGAACGTCGCATCGTTGTTCGAGTTCGAGTTCGCGAGCACCTGCTCGATCGGGTCCTCGAAGTACTTGCCGAACACGCTCGCCGCGAACACCTCGTCCTCGGCGGGGAACCACTCCCAGCGCACGTCGGCGTTGTGGATGTGCGTCGTGACGAGATCGGGGTTGCCAGAGATGTCGCGACGGCGGACGTAATCGAAGAACAAGAACGGTGCGAGCTCGCGGAACCGCGGGCGGGCGAGCGTGTAGCTGTACGCGGCACGGACGTTCATGTCGGCGCGCGCCGCGTAGACGAAGTTCGCCGTCGGCATGACGTCGTGATCGGTTCGATCGATGCTTGCGAGGTTGCCGGCGACCGCGTAGCGGCTGCCGTTGCGGAGGTCCTGTTGCGAGTGCTCGTAGCGGACGCCGGCGATCATCCGGAGCTTGTCGTCCATCGGGATCTCCGCCGTCGCGAAGCCGCCGAACACGTCGAGCGAAGCCTTGTACGCGTCCTCGTTGAGCGTGCCCTCCTCGATCTCGAAGTCGGGACCGATGTGTTCGGGGCTGAACATCTCCTCCCCGGTGAGGCCGCGCACCGCGGTGTCGCTGCCGATGAACTTGTAGCGAAACCGGCGGCCGCCAAGCGCACGATCCGAGAGCTGGGCGGCGCCGCCGGCCCTCAGCTGCACGCTGCCGGCACGCAGCCGCACATCGAAGCCACCGCCGCCGGCGGTGTCCTTCAGCGTCTGCCAGAAGTGTTGCCCCGAACCCGGCTGGTCCCGGAAGTAGCGAACGCCGTCCGGGTCGACGAGGTACAGCAAGTCGCGGCTGTCGAGCTCGTCGCGCCGGGTCGCCGCGTAGTTGCCCTGCCAGCGCAGCTCGAGGCCGCGCTTGCGGCTCAGCTTGTGAGTGCCATGGAGCTGCGCGAACGCGAGCTCGCGCTCGACGAACGACAGCCGGGAGAGGTCGATCTCCGACGCATCGGCGTCCGAGAAGCCGGAGGCCATCTGGCTCTGGTCCTCGCCGACATGGGTGTAGAGCCCGAGGAGATCGAGCTGGTTGTCGGCGTCGAGGTCGAGGCCGACGTTCGCGAGCGAGCCGAGCGTCGCCTCGGCGTTGCCGATCTGGTAGTCGAGGCGTTCACTCTCCACGAGCTGGCCGCCGACCAGCTGGGTGCGCGCCGTCTGGCCGTCGCGGACCGAGAAGTTGCGTCGCATCATGCCGGTCGCGAGGTAGCCGACGCGCTTGCCAGCTACCTTCATGGAATCGCCGACCATCGCGTTGAGCGAGAGGTTCGGCGTGACGGTCTCGCCCTCGGGAGTCCACACGTTCGGCATCGCCTCGCCGATCTGCTCCATGCGACCGGGCTCCATCCCGCGCACGGCCTGGTTACGCGGGATGGCGTCGGGAAGCGCGCGCCGGCCATCATCGAAGCCGAGGAAGCTGCGAAACCCGCTGGCGTGCGCATTGCTCAGGCCGTCCTGGCCGGTCGAGGCCGTGTTCGCCGAGGTCGACACGCCGAGCCGCACCTCGAGCTCCGTCGGGAACGAGCTCGTCGAGATCGCGAGCGTGCCGCCGCCGAACTGGCCCGGCAGCTCGGCCGAATAGCTCTTGTGGACGGTCATCGTCGACAGCAGGTTCGTCGGGAACAGATCGAGCGGCACTGCGTTGCGATCGGGCTCGGGGCTCGGCAACAGCACGCCGTTCAGCAGGCTCGTCACGTAGCGCCCTTCGAGCCCGCGCAGGGCGACGTACTTGCCGTCGACGACGCTGACCGCGACCACGCGCTTCATCGCGTCGCCGGCATTGCTGTCGGGCGTTCGCGAGATCTCCTGCGAGCTCACGGCGTCGCTGACCGTGGCTGCAGCGCGGCGCACCGCGAGCACCGCGCTCTCCTTGCGGGTGTCGATCGTGCCGACGATCTCGATGGTCTCGCCGGTCGCGGTCTTGGGGAGCGGCGCGAGCACGAGGTCGAGCTGGATCACCTTGTCGGCGGTGACCGTGACGGTCCGGGTCGCGTCGATGAAGTCCGGCGTCGAGAACGTGATCGTGTAGACGCCGGGGGCGAGCGCGAGGACGAACGTGCCATCCAGCTCGGTCGCGAGCGTCTTGTCACCGCCGGCGCCGCCCGTGACCTGGATCGTCGCGGCCGCGACGCCGAGCTCGGACAGCCCGTCGGTGATCGTGCCGGCCACGCGGCCGGTCGCCGTCGGTGTCGATGGCGGTGGTAGCGGTGAAGCGCTGGCGGGTGGCACCGGCGTCACCGGTGGTGGAGACGGAGGCGCTTCGGCGCGGGCCGTGCCGAGCGCGCCGACGATCAGCGCGAACGCAGCGGTCGATCGAGAGCAGGTCAGGCGGTGCACGGCATCGACTCCTTATTGAAGTTCGTTGCAGCGCACCGTAGCGGGCCGAGTTGTCGGGCTTGCTTTTTGTGCGTGACCGGAGAGCAACAAGGCGTGACGCGATCAGCCCGGGTGACGTCACCTCGCCACGCCGTGTGACAGCCGCGTCGCGAGCCGCGCGCAGCACGGTGACATCCCCGTCGCGACGCGATGTCAGCTCACGGCGAGTCGCTTGGCGGCGGCGGCGAGAACACGCCCGGTCGGGGCGGTTCGGGATTGGTCGACGGCGGCGTGATATCGGCAGGCGGCGCGACCGGGGTCGACGAGGTCGCGGGATCCGGTGCCGGCCGCGGGTTCGCGTTCGGCGCGGCGACGCTCGTGTTCGGATTGACGGTGGCGTTCGGGCTGGCCGGCCGCGGTGCCGTCGTCGGTGCGGTCGTCGGCGCAGTCACGGGGGCCGTGCGTGGCTGCGTGCCGGGTGGTGCGATCTCGGGGTTGGCCGGCGCGCGGATCCCCATCGACACGTTCATGCGCGCGGGATCATCCGAGGTCTGCGGCGCGGGGCGCGTCGGGTTACTGCCCGGCGATTTGGTCGAATCGCCGAGGTGACGCGCGAACGTCGTGTCCTCGGTGGCCTTCTGCTTGGCGCACGCCATCACCGTCGAGGACAGGGCGACAAGCGTGCCGAGGATCGTCCGGATCTGCGCGATCGTCATGCGGTGTTCCGTTGCGAGGCGCGTGCCGGCCGCAAGCATGCAAGCCCGCGATGTTTCGATGTGCGTCCGCGCGCGCCGGGCGCGCATAGTGAGGTGTTCCAAGGCTTGCCGCCGCGCCGGATCGCGAATGCTACGAACGATCATGATCAAGCGGATCCTTGGCGGCATCGCCCTGATGCTCGGGCTGATCGTCGCCCCGCCCCGCGGTGATGCGCAGAAGCCCGACGCGAAGGCGAAGGCAGCAGCACGGAATCACCACCCTCAGCAGCAGGCGCAGCTGGTGCAGCAGCTCGGGCATGCCGACGGTCCGGATCTCCTCGCGAGGCACGACGCGCTGCGCATCGCGGCGTCGCTGGCTCAGTGAAAGTCGCGACTCTCGACGTGCGCGACCGGCCGCGATAACTCGGGGATCCAGATCCGCTCGGCGATCAGGTGGGTGATGCCCTCCTGGATCTGCAGGCGTCCGGTGATCCCGAGCAGCGACGTCGTCTTGATCACGTGCGCGTACTCCGCGAACACCTGCTGCCAGACCACGAGGTTCACGAACCCGGTCTCGTCCTCGAGCGTCATGAACACGACGCCCGACGCGGTGCCAGGCTGCTGCCGGCAGATCACGATGCCGACGTACTCGACGCGTTGACCATCGCGGCCGCGGGTCAGCGTGCGCGCATCGGGCCAGTGCTTCGCGCGGAGCTCGCCACGCAGCGGCGCCAGCGGATGTCCGCGCGTCGAGTGATCGCTGGACGCGTAGTCCCAGAAGATCTCGTCGAGCTTCGACAGCTGCTCGAATTCGGTCTGGCCGCCGCCATCGCCGACCGGCAGCGTGTCGTGCCGGCGGACGATCCAGCCGTGGACCTGCCACAGCGCATCGCGGCGGTTGCCGAGCCTCGGCTCCAGCTCGCCGAGCGCGCCGGCCTCCGCGAGCTGGGTATGCGCGCGGGTCGACACCTGCGCGCGCCGCACGAAGTCCTCGAGCGACGCGAACGGCCGCGCCCGCCGGGCCTCCACGATCCGCTGGCCATCCGCGAGCTGGATCCCCTTGGTCCACCGCAGCCCCATGCGCACCGCGAACTGAAACTCGTCGTCGACATCCTCGAGCGTGCAGTCCCAGTCGCTCCGCGTGACATCGATCGGCCGGATCTCGAGCCCGTGCCGCTGCGCATCCCCGACGATCGTCGCCGGCGAGTAGAACCCCATCGGCTGCGCGTTGAGCAGCGAGCACGTGAACTCCGCGAGGTAGTGCTTCCGCATCCAGCACGTCGCGTACGCGATCAGCGCGAAGCTCGCGGCGTGCGAGTTGTGCACGACGAAGTCATTCGCGAGGAAGTTGTGGTTGCCCTCGATCTCGAGATCGTAGGTCTCCTGCATGCCACGAGGTTCGATCGAGGCAATCTCGGCCCATTCCGCCATTCGATCGTGCGCGGTCGCGACGGCCACCTCGCCGCCGACCCGCAGGTCCCCGAGCTTCGTCCATCCCGCCTTCGTGCCGTGCTTCGTGAAAAACGGATGCTCCGCGGTCGCCTCGATCTCGCGACCACCCATCGTGCGCAACCGGAACACCGGCTTGCGGCCGCTCGCCTTCGCGGCGATCACGTGACGTGGCTCGATCTGCAGGTCTGCGCCGCACGTCAGCGTCACGCGTAGTGGATGCCGGCCACGCACCACGTCCTCGATGGCCACCCAGCGACCGGTGTCCGCGTCGATCACGCGGGTCGAGCCGACGACGCACTCGGGGAAGCCGTACTCGCCGAAGCCGCGGATCTGCTCGAAGACGCGCTCGCCGAACTCGCGAGCGATGCCCTTCTTCTCCATCGCGCTGACGAGGCGCTCGCGATGCTTCTCGATGCGACCCGAGCGGCGCCACGCGGCCATGTCGCGGCGCAGGCCGTCGGCCTCGCCGGGCGTGTAGTCGGCGGCGACGACGGCGAGCCGCATCACCTGCTCCTGGAACAGCGGGACGCCGAGCGTCTTCGCGAGCACGGGCTCGAGGCACGGGTGCGGATACTCGACCTTCTCGAGGCCGCGGCGCCGCCGCAGGTAGGGATGGACCATGCCGCCGGAGATCGGGCCGGGGCGGACCAGCGAGACCTCGACGACGAGATCGTAGAACGTGCGCGGCCGCAGCCGCGGCAGCATCGACATCTGCGCGCGGCTCTCGATCTGGAAGGTGCCGACGGTATCGGCGGTGCAGATCATGTCGTAGGTGTCGGGATCCTCGGCGGGGATCGTCGCCATCGTCAGGTCGATGCCGCGATGCGCGCGCAGCAGGTCGAAGCCGAGGTGGAGCTGGTGGAGCGCGCCGAGCGCGAGCAGGTCGACCTTGAACAGCGCGAGGTCATCGAGATCGTTCTTGTCCCACTGGATGACGGTGCGGCCCGGCATCGACGCGTTCTCGATCGGCACGATGTCGTGGACGGCCTCGTGGCCGAGCAAGAAGCCGCCCGGGTGGATCGAGATGTGGCGCGGGAACTCGAGGATCTCGTCGGCGAGCCGCGTCAGGTGCTCGAGTGCGCGAGGGCTGCTGCTTCCTGTCGACGCGTCGTGGAGGCCAGCGCGCGCGAGGGCCTCGGGCTCGACGAGGCCGTACATCGACAGGTGCTTCGCGGCGCGATCGAGCGCGGTCTCGGGGATGCCGAGCGCCTTGCCGACGTCGCGCACCGCGGAGCGCGGCCGGTAGCGCACGACGTTGCAGACCATCGCGGCGTGATCGCGGCCGTAGACCGAGTAGACGTGCTGGATGACTTCTTCGCGGCGCTCGTGCTCGATGTCGAGATCGATGTCGGGCGGCTCGGCGCGCTCGCGTGACAGGAAGCGCTCGAACAGGAGGCCCATGCGCACGGGATCGACGGCGGTGACGCCGAGGCAGAAGCACACCGCGGAGTTCGCGGCCGAGCCGCGGCCCTGGCACATGATCTCGCGGCGCCGGCAGTACGAGACGATCTCGTGCATCGTCAGGAAGTAGCCGGGATAGTCGAGCTCCTCGATCAGCGCGAGCTCGGCGTCGAGCTGGCGGCGGACGTTCGGTGGGATGTCGCCGTCGTAGCGCCACGCCGCGCCCTTGTAGGCGAGCCGGCGCAGATGCTCGGCGGAGGTCGTGCCGTCCGGGAGCCGCTCCGACGGATAGCGATAGCGCAGCTCGCCGAGCGAGAACGTGCAGCGCGCGGAGACCTCGAGCGTGCGGGCGACACTCGCCGGATCGTCGTGATAGAGCCGCGCGAACGCGTGGGGCGCGCGCAGATCGTGCTCGTCGTTGCCGCGGATCCGGCGGCCGGCGGTGGCGAGCGTGACGCCGTGACGGATGCAGGTCAGCACGTCCTGCAGCGGGCGGCGCGCGCGCGAGTGATACAGCACCTCCGTCGCGGCGACGATCGGGATGCCGGCCGCGGCGGCGCGTGCGCGCATCCGGGCCTCGCGCGGGACATCGTCGGCGCGGCGGTGGCGCGTCACCATCGCGTACAGCCGATCACCGAACGCGTCGCGCAGGTCGCCGATCACGTGCGGTGGCGGCTCGGGCTCGTCGGCGAGCATGCTGCCCTCGCCAACTGCCAGCGCGATCACGCCCCCGGCGCGCGCGCAGACCTCGGCCCAGCTGACGAGCGACGTGCCCTTGTCGCAGCGCCGGCGTCCCGCGGTCACGAGGCGCGTGATGTTCGCCCAGCCGGCGCGATCGATCGCGAGGAGCGCGAGGGTCGTCGAGGCGGCGACGCCATTCGTGGCGTCATTGGCAGCTCGATCGGCCGTGCCTTTCGGGAGCTCGAGCGTCGCCTGCCGCGGCTTCGCCCGCCTGGTGCGGCCGCGCCGGCCGGTCGTCGGCACCGCGGGCGGCAAGTCATCGGTATCGGCGCCCCAGCCGGGACCGCGACCGACTTCGTCGTGGTGAAGCCCGCTGACGCTGACTGTGATCGGCGAGGCGACGAGCGCGTTGCCCGGTGCCGCGACCGTGACCTGCGCGCCGCACAGGAGATGCACGCCGAGCTCGCGTGCCTTGACGTGCGCACGGACCATCCCGTAGACGCCATCGCGATCGGTGATCGCGATCGAGCCGATGCCGACGCGGTGGGCCTCCTCGACCAGCTCCTCGGCATGGCTCGCGCCCTCGAGGAACGAGAAGTTCGATTTGCACCAGAGCGGCGCGTACACTGCACGAGTGTTCAGCTACGCAAGACCGCTGTCAATCCAGGAGCTTGGATCTTTGCAGGCGATCCCGTCGGCTCTGGAACGATGTTCCACGGATCGTCACGCCAGGTGGGCAAGGACAAGCCATGACGAACACATTGAAGACCCTGCTCACCACCCTGCTCGTCGCCATCCCTCTCACCGCCGCGGCCGAGCTGCCGAAACCGGTCGCCGATCTGGAGCGCATGGTCGGCACCTGGAAAGGTACTGGCACGCTCGCGATGGGCGCTGACACCGCGAAGCTCGGCACGTCGCTGACGTGCAAGCGGACCTCGGCGCAGTTCGGCGTGCTCTGCGCGTTCCGCGTCACCGGGATTCCGGGCATGAAGGTCTACGAGGAGACGGACCTCTTCGGGTACGAGCCGCACAGCGGGACGTATCACTGGTTCTCGGTCACCAGCGCGGGCGATACCCACGATCACGTCGCGAAGGTGACCACGGGCGACAAGCTCGAGTTCGTGTACACCGGCACCCAGGAAGGCAAGCCGCTCAAGGAAGTCATCGAGCTGACGTTCGCGAAGGACGGCAAGGCGATGACGGTGCGCGGCGAGACCTTCATTGCAGGCGCGTCGGCGAGCGTCATCGAGGTCAAGCTCCGCAAGTAGTGTGTTACTAGGAGGCGATGGACGGCGCCGCTCTCGTCGGTCGCGAGCGCGAGCTCGGTGTCCTCGACGAAGCGATCGATCGCGCGACGCGCGGTGAACGCGCGGTGGTGATGCTCGTCGGCGAGCCCGGCATTGGCAAGACGCGCCTCCTGGACGAAGTTGCTCGGCGCGTCGCCACGATCGGCGGCCGGGCGGCGTGGGGACGGACATCCGAGCTCGGACTGACCGCGGCGTACTGGCCGTGGCTGCAGATCCTACGCGCGCTCGCGACCACCGACGATGTCGCGCCCCAGCTCGCCCACGTCGACAGCGGCGCCGACGCGGGCGCGCGCCTCGCTCGCTTCGAGGACGTCGTCGCCTTCCTCGCGCGACGCGCGGCTGCCGGTCTACTCGCCCTGCTGCTCGATGATGCCCATGCTGCCGATCCATCTTCCCTCCAGCTCCTCGAGCACCTCGTCGGAAGGGTCGATGGTCTGCGTATCGTCGTCGCGATCGCGACGCGCGACGGAGATGCGCCGCCGGCGAACGCCGCGATGCTCGCGCGAATCCAGCGCGGCGCGCGCCGGCTACCGCTTCCACGGCTCGGGCGCGACGAGGTCACGACGCTCGTCGGGGAGCGGGGTGATGCGGCGCGCGTGTGGGAGCTCAGCGAGGGCAATCCGCTGTTTGTCGAGGAGCTCGTGGCCGCCGCCGTCGAGGGCACCTCGCAGCTGCCCCGGCTATCGAGCGTGCGCGCGGTCATCGCCGATCGCATCGCGCGTCTCCCCACGGCCACGGCGAACGTGCTCGGTGCGGCAGCCGTCGTCGGTCGCGGCTTTCGCGCGAGCGTCGCCGCCGAGATTGCCGGGGTGCCCGATCACGAGATCGTCGCGCGGCTCGCGCCCGCCGTCCGGATCGGCATGGTCACGCCGATGACTGCCGATCAGTATCGCTTCTCGCACGCGCTCGTCGCCGAGGTGCTCGCGGACGAGCTCGAACCGTCGGAACGCGCGCGGCTGCACCTGCGCGCCGCAGGGATCCTCGATCGCCGCGCTGGCGATGACGCGAGCGCGATCGCGCATCACCTGCTCGCGGCCGGCCACCTCGCCGCCGAAGCGGCGGTCGCGGCGGCGGAGCGTGCCGCGATAGTGGCCAGCGCGCAGCTCGCCTTCGAGGACGCCGCTGCGCTACTCGAGCGGGCACTCGAGGCGCTCGGGCTCTCCGCGCCCGGTGACCGCCGTCGGCGCGTCGAGCTGGCGTGCGCGCTTGCCGAGGCCCTGCAACATGCCTCGCAGCACGAGCGAGCGGTCGCGCTGTGCGACGAGATCGCGGCGGTCGCACGTGACCTCGACGCCGAGCTCTTCACGCGCGTCGTGCTCGTGCGCGGCCTGCACTACCGCTATGCCTACACGGACGCGACGCTCGTCGCGTTGTTGCGCGAGGCCGTCGACCGACTCGGCATCGCCGTCGATACCGGGACGGTCCGCGCACTGCGTGCTCGCGCCCTCGCGCGGATCGCGGCGGCCGAGCAGCCAGCGGTCGATCCGCAGGGACCGATCGCGACCGCGCGCGAGGCGATCGCGCTGTCCGCAACCCTCGACGATCGCGATCGCCTCGACGTGCTGTGGACCGCGACATCCGCGCTCGTCGAGTACGCCGAGCCAGCCGAGCTCGTGCCGATCCTCGACGAGACGATGCGGCTCGCGAACGTGCTCGGCGATCGCGTGCGGATCGTTCACAGCCTGCTGCGGCAGTGTTTCAACACGCTCGACCTCGTCGATCGTAACGCGTTCGACCTCCAGCTCGACCAGCTGCGGACACGCGTGCTCGCGCTCAATGTCCCGCGCTGGATCCGCGCGCTCCACCTGGTCGACTCGCTCGTCGCTTCGCTCGAAGGTCGATTCGCGGACGCCGACGCCGCGATCGACGCGGCGATCGTGGCGGCACGTGGCGACGAGCAGGGGACGTGGCTGATCGAGCTGCATCGCGTGCTCTCGGCGCCGGCGCCGGGCCTGTCGGTGACACCCGAGCAGCGCGCCCTGCTGTTCGCGTATACCCCGGCGCGCCCGGCGTTCGCGGCGTGGCTCGCGGTGCTCGACCGCGATGTCGCGGAGACCCGCGATGCGCTCGCGCAGATCCCACCGGATTCGCGCGCGACCTCGGACTTCCTGCCGCTCGTCGCGATCGCGGTCGCCTTCGCCGGCACGGGCGAGCAAGCGGAGACGATGTACCAGCGGCTGCTGCCGCGGCGCGGGAGAATCCTCGTCGCGACGATGGCAGGCTCGACGGTGATGGACCTCTGCGATCGGATCTTGCTGGTGCTCGCGACGGCGACGCAGCGGTGGGACGACGTCGACGGTCACGCCGCCGATGCGCTCGCCGCCGCCGGCTGCGCAGCCCGGTGTGGGCCGCGTGGGTCGAGGCGGACTGGGCCGATGCCCTCGCAGCGCGGAGTCACCCTGGCGACGGCGCCCGCCGCGATGCGCTCCGCGCGAGCGCCCTGGCGACCGCCGAGCGGCTCGACATGCCGACGCTCGCGGTCCGCTGTCGCTCACGGGTCACGGACTTCGGACCGACGCCGGTGCCCGACGCCACGAGGGCCGCGAGTGACGATCGCGGTGTCGTGATCGTCCAGGTCGGCGAGCTCTGGGTAGTCCGCGGTTTCGGCGAGCAGGTGCACGTCAAGGGCTCGCGGGGGATCGAGATGCTCGCGCGGCTCGTTGCCGAGCCCGGACGCGAACACCATGTCCTCGAGCTCGCCAGTACAACCGAGGCCGTCGATGGCGGCGACGCTGGTGAGGTCATCGACCCGACGGCCCGCGAGGCCTACCGCGAGCGGCTGCGCGAGCTGACCGCGATCCGCGACGAAGCCGAAGCGTGGGGTGATCCGGGACGCGCCGAGCGTGCCGCCGAGGAGCTCGAAGCGCTGACCGCCGAGCTTGCCCGCGCGGTGGGTCTCGGCGGGAGGACGCGACGAGTGGGCGTCGCAAGCGAGCGCGCGCGCAGCAACGTGCAGCGACGGCTGAACCACGCGCTCCAGCAGATCCGCGCGGGGTCGCGTCGGATCGGCGAGCACCTCGCGGCCTCGATCAAGACCGGAACGTACTGCCGCTACCAGCCGTGACGGCGACGGCGTGACGCGAGGCTCAGGACCACGACCGCGAGCGCGAGCAGCCACGAGCCTGCGCCGGCACCAGTGTCACAGCCGCCACCGGGCGAGGGATCTGGGTCCGGATCGGGATCGGGCCCGTCGAGCTTCGTGAAGCGCAGCGCATCGAACACGAGCTGGACGTCCGCCTCGTTCGGCTCGCCGGTGTTGTCGTCGAGGCGGACCCGCTGGCCCGCGCCGCCGGCGACGAAGTCGAACTCGCCGACGAGGTTCCAGCCGTCGATCGCACTCTGGTCGACCTGCGCGTCGGTCGTCGCGTCGCCGTGGGTCACCTGGTAGACGGCCTGGCGCGAGTCGTTGAACGGCGCGGGCGTGAACGCCTCGACGCGATAGCGGCCGGCCTCGGCGAAGTGGAGGTTCCACAGGCCGTAGTTCGACGGCGTCGCGAGGTTCGTCGCGTGCGTCCACTTGAGCGACGAGCCGTGACCCGCGGTCTCGGTACGGATGAACTGCGGGTCGCCGCCGCCGCGGAAGCACGCGCTGCTGTCATCGACGATGTGATCGGCCGCCGCGCCATTCGCGCCGGCGATCAGCTGACACGGCGTGCACTCGACCGGACACGAGTCGACGGTCTCGGTGCCGTTGCACGTGCCGTCGCCGCAGACCGGCGGAGTCCCGAGCGCCTTGAGCTCCGCGAGCGTGCCGTTGAACTTGTTGACGTCGACGGTGTTCGCCGTGATCCCGGGGAGCACGGCGGTCGAGCTGTACTGGTGGAACGCCCAGCGCGTCCACTTGTCGGGCACGAGGGGGCACGTCGCGCTGTAGTTCGCGATCCACAGCGGGTACTCGCTGAAGTCAGCGCTGCCAACCTTGTCGCGCCAGAAGTAGAAGCCCGTGTAGATGATTGGCTTGACGCCGACCTTGGGCTCGACGTGATCGATCCACTGGCGGACCTTCTGCGCGATCGCGGTTGGCGACAGGCCGCCATCGTCCTCGACATCGAGCAGCGGCGGCAGATCGCCGGCCTGGAACGGACCGAGCTTCTGGAGGAACAGGTTGGCCTGGCCGATCACGTCCTGATCGGGCTGGAAGCGCTGGTACGCGCCGCGGAGGATGCCGACCTCCTTCGCGCGCTTCCAGTTGTAGTCGAAGCGCGCGTCGATATCGGTGAGGCTCCGGCTGATCTGGATGTACGCGAACTTGACGTCCGCGTTCGCGATCTGTTGCCAGTCGATCGCGCCCTGGTACCGCGAGACGTCGATGCCGAACGTCGTCGGGCCATCGGCACAGACGCTGCCGGCGTGCTGCTCGACCTGGGCGAGCGCGGGCTCGTCAGCGACCTCGAAGGTACACGCCGCGAGGAGCGGGATCAGCAGCGAGCCACGCATGGTCAGCTCCGGGCACGGCGGCGGCGCGCGACCAGGGCGGCCGCGAACAGCCACGCGAGCGCGAGGCCAGCGCCCGATCCACCCGTGGTGCTGCAGCCACCGGAGGTGTCGTCGGGATTCACAGGCTCGCCCGTGTCGTCGCGCGTCAGCTCGATCTCGGTGTTGGCGCGTAGCCCCTTCGCGATCGCGACGTCGACCATGCGCGACGCGTGACCCGCAGCGGTGACCGTCACGCCGCGCGTGCCGATCGCGATGCCGGTGAAGGCAAAGTTGCCCTCGGCATCGGTCGCCATCGTCTGGCCACTGTCGAGCGTGACCGTCGCGCCCTCGACCGGACCGAGATCGTTGATGACGGTTCCCGCCAGCTCACCGACGTCGGGCTCGGGCATCGGCGTGCCCGGCAAGTAGGGTGCGATGTTGTAGTGGCGCTGGATCGCGCGGAGGTGAGCCACGGCAGCCTTCTCGCGCTCGGTGGCCGAGCCGAGCTTCGCGGCGTCGGTGGCGTTGGTGATGAACGCGAGCTCGTGCAGCACGGCAGGTGCCGCAGTCTCGCGCAGCACGGCGAAGTTGGCGACCTTGTTGCCGCGATTCGTGAGCTTCCACGCGGCGACCATCTCGGCCTGCACGAGGTTGCGGAGCGCGGCGCCCTGGCTTCCCTCGGCGAGCGAGAACGTCTCGATGCCGTTGGCCGACGGATCGCCGAACGCGTTCGCGTGGATCGACATGAAACGATCCGCGTTCTGCGCGTTCGAGTACTGCGAGCGGGCGGTGAGCGACACGAAGACGTCCGTCGACCGCGTCATCGCGGTGGCCCACCTGCCGCCGCCCGCGGTGTCCGCGGTGTCAGCGTCGAGCAGCGTCTTGAAGCGCTTGGAGACGTCGAGGACGATGACCTTCTCCTGCATGCCGGTGCCGGTGCCGCCGGGGTCGTTACCGCCGTGGCCGGGATCGATCACGATCTTCTGCTGGGCATACGCGAGGCTCGGTGCGAGCAACACGAGGAGGATGAGGATCAGACGGCGCATCAGCGGTTCTCCAGACGGCCGACGAGGACGCTCCCCTGGTTATCATCGAACGCGATCCGCGTACCGTCGGGCGAGAAGCTCGGGTGCCGCTCGAGGATATGGTCGGTCGCGGTCAGCGGCGAGACGTGATCGGCCGCGACCTCGTAGAGGTAGAGGTCGGAGCCGACGAGCTCGTGCCCGTCGTCCTCGGTGACCTCGAACACGAGGCGCTTGCTATCGGGCGACCACGCGGGCGCCGTGCCGGCACCGACGTGGACGAGCACGCCGGTCGAGCGGGTGTAGACGTGAAGGCCGGTGACGAGACCCTGGAACACGACCTTGTCACCGTCGGGCGCGACCACGGCGCCGAAGAACCGATCGCCGGAGCCGATCTGGACGAGCTTGCCGGCACGCTGGACATACATCCGATCGTCACGCGCGAATGCGACGGGTGCCGCGATGGTCGCGGTGCGGATCTGGCCGTTGCGGTCGATCGCGAGATCGCGGCGCGTGCCGGCGCGATGCGCGCGATAATTGACGCTGCCGTCGGCGGCCCAGCGGGCGTGCACGCCGGCCTCGGGATCCGCGGTGAGCTGGCGGACCGCGCCGGCAGCCTGGCCGGTCGCGGGATCGATCGGCGCGACGTAGAGGCCGCGCATGGCGGGGCCGCTGACCAGGAGGGAGCGGCCATCCGGGGAGAACTGGGGGGACAGGAACTCGCCGCGAGCGACCAGCCGGGTCTCGACCAGACGAGAGACCGGTCGGTCGGCGTGGGCCGTGCTGGCGGCGAGCAAAACAACGATCACGAGCGTGCGCACGGGATGGCAGGCTGCAAGCGACGTGCTGGTTCTCGCGGATTGATTCTCGATACTTGCGTGCGGTCGGTTGAGCACAACCGTGTGCAGCGCCAACGGTCGTTCGCGGGGTGGGTCCCCTACATCCGATATGCTGCGCGCTGGATGCGTGTCGCGCTCGTGCTCGTCCTGGTGATTGGCTGCGGTCGGTCGGCCGATCCGGATCGCGAAGCCCGCGAGCTGGCACGCATCGATCTCGCCGAAGCGGCGGTCCGGATCCGAGCGCTCGTCACCGACTGCAGCGGGTTCACGCGCGCCCTCGACCGGCTGAGCCGCAGCACGATCAGCGGGCGATCGCTCGCGGGGCTCGTCGACGACGCGATCGAGGTCGCGCGGGTCCGATGCGCGCATCCGCTTGGCTCGGCGACCGGTAGTGGCACCGCGCAGCAGCTCGCGCGCGCGCGGCTGCTCGACGAGCGACCCGCCGACGCGCTCGCCGTGCTCGCGACCGGTG
>JACCTC010000280.1 GCA_013812655.1 Deltaproteobacteria bacterium | reverse complement strand
CTTGCCGGTGCCCGGCGGCCCGTGGATCAGCGCGATGTCGCCCGAGCGCAGCGCGGCGTCGACCGCGGCACGCTGGCGGTCATCGAGCTCGTCGTCGATCGGCGTCCACGTCACCGGCGCGAGTGGCTTCGGCGGCCGCACGAGCGCGGCGACGTCACGGGTCCGCGCGAGGTCACTGGTCGCGAGTGCGGCCCTGGCCTTCGCGATCGCGGCATCCCCGCGATCGAACGTGACCTCGGGCGCCTCGGGGTCGAGCGCGTACTCGCGATCGAGCTCGTCGACCGCGCGGTCGAGCATCAACCACAGGCTCTGCTCCTCGCGCCGCTCGACGACCCCACGCACGGCGGTGGGCTCCTCGGGGTGTTCGGCCCATAGCCGCACCGGGTCGCCGGGCCCGATCCGCAGGTTGTCGAGGTCGACGGACTCGGGGATCGCGACTCGCACGCGCACGCGCTCGCCCGGCGCGGACTGCTCGTCGACGATCCGCAGGCCCGCGAGCGCGATGCCGAGCGCGACTCGTTCGGCGAGCAGGCGACCGCTGCGCTCGAGCGCCATCCGCGCACGCACGGCCATCCGCTCGGCTTGCCAGGCGGCACCGAGCAGCTCGAGCCAGTCACGCGCGTCCGGCACCGCTCGACGTTACCGCGGAGGTCTCGAGTTGTCCCCGCTGCACCCGAGTTGCCGACGGGGCGCCGGCCTCGCGGGAGGGCCGAAGCCGGGCCGGGCGCGTTGCGGTGGTCGGCCGGTTCCTCCATATTCCGCCCCTATGGCCGAATCGATTGCCCCCGAGCGTCTGACCCGCAAGTCCAAGTCGATCGCCCAGTTGCTCGCGACGCGCGTGCAGGAGACCCCCGATCGCGAGGCGTATCGCTACCCGGTTGGCGAGGAGTGGAGATCGATGACGTGGCGCCAGGCGGGCGAGCGCGTCAAGGCGATCGCGGCGGGCCTGCTGTCGCTCGGGCTCGGACGCGAGGAGCGGGTGGGCATCCTCGCGAACACCCGCATCGAGTGGCTGCTCTGTGACCTCGGGATCCTGTCGGCCGGTGGCGCGACGACCACGGTCTATCCATCGAGCACTGCCGAGGACATCGCGTACATCCTCGCCGACTCCGAGACTCGCATCGTGTTCGCCGAGGATCTCGGTCAGCTGAAGAAGCTCGCCGACCGTCGCAGCGAGATGCCCAAGCTCGAGAAGGCGGTCCTCATCGATGGCGCCCCCGAGGCGATCGACTCGGCGTGGGTGATGACGCTCGCCGACCTCGAGGCAGCCGGCGCGGCGCGCCTCGCCAAGGACCCGCGCGCGGTCGACGAGGTCGTCGCCGGCATCGAGCCCGCGCACCTCGCGACCTTGATCTACACGTCGGGCACGACCGGCAAGCCGAAGGGCGTCCGCCTGCTCCACGAGTGCTGGGCCTACACGGCCGACGCGATGGAGTCGACGCACCTGATGACGTCCGAGGACGTGCAGTACCTGTGGCTGCCGATGTCGCACTCGTTCGGGAAGGTGCTGATGGCCGGCCACATCGCGTCGGGCTCGGTCTGCGCGATCGACGGTCGCATCCCGAAGATCGTCGAGAACCTCGCGGTCGTGAAGCCGACGATCATGGCGGCCGTGCCGCGGATCTTCGAGAAGGTCTACAACAAGATCCTCGAGGGCGCGAAGCAGGGCGGACTCAAGCAGAAGATCTTCGAGTGGGCGATCGCGACCGGCAAGCGCGGCTCGCAGCTCCGCCAGGAGGGCAAGGAGCCGAGCGGCATGCTCGCGTTCAAGCTCAAGATCGCCGACAAGCTCGTGTTCTCGAAGATCAAGAACCGGTTCGGCGGTCGCGTCCGCTACTTCATCTCGGGCTCGGCGCCGCTGTCGCGCGACATCGCCGAGTTCTTCCACTCGTGCGGCATCCTGATCCTCGAGGGCTACGGACTCACCGAGTCGAGCGCCGCGAGCTTCGTGAACCGTCCGAGCAAGTACGCGTTCGGCTCGGTCGGCGTGCCGATGCCGGGCACCGAGCTCAAGCTCGCGCCTGCCGACAGCGAGATCCTGATGAAGAGCCCCGGGATCATGCAGGGTTATCACAACCAGCCCGACCAGACGACCGAGGCGCTGACCGAGGACGGCTGGCTGCGCACCGGCGACATCGGCGAGGTCGACGATCGCGGCTTCTTGCGGATCACCGATCGCAAGAAGGACCTGATCAAGACGAGCGGCGGCAAGTACATCGCGCCGCAATCGATCGAGGGCAAGCTCAAGTCGACGTGCCCCTTCATCAGCCAGGTGATCGTCCACGGCGACAAGCGAAACTTCGTCACCGCGCTCGTCACGCTCGACGAGGAGTCGACGGTGAAGTGGGCGAAGGAGCAGAGCGCGCTCTCCGGCAAGAGCTACGCCGAGATCGTGCAGACCTCGGAGGTCAAGGCGATGCTGGCGCCGTACTTCGACGAGGTGAACAAGAGCCTCGCGAAGTACGAGACGGTGAAGCAGTTCGCGATCCTGCCGAAGGACCTCACGATCGACGAGGGCGAGCTGACGCCGAGCCTCAAGGTGAAGCGCAAGGTCGTCGAGAAGAAGTACGCGGGGCTGCTCGACAAGATGTACGAGGGCTCGATCGCCGACGCGTGAAATGCGCGCGCGGCGCTGCGCGTTGTGATCGCTTCCCTGGTCTGTCTCCTGGTCGTCCCATGATCGCCAAGCCTGTCTCGCCGCTCCGTTCGCTGCTCGGTCTGGTTGTCGGCCTCGCCGTCGCGCTCTGCGTCTGTCCGGGATGCCACGGCAAGTCGACATCGGGTTCGTCGTCGGGTCCGGCGGCACGCGAGGATCTCGAGATCGCGGGCTCGCCGGTCGTTCCCGCGGATGCCGCGCCGCTCGCCGAGCCGCCGCCGATGCCGAGCGACGCCGCGGCGGCAGCCACCGAGGTCGCGGCG
>JACCTC010000264.1 GCA_013812655.1 Deltaproteobacteria bacterium | reverse complement strand
ATCGCAGAACCGGCACGAGCGCGTGCAGATGTCGCCGAGGATCATGATCGTGAGCGCCCGGCGGCTCCAGCACTCGCCGATGTTCGGGCAGCTCGCGCTCTCGCAGACCGTGTGAAGCTCGAGCTCCTTCACCATCGCGCGCAGCTCGAAGAACGCCGGCTTGGTCGGCAGCGTCGCGCGGATCCACTCGGGGTGACGGCGGCGCGGCGCGGTAGGCGTGGCGGGCTCGGCGGCCGGAGCCTGCCCGATCACCGGCAGGTGCACGCGCGAATCGGCCATCCCGGCATGGATACCCCGTGATCGAGCCGAATGCGAGGCCCGAGCGGCGGGGAGCGGCGGCGGGCTAGGGAAGTAGACCCACGACGTGCGTCAACCTACGCTCGCTCCGATCCGAGTGCTCGGATATTCCGAGCGACATGGTAACTTGCGAAATGGTGCGGGCCGAAGAGCACATCCAGGAGTTGCTGAAGTTGCCGGTCGAGGATCGCGCGAACGCCGCCAAGCTTCTCCTCGATAGCCTCGACGGCGAGGCGGACCCCGACGCCGAGGGCGAATGGGCACTGGAGATCGAACGCCGACTCGCGAAGATCGAAGCAGGCGAGGCGAAGCTGGTGCCAATGGATGAAGCGGTGACGCGTCTGCATCGGGCCGCACGCGGTCGATGAACCGCACGCTTGTCGTCGACGAAGTAGCCGTTGAGGAAGCCGAAGAGCAAGCGCGGTACTATCTGCAGAAGCGGCCGGGTTAGGCTTGGCAAGCCAGGTCGCTTCACGGCGTTTTGCGGAAGATGAGCAGCCCGCGTAGATCGTCCGCGACGTAGATCAGATCACCGACGACGCGCACGCCGAGGGCGCCTTCGAACGCGCCGCCCGGCGCAGTCTCCGGATCCCACGTGTTGTAATGCGCGATCTCGCGAGGCTTCGTGGGATCGGACAGATCGACGACACGCACCCCGTCCTGGTAGTACGCGATGTACGCGCGGTCGCCGTGCACCTCGAAGTTGTGGATCCCGACCTGCGGCCGCGTCTGGTAGCGGCCGATGTCGGTCATGAACTTGGGTGACGCGGGATCGCCGTCGAGGACTCGCAGGTATGCGCCGCCGTCGGCGGTCTTCGTCATGCCCTCGTCGCCGTGCAGGATGATCTTGCGGCCACCGGCCGTGCCGACCCAGCTCGAGTGGCTGTACGACGCGGGCGCCCGGCCGAGCTCGACGGGGCGCTCGAGCCCGGCGCTGACGTCGAACGCGACGAGCCCGGCCCTTGTGTTGTTCGCGTAGATCCGATCGCCGTCGACGAACAGGTCGTGGACGCTGCCTTCCACGCCCGGCACGACCGCCGTGCCGATGCGCACCGGCGCGAGCGGATTCGTGATGTCGTACTTCGGGACGGAGCTCTCTCCCGTGGCGAGGTAGAGCTCGGTGGTCGCGCCGCGCGTCTGGAGGAACAGCGAATGCGAATACTCCGGGATCGCGGAGACCAGGCGCGGGATCTGCTCGTCGGTCACGTCGACGATGAGAGTTCGCCCGCTGCGTGGTGCGAGGATCGCGAACAGCTTGCCATTCGCGTGCACGACCTTGACGTCGTTGAACGATCCGTCGAAGTTCGCCACGTGCCTCGGTGCGCTCGCGTCGGTCACGTCCACGATGTCGAGCCCGCGGTTGCCCGCGACATAGGCGTAGCTTCCGTCAATCACGAGATTGAGCGCACCGATCGCTTCGCCGACCTCGCCGACGAGCTCGAGACCATCCGCGAGCGCATCCTTGCGGCCGAATCGCGTACCGATGCCGTGCGTCGATCGTGGCTCGTACCCTGTTGCAAGCGTGACCGTGGCTCTGGCGATACGATTCGTGGACAGGACACAGAACGCGCTCGCGCTCGTGTACGTGTAGATCGACCGGTCGGGTAGCTGGAAGCGGAACTCGGCGCGCGTGAACAGCCGCGTGCCGTCCGACCACGTGTAACGCGACCCACCGTCGGAGGGGTCGTGGTCGTCGTCGCCCGCAAACGACCGGCGGAAGCCTTCGCTGCAGCTGCCTTCGAAGCGCGGGT
The DNA here is from genome assembly GCA_013812655.1 of Deltaproteobacteria bacterium. Taxonomy (GTDB): domain Bacteria; phylum Myxococcota_A; class Polyangia; order Haliangiales; family Haliangiaceae; genus JABFXX01. The sequence goes on along the minus strand of JACCTC010000264.1, from coordinate 2,718 downwards.
ACGAGAACTCGAAGATCTCGGACGGATCGACGAAGAACCAGCGACCGGGCAGGTTCAACAGCCCGCCCTGGACGCAGTCGGCGGGCAGCTCCATCGCGTACGGATCGACGAGCTCACCTTCCGTCGGCAGCGGGCTCGCCGGGACCTCGCACGTCTGGTTGTCACCGCAGGCGGCGAGCACCAGCGCGAGGCTACAGATCGATCGCATGGCCGAGCGCGGCCTCGGTCGCGCCCTTGATGGTCTCGGCGAACGTCGGGTGCGCGTGGATCGTGTAGACGAGGCTCTCGGCGTTGACCTCGGTCGTCTTCGCGAGCGTGAGCTCGGCGATCAGGTCGGTGACCGCCGGGCCGATCAGGTGGGCGCCGACGAGCGCGCCGGTCTCGGCATGCCACAGCACCTTGACGAAGCCCGTCGTGTCGCCGGCGGCGCGCGCCTTCGCGAGCGCGGTGAACGGGAACTTGCCGACCTTGACCGGCACGTTCTGCGCCTTTGCCTTCTCCTCGGTCAGCCCGACCGACGCGATCTCGGGCGAGCAGTACGTGCAGGCGGGGATCGCGTCGTAGCGGACCGGCTCGGCATGGACGCCGGCGATCTTCTCGGCGACGAACACACCCTCCGCCGACGCGACGTGCGCGAGGCCGCGACCGATCACGTCACCGATCGCCCACAGGTTGTCGCCGCAGCGGTTCTCGCCGTCGACCTTGATGTAGCCCTTGTCGAGCGCGACCTTGTGGGCCTCGAGCCCGAGGTTCTCGGTGTTCGCAGCGACGCCGACCGCGACCAGCAGGATGTCGGCCTCGAGCGTGATCGCGGCAGCGGCGGCATCGCGTGACGGCGCCCCGGGCACGCCCTTGGGTTCCACGGTGATCACGACGCCCTTGCCGGTGTTCTTCGCCGACGTCAGCTTGTGATCGACGAGCGTCTTGATCCCGCGCTTGGTGAACGCGCGACCGAGCTCCTTGCTGATCTCGGGATCCTCGTTCGGCACCAGGCGCGGCATGAACTCGACGATCGTGACCTCGGTGCCGAGCGCGCGATAGAACGAGGCGAACTCGACGCCGATCGCGCCGGCGCCGAGCACGACCATCGACTTCGGCTGCTCGGGCAGCGTCATCGCCTTGCGGTACTCGATGATGCGCTTGTCGTCGAGCTCGATGCCGGGTAGCGAGCGCGCGCGCGCGCCGGTCGCGAGGATCACGTGCTTCGCCTCGAACACGCGCTTGCCGGTCGAGGCTGTGACCTCGACTTGCAGCGGCGCGCCGGTGCTCGCGGTGCGCCAGTTGCCGCCGCCCGGGCTGGCCGCACGCGGCAGCAGCTTCGCCGTGCCGGCGATGCTGTCGATCTTGTTCTTCTTGAACAGGAACGCGACGCCCTTGCTGACCTTGTCGGCGATGCCGCGGCTGCGCGCGATGATCGCGCCGAAGTCCGGCTTGACGTCGCCGACGATGATCCCGAAGTCCTTCGCGTGATGAAACGTCTCGAGGACCTCGGCGCTTCGTAGCAGCGCCTTCGTCGGGATGCAGCCCCAGTTCAGGCAGATGCCGCCGAGGCTCTCGCGCTCGATGCAGGCGACGCGAAGCCCGAGCTGCGCGGCGCGGATCGCCGCGACGTAACCGCCGGGACCCGAGCCGATCACGACGAGGTCGTACGGGCCCGGCTTGGCTTCGGTCTTTGCTTCGGTCTTGGCTTCGGTCTTGGCTTCGGTCTTGGCTTCGGTCTGGCCGGCAGGCTTGTCGTCGGGCTTGGCTTCGGGCTTGTCGTCGGTTTCGTCGGTCATAGCGCGAGCGACTCCGGCTTCTCGACGAGCTCGGCGAAGGCCTGCAGCCAGCGCGCACCGAGGGCACCATCGATCACCCGGTGGTCACACGACATCGTCACCGTCATTCGCTTGCCGGGGACGATCTCGTTGTTGACGATGACGGGCTCGTCGACGGTCGCGCCGACCGCGAGGATGGCGCCTTCGGGCGGATTGATGATCGCGGTGAACCGCTCGACGCCCATCATCCCGAGGTTCGAGACCGTGAACGTCGAGCCCGTGATCTCGTGGCCCTTGAGGCCGCGCTTCTTCGCGCGCTCGGCGAGGTCCTTGACCTCGATCGCGATCGCGCCGATGCCCTTCTGATCGGCGTCACGGACGACCGGTGTGACGAGGCCATCCTCGATCGCGACCGCGATGCCGACATGCACGCGGTGGTGTCGCCGGATCGCGTCGCCTTCCCAGCTCGCGTTGCACTCGGGCACGCGGCGCAGCGCGAGCGCCACGGCCTTGACGATCAGATCGTTGACGCTGACCTTGCCGCGATCGCCGAGCAGATCGTTGAGCCGGCCGCGGAACGCGAGGAGCGCGGCGACGTCGAGCTTGCGCATCAGATAGAAGTGCGGGACGTCGCGCTTGGCCTCGGTGAGCCGCGCCGCGATCCGCTTGCGCATGTTCGACGCCGGAACGTCCTCGAAGTCGGCATCGCTGTCGGGCACCATCTGGCGCGCGTGCCGCACGGCGAGCGCCTGACCTGGCTCGCGCGCAGGTGCCTCGGCCGACGCCTCTGCCTCCGGCTCGGCGTGATCGTCGTCGGCGTGGCCGTTCGAGCTCTCGGCGCGCGCGTGGCCATTGCCATCGGCGTGACCTTCCGCCGCGGCGCGGACGTCGCGCTCCACGATCCGGCCGCCTGGGCCGCTGCCCTCGATGTGGCGCAGATCGATGCCGAGCTCGATCGCGA
>JACCTC010000259.1 GCA_013812655.1 Deltaproteobacteria bacterium | reverse complement strand
GCGTTACATCACCCGCCGGCGCCGCGACCTCGATGCCGCGCTGGGTGCCCATGCCCGCGCGCGGGCGGCGCATGACGGCCGGCTCGGGGTCGTCGATGGTGCGCGCGATCGGCTGACCGCGGCGCGGGCCGACAGGCAGCTGATCGAGCGGCACTTCGCACGCTGGCGCGCCGACCGCGCGAAGCTCGTCGAACGCCGCGACGACTGAGTTATTTCGGCGTTGCCTTGAGCTGCGCGATCACGGCGTCACCCTCGGCGAACCGCTCGAGGCCACGCTTCGTGAGCGCCTCGTCCTTGGCGCGCAGCCCCTGCGCGATCATCGCCCAGCCGTCCTCGCGGGCCGTCAGATACGTGACCATCAGCGGATAGATCTTCTCGTTGCCGCGACCATCGCCGTCCTTCTCGTAGGCGAGCCGCGCCTTGCGCCACGGTGGCAGCAGCTCCTTCTCGATCACGTCGGCCGCGGCGTCGTCCGCCATCGTGCCGGCCTGGATCTCGGCGACCGCCTTGTTCCACCGCTCGAGCACGACGGCCTCGACCTTCCCGAGATCCGCGATCGCGTTGGTCGGTGGCGAAGCGAGCATCGCACCGCCGAGCACGAGCCCGACCCCGACGACCGCGACCACGAGCGAGCGTCGCACCGACGATTGATCCTGATGGGTCCCGATCTCGAGCGCGAGCCCGGCGAGGAAGCCAGCGGCCAGGCCGCCCGCGTGCGCCACCAGGTCGATGCCCTGCGCGGTGACGCCGAAGTAGATGTTGTAAGCGAGGAACACGAGGAGACCGCGCGATTGCTTCGCGACCTCTTCCTTGTCGAGTCGCTTGCGGTGCAACACCAGAAATGCGGCGAACGCGCCGAACACACCGAAGATCGCGCCCGAGGCGCCCGCGGAGACGACGTTCGATCGCAGCGACGTCGCGAAGCTGCCGGCGAGGCCGGCGACCAGGTACAGCGCGAGGAATCCGGCACGGCCGTACATCCGCTCGACGTGACGGCCACCGTCGAGCAGGCCGATCATGTTCATCACGAGGTGGAGGACCCCGTAATGAAGAAACATCGAGGTGAATAGCCGCCATTGCTCGCCATCGAGCGTCGAAGCACCGAAGTTGCCGCCGTGCTCGAGCATCCACTGAGGCGTCGGCTGCATGGCGTGGGCGCCCGCCGACAGCTGCCACGCGAACACCGCGACGTTCGCGACCGCGAGGACGATCGTCACCCACGGGATGTGGCGCGGCGGCTTGGCCGGGGCGGCGGGCGGCTCGTCCTGGATGGCCGGCGGCACCGGTCGCTCGGGGCCTTCGGGCGAGTCGGGTTGGTCCATGGCGCGGTTGTCCCACGTGCGTGCGCGGCGCGGCAATCACGCTCGCAACCCGCGGTCGGGCTCGGTGTCTTCCTGGGCATGCGCACCTGCCTGTTCCTGCTCGTGGCCTCGATGCTGTCCGTTGGACCTTTCGTTGCCCCGGCCCTTGCCGACCCGGCGCCGACGCCTGACGTCAAAAAAATGGCGTCCGACGACTGCGCGCGCGCCCGCAAGCTGAACAAGACCTGCGTGCTGTCGATCGAGGACGAGCAGATCGACGGGACGAGCCCGACCGCCGGAGAGCCACCGATCTCGGTGACGACGCACATCAACCACGCGAGCCTGATCCGGATCCGCTACGACTTCATCGCCGAGATCCTGAAGAGCGCCGAAGACCTGTGAGGCCGGGCGGCGCGGGAGCGGTATACTCTCGCGCTCGATGCGCCACTTACTCGTCACCGCGATGAGCAGCTTCCTGCTCGCGGCCTGCACGGAACCCCGCAGCGCCGCGTGCCGCGACGTGTGCAAGCGCGAGGCGCTTTGCGTCGAAGAGACCGGCAGCACGATGCCGTTCGACGAGAAGGAGTGCGTGGCCGCGTGCGCCGCACTCGAGCAGGACGCGACGGTGAACGCCGCGAAGGTCAAGCGCCACGTCGACTGCGTGCACAAGCAGCAGTCTTGTGCCGCCGTGCTGGAGTGCAAGTGACGTGCTGTCCGCGACGAGTCTTCGCCGGTTCAACACGAGCACGCTGAAAGCGACGGTTTTCCTCGAGCGCCGATTCCGCGCGCACCTGGTGAGCCGCGATCGCCTGCTCTACGACAGCCGCTATGCGCCGCCCGCGAAGCGCCCGAGCTCGTTCGTTCACCTCTATGCCTCGCTGCGCGGCACGTTCGTCGTCGGCGGTGGCCAGCCGGTCACCGGCCCGACCGCCTACGTCCTGGCCGAGACCGAGTTCGATCGCGTGCAGCCGGGCTCGCGAACCTTTCGGTCGTTCGGTGCGCCTGGCGTGATCGTCGAGCTCCGCGTCCCGGCCTCGGATCTCAAGCGTCCGGTCGGGCTCGCGCACGGCCCCATCGAGCTGCCACCCGCCGTGTGGGACGCCTACCAGCGCCTCGAGGCGAGCCCGACCGAACCCATGCTGCACGAGCTGATCGTGCGGCTCGGCGAGGCCGACGTGCTGTCGCGCGATCTGATCGCGAGCGTCGTCGCCGAAGAGCCCGAGCGCTATCGCCGGCTGTGGACCGTGATGCGCCCGCTGTACGAGGACCTCGCAACCTCGACGTCACTCAAGCAGCTCGCGACCATCGCCGGCCTCTCGCTGCGCCAGCTCGGCCGCGATCTCGGCGAGCTCACGCGCGACTTCGGGCTGTTCGGCGCCGGCTTCCGCGATGCGATGCGCGTCCTCCGGCTACGCGCCGCGGTCCTCCTGCTGTCGGCTCCCGATGGCTCGCCGAGCGACGTCGCGCGTGCGGTCGGCTACGGCAGCCTCGATGCGATGGGCCGCGCATTTCGCGACGCGCACCTGCCCGCGCCGAGCATCGTCCAGGAAGCCGTCCGCTATCGCGACTAGGGACGGTCTCCACTAACTTAGTTAGTGGAGACCGTCCCCGAGCGTGCGGCGCGCCTGGTGCGGATCGATGAACAGCAGCGTCAGGGTCGCGACGATCTGCATGCACCCCGCGACGAGATAGATCGCCTGGAAGTCGAGGTTCTCGCTGATCGGGCCGGCGATCCGGAAACCGATCGTCGAGGCCACGTTCGAGAACGCCATGTAGGTCGTGAACTGGGTCGCGGCGATCCGCGGCCACGACATCGCCATGCACAGCGCGAACAGCGACACCGTCATCACGCCCTGGCACACCGGCTCGACGAGAAACAGCAGATAGACGTAGCTGCGATCGGTCCACAGCGGTTCGGTCGCGGCCCACGCGATCCACAGCGCGGCCATCGTCAGCGACGCGATCGCGGCGAGCCGGCGCGGCCCGACCTTGTCTGCGAGGAAGCCGCCGATCAGCGAACCGGCGAGGCCGAGCACGAGGCCGGGACCGCCGGTGATCTGCGCGTACTCGTCGTACTTCCAGCCGAGCTCCTGGGTGAACAGCACCGCCGAGACCGCGGTCAGCATCCCGGTCGCGATGCCGATCGTCAGCATCAGCAGACCACCGAGCGCCGGCGAGCGCAGCTGGAAAACCTGCGCGAGCGAGCGCAGCACGGTGACGAGCTTCGGCGGCTTTGGTGGGGGCTGATCGCTCTCGCGGACGAGCAGCGGCACGAGCATGATCGCGAGGAGGATCACGACCTGCGCGATCAGCGCGGTGCGCAGGCCGGCATGTGCGATCACGGTCGCCATGCCCGCACCGCCTAGAATCCCGCCGCCGTACTTCGATGCGTACATCATGCCGTTCGCGCGGCCGCGCTCGTCGTCGCGCAGCAGATCGACGGCGAGCCCGTCGACCGCGACGTCCTGCATCGAGTTGAAGACCGTGTGCACGAAGATCAGCAGCGCGAGCATCTCGAGGTCGCCGCTGAGATCCGGGATCGAGATCATCGCGCCGATCGTCAGCGCCATACCCGCCTGCGCGAAGATGATCCACGGCCGCCGCCGGCCCAGCCTGCGGATCGTGAACGCGTCGATGATCGGGCCCCAGATCCACTTGAACGCGTACGGCAGCGTCGTCATCGCGAGCGCGCCACCGACGTAGGCCGGCGGCAGCCCCTGCCCGGCGAGGTATGCCGGGATCGTGAGCGCGGTGAACCCCCACGGGATGCCCTGTGCGACGTAGAGCGCGCACAGCGTGAACAGCCGTAACCGGCGCCGCTCCGCGAGGCTCACCGGCGGAGCGTAACACTCCGGCGATCAGTCCCCGAGGCCGAGCGTCGCGGTGGCGCCGTACGCGAAGTACGTGTGGTCATCGGTCTGCACGCCCCCCACGACGCGCGGCATGCGCCCCGACGACATCATCAACGCGAACCGGAAGCTGTGGAACCAGCTGCTGCCGTTGCGACCGACGTCGAGCGACAGCGACGCGGTCACGCTCGGATACCACCCGCGGATCTGGCCGGACGTGAACGTGTTCGTCTCCGGCATGTCCTCGGAGCAGTCCTGACCGATGCCCTCGGAGTCGACGCAGTACTTCCCACTCGCGACGATCCGCGTGATCGACGCGGCGCCCTGCGCGTGCAGGCCGAGCCAGCGCGTGAAGCCGACGATCAAGCCGTCGGCGGCGACCTCGGTACCCATGCGAAAGCCGTGATAGCTCGCGAGCTTCGAGGTCGCACGCTTTGACGTGCCGTAGCCAACGACCGCGATCGCGAACTCGTCGTCGAGGGCGCGGCGGTAGCCGATCATCGCCTCGACCGGCGCGTCACCACTCTGACCGAACAGCCGCCCGCCGACGATCAGCCCGGGGACCCCGAGCAGCCGGTCGGGCTCGAGCAGCAGCGCGGCCTGGCCAACCGCACCGCCCTTCGGCCGGCTCGCCGCGGCGCTCAGGTGGTAGGCAGGCGCCGCGCCGATCTGCACCTCGCCGCCGACCCGCCCCGCCGGGATCGCCGAGACCGCGGTCGTCGTGGGCATCGGGCCCAGCGTCGTGCAGCCGGATGCGAGGGCGATCACGACGGCGGCGAGGACGTGCATGACCCGAGATCATGCCATCGCGCCTTCGCCCGTGCGCTGGCCGAACCAGTCTTACGACACCGCCGCGGCACGGCTGCGACAGCGTCTGCGCTGCGACGATCGGTGCGACAGGACGATGCGATTGTCATCGACGCTAATCCCGCGTGCCGCCTCGAACCGGGGAGACGGCGGATCTGGCGCGCCGGATGAACAAGGTCAGGGCGTGCGCGACCCGCACGAGGAGCCCGCCATGACCCGCCTCGACACCATCGTCTTTCGCCTGCGCCACAACCGAGTCCGTGACGCGATGTTCGGCGCTTTCGTCATGCTCGTCGCTGCGGTCGGAGCCACGACCGTCGGGGCCGCCCTGCACGCTTCGATGACCATCGCGCAGCGCTGACCGCACGGGCCTGGCAGCTGCGGTAACGTCCGCCGCGCATGTCTTCGCAGCCTCCCGGCAACGTCCACGTGATCGGTCACCCGCTCGTCCAGCACAAGCTCTCGCTGATGCGCTCGAAGGAGACCAGCACCAGCACCTTCCGCAACCTGCTGCGCGAGATCAGCATGCTGCTCGCGTACGAGGTGTGCCGAGACTTCCCGACGACGCAGGTCGCGATCGAGACGCCGGTCGCGCCGATGATGGCGCCGGTCCTCGACGGCAAGAAGATCGTCCTGATCTCGATCCTGCGTGCCGGCAACGGGATCCTCGACGGCATGCTCGAGATCCTGCCGTCCGCGCGCGTCGGTCACATCGGCCTCTATCGAGACCCCAAGACGATGGCGGCCGTCGAGTACTTCTACAAGGTCCCCGAGAACATGACCGATCGCGACACCATCGTCGTCGATCCGATGCTCGCGACCGGCAACTCCGCGGTCGCCGCGATCTCGCGCATCAAGGCGTCGGGACCCAAGTCACTGAAGTTCGTCTGCCTGCTGACCTGCCCCGAGGGCATCGCGGTCTTCCATCGCGCGCACCCCGACGTCCCGATCTACACGGCGGCCGTCGACGAGCGGCTCAACGAGAAGAGCTACATCGTGCCGGGCCTCGGCGACGCCGGCGATCGCCTGTTCGGCACCAAGTGAGCGCCTTCGCTCGGTAAGCGCAGCTCACGCGCCCAAACGTTTTCTGGTCGGTTACGCGCCGGAAACATACTCCCGATCATCCTCGGGACATGAACGCTGGCGATACCGCGTGGCTTCTGATCTCGGCGGGGCTCGTGATGCTGATGACACCGGGCCTCGCGCTGTTCTACGGCGGCATGGTCCAGGGCAAGAACGTGCTCTCGACGTTCATGCACAGCTTCTTCGCGCTCGGCCTCGTGACCGTGCAGTTCGTGCTGGTCGGTTACAGCCTGTGCTTCGGCACGAGCCAGGGCGGCATCATCGGTGGCTTCGACTTCGTCGGGCTCGAGGGCGTCGGGCTCGAGGCGGCAGGCGCGGCGAACACGTCGGCATCGGCGTCGGTCCCGCACCTCGCGTTCATGGCGTACCAGTGCATGTTCGCGGTGATCGCGCCGGCGCTGATCTCCGGTGCGTATGCCGAGCGCATGCGGTTCTCGGCGTACGTCGTGTTCACGATCGCGTGGACGACGCTGGTCTACGATCCGATCGCGCACTGGTCGTGGGCGCCGGGCGGCTGGCTCCTCGAGCTCGGTGCGATCGACTTCGCCGGCGGTACCGTCGTTCACCTGTCGACCGGCGTCTCGGCGCTCGTCTGCGCGCTCGTCCTCGGGAAACGTCGCGGTTATCCGGCCGTCCGCCACCCGCCCCATAACCTGACGATGACCGTGCTCGGCGCCGCGATCTTGTGGTTCGGCTGGTTTGGTTTCAACGCCGGCTCGGCATCGCTCACCGAGGGCCGCGCGGCGCTCGCACTCGTCAACACGCACGTCGCCGCGGCCGCCGGCGGGCTCGCGTGGGTGCTCCTCGAGGGCTCGCGGATCAAGAAGTCGACGATGCTCGGCATGGCGTCGGGTGTCGTCGCCGGGCTCGTCGCGATCACGCCGGCCGCCGGCTACGTCACGCCGATGTACGCGCTCGTGATCGGCGGGATCGCCGGCATGATCTGCTACGGCGCGGTGCTCGTGAAGACCCGGCTCGGCTACGACGACGCGCTCGATGCGTTCGGCGTCCACGGCGTTGGTGGCGCGGCGGGCGCGCTGATGACGGGCCTCTTCGCGCGCGGCATCTACAACGGCGGCAACGCCGGCGGCCTCGAGCTGGTCGGCAAGCAGGCGATCGCGATCGGCGCGGCCGGCGCGTGGGCCGCGGTCGTCACGTTCGTCCTGCTCAAGGGCATCGACGTCGTGATCGGGCTGCGCGTCGATCCGGAGGTCGAGCACGACGGCCTCGACGGCGCGCTCCACGGCGAGTCCGCCTATGGCAGCCCGAGCGGCGGCGCCCACGGCACCTGAGATTATCGTGGAATCATTGGCGGTTGGCAGATCCTCCGTCAAAACAGATTGATGGCCTCCGCTGGAACGGATAAAAGTCCCGAGCTGGATCGGGTGAAGAAGAAGGCCACAGAGAAAGCGGCAGTCGGGCTCATGCCATCCTCCGGCGGGCTCGTCGCCGCGACCGCCTCGGTGCCCCCGGTAGACGGCGTGCCCGCCGTGACGCCGACCGAAGCCACCGATCTCGCACCGGTCGTCGGTGGCAACCTGCGCCGGCTCCGCACCCGCCGCGGGCTGTCGCTCGAGCGGCTCGCCCAGATCTCCGGCGTCTCGCGCGCGATGCTCGGCCAGATCGAGCTGGGGCAGAGCGCGCCGACGATCAACGTGCTGTGGAAGATCGCCCGCGCGCTCGAGGTCACGTTCTCGGCGCTGATCAGCACGCGCACCCAGTCCGGCGCCCTCGTGCTGCGCGCCACCGACGCGAAGATCCTGACGAGCAAGGACCGCAGCTTCAGCTCGCGCGCGCTGTTCCCGTTCGACGAGCCTCGCCGCGTCGAGTTCTACGAGCTGCGGCTCGGTGCCGGCGCGACCGAGATCGCGGATGCGCACCCGCCGGGCACGAGCGAGAACCTCGTCGTCACCAGCGGCACGCTCGAGATCGACGTTGCCGGCGACACCCACCAGCTCGAGGCCGGTGACTCGATCCTGTTCGAGGCCGACACCCCGCACGCATATCGCAACCCGGGTCACGACGAGTCGTTGATGTACCTCGTGATGACGTACGCCGAAGAGATCGGTTAGCTCGGGCGCCATCGGCTCCGCTCTCCCACAGCGATGCTCGCGTCGCGCCGGAGTGGAGCCCGGAGTCCGTGCACTACCGTAGCGCGAAGATCAATAGCCGGCCATCGATCGTCCCGACCGCGATCATCTCGTCGCGCACCGTGATCGCGGTGACGATGCTCGGCACGTCGTCGATCGTGAACCGTTCGTCGTGCAGGACCGCTCCGGTCGCCGCATCGAGCGCGCACAGGGTCCCGTCCAGCAGCGCGAACACGACGCAGCGGGCCGCCGGCCACGCGACCATGGCGATCACCGCCGCGCGCACGGGCGTGCCGATGATCGAGCCACGGCCTCGACCGGCGGGTCGCTCCAAGAAGGATGCGCCCGAACGTCCGATCACGACCACGATGGTGACGCGGCTGCGGCCAGTCGCCGGTCATACCGCCGTCGGCTTCGAGGGGCGGCGCTCGACGCGAGACCAACCCCGCCCGAACGCGGAACCGCTGCAGGTCATCGCAAAGCTACAGTCGCTCGCGAGCGCGGATCACGTCAGCTCGTGCGCGCGCGGACGAACGCGACGGCGCGGCCCCATGCCTGGTTCGCAGCGTCAGCGTTGTAGACCTCGGCGCGGCGCTCGTTACAGAACGCGTGCTGCGCGTCGTAGACGTGGAGCTCCATCGGCGGCTGCGTGGTGACCGCATCCTTGATGCGCTGCGCGCCCGCGACCGTGGCCCAGTCGTCGTGCTGCGCGAAGTGCGCCTGGATCGGCGCGTCGACCTTCGACCAGTCGAGCTCGCCCGGCAAACCATAGAACGGCACGACCGCGGCGAGCCCGCGCACGTGGACCACGGTCGCGAACGCGAGGGCGCCGCCCATGCAGTAGCCGGTGACAGAGACCTTGCCGGTCGCGCGCGGATGGCTGCGCAGGAACGCGACGCACGCCGCGATCTCCTCGACCGCTTTCGTGAAGTCGAGCCCCTTCATCAGCGCGCCCGCCTCCTCGGAGGTCTTCGCGATCTTGCCGTGAAACAGGTCGGGCACGAGCGCGACGAAGCCTTCCTCGGCCCAGCGCTTCGCGGTGACGCCGATCTGCTCGTTGATCCCCCACCACTCGTGGAGGATCACGACCGCGGGCCCTGTCGAATCGCCTGGCGGCAGCTCGAGCACACCCTCGACCGTCCCGGTCTGCGCCTGCGTCGGAATCGTCACTCGTTGCGTCATTCGGAAGCGCCTTTCGCGAAGCTACGGCTTTGGCAGATGTTCGGAAGGTCGAGGCTGCGTCGCATCGCGCTCACCGGTTTCTGCGGAGCGGCGGGCGACGATCCCGGCCTTGCGCAGCGACACGCAGAGCCTTCGCAGCTGCGAGACCCTGCGGAGTCGCACCGTGATCGCCTGGGGGGACATGTCAGCTCTCATCGTCGTCTCGGAGCAGCGCGATGTCGTCGAGGTCCTGACCGCTCTTCCGCAGCGACTTGAGCGCGATCAGACCGTCGCGAGACACCACACGAACTGTACCGCCTTCCCAGGCGATCGCCTGCCTGGTCTCCCAGGCGTCCGTTGTCGCGGGCATGACCAGCAGGAGATCGAGCGTCAGCGTATCGCCAGAGTCCGGATCGATCTTCGAGACCCGGCGGATCTCGACCTCTCCGCGACGGAACCGCATGGGCTCGGCCTCGAATCCGTAGCCGAGATCCTTCGCGATCCTCATGACCACGGGCAGGTCCTCTGTGCGGACGAGCAGGTCGATGTCGATCGTCGCGCGAGGCAGCGCATGAATCGCCATGGCGAGGCCGCCGCACACGGCGTAGTCGACCCCGTCCGCTTCGAGCGCGCCGATCAGCGCTCTGAATTCATCGAACAGGTCGAGCATCGAGCCCGATCATCGGTGTCGGCGGCCAGGCGGTCAAGCGACGGTCAAGCGACCGTCAAGCGACCGTCAGGCAACCGGCACACTGGCTGTGCGCTGCCCTCCGACCGATTTCGACCGCTCGGTCGCGGGCGCCTGTTTCGTTGCGACGTCTATACTGCCGCGATGTCTGGACCGAAAGGCGCACGTGGCCGCCGCTTCGAAAACGCGCTCGACGAGACCGCCGCCCGCATGAATGCCTCGGTCGACTTCGATCGACGCCTGCTGCCGCATGACGTCGCGGGCTCGATCGCACACGCCGAGATGCTCGCGGCACGCGGCCTGATCACCGCGGACGACGCGCGCGCGATCACCTTGGGCCTGCGCAAGGTCGAGGCCCGGCTCGTCGCCGGCGAGCTCGCGTGGGATGCCGCGCTCGAGGATGTTCACATGAACGTCGAGGCGCGCCTGATCGACGAGATCGGTGACGCCGGCCGCCGGCTGCACACCGGGCGCAGCCGCAATGATCAGGTCGCGACCGATCTGCGGCTCTACGCGCGCGCAGCCTCGCAGCGGCTCGTCGCGGCGATCGACGACCTCCGCGGTGCGATCGCGGTGCAGGCCCGCGCGCACGTCGACACGCTGATGCCCGGCTACACCCACCTCCAGCGCGCGCAGCCGGTGCGGCTCGCGCATCACCTGCTTGCATATGCCGCGATGCTCGAGCGCGACCGCGGGCGGTTGACCGACGCCGCACGCCGCGCCGATGTCTCGCCGCTCGGCTCGGGCGCGCTCGCCGGGACCACGCTGCCGATCGATCGCGAGCACGTCGCGCGTTCCCTCGGGTTCGCGAGTGTCACG
>JACCTC010000216.1 GCA_013812655.1 Deltaproteobacteria bacterium | reverse complement strand
GAACAGCGAGACCAGCAGGCCGTCGACGACGCGCTCGACCGCGACTGTGCCGAGCGCGGCCGACGCCGAGAGGTCACCGCGCCGGCGGAGCAGGCCCGGCCGCACGAGCTCGCCGAGCCGCGCCGGCAGCGCGAGGATCGCCATGAAGCCGACCGACGAGATCGCGAGCAGCGGACCCGTCGGGATCCGGACGCCGAGCGGCGCGAGCAGGTTGTTCCAGCGCAGCGCGCGACACAGCTGGACGACGACGAGCAGGCCGAGATAGGTCACGAGGTACGGCCAGAGCTCGGCGAACGACAGCCCCTCGATCACGCCGCGCAGCTGTTCGCGGGTGTCGTGGTTCGGCCACACGAGCCACGCGCACAGCGCGAGCATGCCGAGCGACAGCACGAGGTTTACCGCGAGCTTCATCAGTCAGGCAGCTCGCCGGAGAGGATCGCGCGTGGAGCGTGATCGAACAGCCGCACCACGGCCGCGTGGCCGAGCTTCTTGTCGATCCACGCGAGCCCGGCCGCGGCCTGCTGGAGATCGCCGACCTGATGCGCATCGGTCGCGACGCACGCGGCAAGCCCGAGCTCGAGCAGGTGGCGAGCGGCCTTGGTCTCCCGCTTGCCGTGAAAGCCGGCGATCGCGCCGAGATCGATCTGAAATGCGCAGACCCGGCGCAGCGACCGCGCGAGCGCGTCGTCATCCCAGAGCTGGTGATAGCGCTCGGGGTGCGCGAGCACCGGCACCTTGCCCGCGCGCCCGAACTGGAAGAGCCGGTCGAGCATGCCGGGCGGCATCAGCTGCCGCGGGATCTCGACGAGGAAGGCCGAGGTCCCCGTGTAATGAGGGATCGTCCCGTCGATCGCGCGCTGGTAGAACACATCATCCCACATGTTCTCGGCCGCGAGGCGCAAGGTGGGATGGCGCGGATTGCGCAGCTTCGACACCTCGGCAAAGGCGGTCTCGACGTCGGCCCAGGCCGGCAGGTACTGCGAGGCTTTCTGGTGGGGCGTCACGCATTGCTCGCTGACGCCCAAGGAGGCGAGCGCATCGAGCATGGCAAGCGAGGTTGCGGGATCGGGAGCGCCGTCATCGAGCCCGAACAGCACGTGGCTATGGAGATCGACGTAGCCCACTGCGATGGCGGGGTGTATCGCAGGGAGGGACTACGCACAACATCGCGTTGCTGCGCAGGATCTCGCGTGATAAAGATCGAGAGGCCCGGTGGTTACCCGCCAGGTTTAAGGACTTCCATGGCCCAGGGTGAGAAGCGCGAAAATTCAGTCTTGTTCTCGCTGCGCGAGCTCCGTCAGATCGAGGAGAACCGCGTGCAGGAGGAAGAGCAGGCGGTCCGGACTGCCGAGCAGTCTCGCCTCCATGCACAGCAAGAAGCCGAGCGGCTTCGCCGCGAAGCGGAAGAGGCCAAGATCCGGTCGGAGCGCGACGCCGCGCTGGCGATCGAGCAGGCCCGCGAGAACGCCGAGCGCGAGGCGCGCATGCGCGTCGAGTCGGCCGAGGCCGCCGAGCGGCAGCGCCAGCAGGCAGCGCTCGAGCAGCAGCGTCTCCAGCAGGAGATGGAGCTGCGGCGTGCCGAGGTCGCCAAGAAGCGTCCGACCTGGATGCTCGTCGTGACCGGCATTGCGTTGATCGCCGCAGTCGGGCTCGTGTTCTTCGCGATCTCGCGCATGCGCGAGTCCGAGGCGGACCGCGAGGCGAAGGCGAAGGCCGAGGCGATCGCCGAGCAGGCAACGAAGGACTCGAAGGAAGCCCAGGAGGCTGTCGAGCGCCTGCAGAAGGACGCCGAGGAGATGTCGAAGAAGGTCGACGCGGCTGTCGACTCGCTCGCCAGCGCGCAGACCCAGGCCGATCGCGACTCCGCGAAGGCCAAGCTCGACGCGCTGCGCCGCGAGAAGTACGAGATGGACCAGCGGATCGCCGAAGCCAAGGCGAAGGCGGCCCGTGCGGAACGCCTCAAGGGCGTGAAGATCTCGAAGGAGTGTCTGGATAATCCGCTGGCCAAGGGCTGCAACTAGCCTCAGCCGTGAAGCGGCAGGCGGGAAGCGCACGCGCCTCGGTTGACCAAAGACTGCATCGGGCCGCCGGGAGGCGGCTCGATTCAGTTTCGGCGCGCAATCGCACATCCCGCTCGGTGTCATCTGCGCATGAACGCCGAGCGACTCGTCATCGTGTTCTCGATCGTCACCGTGCTCTCCACGATCGGCTACGCGGGTAGCGCCGCGCTCGGTAACGAGCTCCACGAGGTCGAAGCCGAGGTGGTGGCATCATCATCGCCAACACCGCCGACTCCGCCGGCGCTCGCGGCCCGGCTCGATATCCTGGCGCGCCGCCTCACCGACGCCCGCACCGACATCGACGCGCTGGTCGGCAAGCTCGCGACGATCGATGCACGGCAGGTCGAGGCGACGCGGCTCCGGCTCGCCCTGCTGTACCGGCTCGAGACCGGGCTCGAGGCGGATCTCGAGCGCACGCGGCGGATGCTTCACGCCACGCACCGGTGATGCAATCTCGCGCGCGACCGCGTGTCGATCGGACATGGCAGTCGCAAGGGAACAAGGATCGGTGATGACGTCGCTCTCCGAGCTGAGGGCGATCGAACAGCAGCGGATCGCGGACGAGCGCGCGGCGATCCGCGATGGCGAGCTCGCGCGGGTCGTCGCGATCGAGACGGCGGAGCGCGAGCGCCGCGCGGCGGAGGCAGCGAAGCAGCTCGCCGAGCACGAGGCACGCCTCGCGATCGAGCACGCGCGAATCGCTGCCGAGCGCGAGGGCAGGTTGCGGATCGAGACTGCGGAGGCCGCCGAGCGGTCGCGCCAGCAGGCGCTGCTGGCCGAGGCTCGCTGCGCGCAGGAGCTCGAGCTACGGCGCGCCGAGGTCGCGAAGAAGCGGCCGACGTGGATGGTCGCGGTCACCGCGATCGCGTTCACCGCGGCGGTCGGGCTCGCCTGGTTTGCGATCCAGCGGCAGCGCGAGTCGGCCGATGCCGAGAGCGCACTCCGGGTCTCGCAGGCGACCACGGCCGATGCCAAGCGTGACGTCGTCGAGGCGCGCGCGAGGCTCGAGAAGATCGAGGCCGAGCTGCGGGTGATCGACGCTCGCACCGAGAAGGCGATCGCCGCGCTCGCGATCGCGGAGACTGCCGCCGAGATCCGCGAGGCGAGGGCGGTCCTCCAGGCCGAGCGCAAGGAGCAGGCCGCGGCTCGTGCCCGGGTCGCCGAGGCCCGCCGGCTCGCCGAGGAAAAGAAGCGCAAGGAAGGCGTCAAGCTCGACGACAAGTGCAAGAACAACGTGTTCTGCAAGTAGGGACAGCTGTCCCCAGCGCACTGACAGATACGCGCAGTTTCGCGGCCCGTTCGCGCGCAGTACCATCGACGGATGAGCCGAACGCGCTGGCCGACCGCGGTCACCATCACGGTCGCGTTCGTCGCGATGTTTTGCGCCGGTTGCAGCTGCAACAACACGAGCAACCCGGGCGGTGACGTCGACGCGTCGACCTGCTCGACGCCGTGCACTGGCGATACCGTCTGTCGCTACGACGTGTGCGTGCCGACGCCGACGCCTTGCAGCTCGAACGACGATTGCCCGGGCGACTTCTACTGCGACACGACCGCGTCGGAGTGTCTACCGTGGGGCGTCGGGCCCGGTGGCGAGAACAACCTCGAGTGCAAGCGCGAGCCGGTGCCGGGCGTGTTCTTCCCGGGCGCGCAGTGCGAGTGGACCGAGCCACCGGCGGGCGATGAGTTTCCGCTGCACGTCAACGTGCTCGCGACACCGACGGTCGGCACGTTCTACCAGCAGGGCGAGTTCTCGACGCCATCGATCGTGTTCACCGCCTACAACTTCACCGATGGCGGCGCCCAGTCCTGCATCGGCAGCGATCCGACGAACTACTTCGGCGTGATCCGCGTGATCGACGGCCGGACCTGCGCGCAACAGGCGACGATCTCCGCGCCACCCGTGATCGCGTCGGCCTCGGTCGCGCTCGGTGATCTCGCAGAGAGCCCGGCGCCCGAGATCGTCGCGGCACGCATGGACGGCGGGCTCGTCGCGTTCACGCTGCGGCCGCAAGGCTGGGAGGTCCTCTGGCAGACGACGTCGCAGTTCGCCGACACGCTGTGCGACTGGGCCGGGCCGTCGATCCACGACCTCGACGACGACGGCAAGCCCGAGGTCGTGTTCTATGGCGCGGTCTACGACGGCCAGACCGGCGCCACGATCGACGAGACGATCGCCGGCAGCGTCGACTCGATCGGCACCGGCTACATCCCGATCGTCGCCGACGTCGATGGCAACGGCGCGCCCGATCTGGTCACCGGGACACAGCTCTACACGTGGGAGCCGGTGATGCGGCGGTGGATGGCGATGCAGGTGCTGTCGGCCTCCAACGGTCACACCGCGGTCGCAGATTTCGGGACCTACCCGCAGGACGCTGCGGGCGACGTGCGCGGCACGCTCGACGGGGTCGCCGAGATCGCGATGGTGTTCGGCGGGATCGCGCGGGTCTACAACCGGTTCGGTCGCGAGATCTTCACGGCGAACCTCGTCGGTGGTGGGGGTGGCGCAGTCGGCAAGGGCGGTCCGCCGACGATCGCGGACTTCGACGGCGATGGCCGCGTCGAGTTCGCGTCGGCCGGCGCGACGGCGTACCAGGTCCTCGATCTCGACTGTCGTGGCGTGCCCGACGCGACGACATGTCCATCGCTGCGAACCGACGGGCTCGCGTGGGTGCAGCAGTCCCAGGATCTGTCTTCGAACACGACGGGCTCGTCGGTGTTCGACTTCGACGGCGACGCGCGCGCGGAGGTTGTCTACGGCGACGAGTGTTACACGCGCGTCTACGACGGCATCACCGGCAAGGTCCTGTACTCGCGGTTTCGCACGTCGTGCACCTGGTACGAGAACCCGCTCGTCGTCGACACCGACGCCGACTTCAACGCCGAGATCGTCAGCACGAGCAATCGCAACTGCAACGTGACCTGTCCCGCGATCGATCCGATCTTCGACGGCGTGCAGTGCCTCGATGACACCGACTGCCCGTCCGCGACCCGCTGCCAGCGCGAGCAGCCGGCCGATGCGCTCGGACGCTGCCGGTGCACGACGGATCCAGACTGCGGCGGCGACGGCTTCGTGTGTCTCGATCCGATCGCCGGACCATCCGCAGCAGGCAAGGTGTGCCGCGCCTCGCATCCGCCGCAGGAGCTCGCCGGCATCCGCGTGCTCGCCGATGGCGTCGATCGTTGGGTCAACACGCGCACGATCTGGAACCAGCACGCGTACAGCGTCACGAACG
Organism: Deltaproteobacteria bacterium; assembly: GCA_013812655.1. Taxonomy (GTDB): domain Bacteria; phylum Myxococcota_A; class Polyangia; order Haliangiales; family Haliangiaceae; genus JABFXX01. Next base: position 3,075 of record JACCTC010000216.1, on the reverse strand, counting down.
TCGAGGATTCCGGCCGCATCCCGAAGACGAGCGAGTGGACGCGCAACTGGACGCAGCCAGGCCTCAACAACTACCGCCAGAACTCGCCGGGTACGGGCGCGATCCCGGGTGCGATCGCAGATCTCACCGTCAAGATCGCAAAGGTCACGTGCAGCGGCACGGCACCGACGGTGACAGCGCAGATCTGTAACCGCGGCACCGAGCCGGTCGGCATCGGCATGCCGATCGCGGTCTACGCGAAGGGCCCGCCGCTCGAGCTGCGATGCGCCATGACGACGACGCAGCGGCTGTTCCCGGGGGGCTGCACGACGCTGAGCTGCGACTGGACCGGCGGCGGCGGCGAAGGCCTGGTCGTCGTCGACGATCGCGGCAACCAGACCGGCACGAGCCTCGAGTGCCGCGAGGACAACAACACCTTCCCGATCGACGTGAGCTGCCCGTAGCTCATGACCTGAGCCAAAAAAAAGGCCCGCCAGCGGCGAGCCTCAAACAAAGCTAGATCGGTCGAACGAGGACTGGAGTTACCAGCCGCACTGCGCGGCGGCGGCCGTCTTGAGGGCCTCGGCGCCCTGCTTGCAGCCATCGGCCATCGCCTGCTTCGCCTCGGGCGGCATCGCCGCGGCGTTCGCCCAGCTCGCCGACATCGCGTCGAAGCCCTGCTTCAGCGCGTCGCGCGACTGCTGCGGCATCTTCTCGCAGCTCGCGAGCTTCTCCATCATGCCCTTGTACTCGGCGCACTCGGCCGGGAGGTCGGCGCTCGCGGCGTTCGAAGTCGGGGTCGTGGCGGGCGTCGCCGGCGTGGCCGGGTCGGCCGGCTTGGCGGTGTCCGCCGGCTTGGTCTCGTCCGTGGTCTTCGCGGCCGGGACGTCGGTCTTGGCCTCTTCCTTCTTCTTGCACCCGGCAACGCCGAGCGTGGTGGTCATGGCAAAGATCGCGAACAGGATGCTGAGCTTCTTCATGAACAGGACGGTACGGGGCGGCCTCGATCCTCGCCAATCTTTTCTTGTAATTTCAAAGTATTGAAACGTCCGTGCTTGTATCGGCTCGCTGACGATCGCAGCCCCAGACCACAACGTCTTCATGATTGTTGGCGGTTAGCGCAGACGTGGCTGATGGACATCACGGCGAGTCGTCGGCAAGGTGTCCTGCGTGGATGTCGTCATCGCGCTCGTCACTGCCGGCATGGGGGCATTGCTCCTGCACCGGATGCGACAGCCGGCGCGCGCGCTCGACACCGTGTTCGACAGTGACGCCGAGGTCGTGCTCCATGTCGCCGGCCACGAGGCGCGCACGCGCGGCGAGATCCCGTCGTCGCTGCACGTGCTCTACGGCCTCCTCCAGGACGAGGCGATCGTCACCGCGATCCGCGACGCCGGTGGCGATCCCGATACGCTCGAGGATCAGGTGCTTGCCGCCCTCGATGCCAGGCTACGCAACGACGAGGTGCGCGACGACGACGACATCCAGCGCGTCACCGGCTACGCGGTCGGGCACGCGCAGAACGTCGGGCGCCGCGCGAGTAGCCGCGATCTGTGGGCGTACCTGAGGTTCAGCGATGCAGCGGCGCTGCTCGAGACAAAGCCGGCCAGCCTGGCGGCCGTGTTGTTCCGGCTCTGCCACGAGAGCGCGGAGCCCGAGCTCACCGCGATCGGCACCGCCGACGTTCACGTCGTGCTGCGCAACGATGACTACACGACGCAGGAGTTTGTCTGCGAGATCCTGCGCGAGGTCTTCGGGCTGTCCGCCGAGCAGGCCAGCGTGCGCATGCTCGAGACCCACACCCAGGGTCGCTCGGTCGCCGGTCGGTTGCGCCCCGAAGATGCGCGCACCCGGATCGAAGAGGTCCGCAGTCGCGCGCATGCCGCCGGCTTTCCGCTATGGATCGGCATCGAGCCGACCTGAACGCTCAGCCTTCGACGACGTCGGTCCAGTCGAGGTCGTCGTCGATCTTCGTGAAGTTCACGGTCTCGAGCTGGTTGCGCGAAGGGCGCTGCTGCTCGGCCGCTGCCTGATGTTCGCGCACCAGCTTGCCGGTCGTCACCGCCGGGGACGACGGGTCCGCGTTCACGTGACCATGCAGCGTCGCTGCGATCAGCTCCGCGAGCGCCTGAGGATCCGACCCACCCTTGACCTCGATCTCGATCATGAAGTCCCGTCTATCACCGGCGGTCCGAATTCGATTCTCGATCTTCCCTCACATCTGGTGCTGACCCGGCTTCGCAGGTCCTGGGGGAATCGTGGGCACTCGACCGGATCCACTGTCGCCGCGCGAACCTAACGACGATCCGTGCGTTGCCAGCGTCACTTCACGAGCGCCGTGACGGCGGCGTCGAGCCGCTCGACATCAGCGCCGACGATGACGTGGCGGACGATGCCCGCCTTGTCGATCACGACGAACATCGGGATGCCCTCGCGCAGGTAGTCCGCCGCGATCCGCTCGTCGCCATCGCGCGCGATCGCGTAGCTGATGTGGCGATCCGCGACGAACTTGCGGATCACGTCCGGCTCCTCGCTCGACAGCCCGATGATCCGCAGCCCGCGCGCCGCGTATCGCTGGTGCAGATCGTTGAGGCGCGGGATCGTGAACGCGCACGGCCCGCACCAGGTCGCCCAGAAATCGACGACGACCACGTGACCGAACAGATCGGCGAGCTTCGCGGGTGCGCCATCGAGCGCGATCGCCGTGAACGGCGGCGCTGGCCTGCCGACGAGTACGTGCTCCGCGAGCGAGTCGGGTCGTCCCGCGACCACGACGGTCGTCGTGATCGGCTTGCCGACGCGCGTGACCACGAGCGCGAGCTTCGTGCCGATCGACGCCTGGCGCACGCGCTCGATGAATTCGCGGGGATGAGCGAGCGCGACACCATCGACCGAGACGAGCTCGTCGCCGCGTTGCAGCCCGGCATGGGCACCAGGTGCGTTGACGATCACGCGCGCGATGCGCAGCCGGTCGCGCACGAACACGACGCCGATCCACGACGGTCCCGCGGGCTCCGGATCAGCGGCGGGCGCGGGCGACGGTGCGCGCGGCGCAGGCGCGACGAGCGCGGCAGGTGAGGGCGACCCGCCCACGAC
>JACCTC010000188.1 GCA_013812655.1 Deltaproteobacteria bacterium | reverse complement strand
CCTCGGCGGCGACCACGGTCAGCGCGACCGCGGCGCTCGCGGCCCGCGCCGGCATCCGGGTGTTCGCGACCGGCGGCATCGGCGGTGTCCATCGCGGCGACGCCGCGGACGTCTCGCACGATCTGATCGCGCTCGCACGCACGCCGATCGCCGTGGTGTCCGCAGGTGCCAAGGCGATCCTCGATCTGCCGCGCACGCTCGAGACGCTCGAGACGCTCGGCGTGCTCGTGATCGGCTACCGCACCAGCGAGTTTCCTGCGTTCTACGCGCGGTCATCGGGGCTCGCACTCGAGCACCGCACCGACACAGCCGACGAGCTCGCCGCGATCGTGCGGCGGCACTGGGACGAGCTCGACGGCGGCGGCGTCCTCGTGTGCAACCCGATCCCCGCCGAGGCCGCGCTCGACGTCGACGATGCGATCAGAGACGCGCTTGCGAATGCCGAGGCCGCGCACATCACCGGCAAGCGGCTGACACCGTACTTGCTCGCGCGGCTCGCGGAGGTCACGGCCGGCGCGTCGATCCGCGCGAACCGCGCGCTCGCGGTGCACAACGCCGAGGTCGGCGCGGCGCTCGCGGTCGCTATTGCGGCGCGTACAGCGTGAGGATCTTGCCGCCGCGGTCGAATCCCGCGTTGCGCTCGAGCAGCCAGAACCGGTCGCCGATCACGCCGAACCGGTGACGCGTGCCGGTCGCGAGGATCCGCGCCTTGCGGACCGCCTTGCCGTCGATCGCGACACGGAACACGTCGAGGTACTCGGGGTCCGCCTTCTTGCGGGCGACCGCGTCGGGATGCACCGGATCGATCTTGAGCGCGAGCCACGCCGAGCCGTCCGGCTGGACGCTCGCGATCAGCGACTTCGGGTCGTAGCTCGCGAACGGCTGATCGAGCGTGATCGCGACCACCTTGTTCGCGTGCCAGAGCTGCAGCTCGCGGCCGTCGGGCTTGGTGCGCACGAATGAGGTCCGGCCGCCGGCATCGGCGAGGGCGTCGAACCGGCGCTTCTGCTCGAACAGATCGGCGACAGGCCGGCGCGTCAGCTTGCCGGTGACGAGGTCGTAGCTCGCCTCGGCATCGGGTGCGCGCTGGTTCTCCTTGCGGTCCCACGCACCGGCCGTGACGCCGTGCGCCCGCGTGAAGCCCTCGCTCCAGTGGTTGACGCGCAGCGCGAGCTTGGCGTTCGCGCCCGCGGCGTCGAGCTCGAGCGGGCGGCCCGCCGCGATCCGGCGTCCGGTCTCGAGCGCGAACAGCTGGGTGTCGTGACGGGTCCGCTCCTTTGTGGCGATCGTGCGGTGCACCGCGACGCGTGGCTTGCCGTCGCGCGCGATCACCGTGATGTGATTCGCGGGTCCGAGCTTGTACAGCGCGGTCCCGGCGGGCTTGCGCGGATCCTTGCCGGCGAGCTCGACGAGCGCCGCGATCTGCATGCCGTCCTCGGTCCGACCGATCACGAACGCGCGCTCTCCGACGAGCTGGACCGCGACCGGGTGCAGCGTGATCGGCGCGATGTCGACGACGACCTCCTGCTTGGTCGCGAGCGACACGACGTGCAGCTCCGCCTTCGCGGCGGCATCGGCGACGACGTACGCGATGCGATCGCCATCGCCAGCGACGACGTCCTCGATGAAGCCGCTCGGCGGCGTCCACTTGACGAGCTCGGTGGCCCCGACGACCGGCAGCGGGACGGCCCGCGGTTGCGCGAACGCGACGTGCGCACTCGCCATCACGACGACGCTCGCCACGACGCTCGCCAAGACGATCGCCAAGACGATCGATGAACCACGAACCGGCACCATGGCGACCTCGATGCCACGGACCCATCCGGATCGCAAGAGGTGGATTTCCGCCATCGCGCGAGCGTGCGGTCGGCCACAGCACGAGCCGATCAGGATGCCGTAGTCCGTGCGCATGGCGGTGGGTCGGAATCACCGAGGCTCGCGGACAGCACGCGGCTGTCGTACGGCGGTGGCTCCGGCGGGATCGGGAGCTGCCATGCACGCGGACGCGGAAGCTGGTACGGCATGCGCTGCCAGGGGATGATCTCGAAGGGCAAGACGCCGAGTGCGCGCACGATGGGCGCCGGGCCGTAGTAGGTGGGGACCCGCCTGTCGTCCTGCGCCATCAGCACGATCGTCCGATCGAACCGCAGCGCGAACGCGATCACGTAGAGCTGCGCCTCGTGCGGGTCTGCGAGGATCCATGGCTGGACGACGACGATCAACACGTCGACTCCGCAGACCGGCAGCGCGGCGCCGGTGAACGACGCGCTCATGGCGCACTCGCCTTCGCGTCGCGCGCGGCCGAGTTGCCCGAGCGTGTGGCCGAGCCGGTCGCCGGATCCGCGCCCGAAACCGTGGCCAGGAGCGTGGCCGGGAGCGTGGCCGGATAGCGGGCGATGTCGCGCACGACCGCGGCGTGCTCGCGCTCCCAGGCAGCGACCCGGCTCTTCTCGCTGCGCGACCGCGGGTGCGCGACCTTGTAGTACCCATCGCTCGGCCGGCGGAGCTCGCGTGACCATACGATCGCCGGCAAGCAGGGCAGGCCCAGCGCGCGACAGGCGAGCGCGATCTCGCCGAGCGCGGCGTGCAGCCGCGGGCTGCGATGGTGCGTCGCGTGCCTGGCGGGCAGACCGGCCGCGAGCTCGCCGTACGTGATCGACGGCTGGTTCGCGCGGACGCGGCGGAGGAGGTGCTTGTAGATCTCGTGGGCGAGCGGGGGCATCGCTGGCTCCTAGGCGACCTTCAGGTCGGCGGTGGGGTGGGAATTGCGAAACGAAGCGGCGCACGCGAGGCGGTCGGCGTCGATCTCGTCGTAACCGTCGAGATCCGCGATCGTGCGAGCGCACTTGATCAGCCTGTCGATCGAGCGCGCGGTGAACGACTTGCCCTTGACGAGCTTCTCGAGCTCGCGCTCGCTCGCCGCATCGAGGCGACAGGTCGCGCGCATCACCGCGCTCGGCATCTCGGCATTGCACCGCAGGCCCCACGGCGCGAGCCGCGCGGCCTGGCGCTCGCGGGCAGCGACCACGCGCTCGCGGATCGCGGCCGACGACTCGCCGGGTGTGCCACTGCGCAGATCGCCGAGCGAAACGGGCTGGACGAAGACGTGCAGATCGATCCGATCGAGCAGCGGACCGGACAGTCGCTGACGGTAACGATCGATCGAGTGACTCGTGCACGTGCACTCGCGGACGCCGGAGTCGAGCCAGCCGCACGGGCACGGGTTCGCTGCAGCGACGAGCAGGAATGACGCCGGGCAGCGGATCGTGTTGTTGATCCGGCCGATCACGACGTTGCGTTCCTCGAGCGGCTGGCGCAGGCCCTCGATCGACGAGCGCGCGAACTCGGGCATCTCGTCGAGGAACAGCACGCCGTTGTGCGCGAGCGAGATCTCGCCGGGGCGCGGCTGCGAGCCGCCACCGAGCAGCGCCGCACTCGAGATCGTGTGGTGCGGCGCGCGAAACGGACGCTCCTCGATCAGGCCGTGCGCGAGCCCGAGCGCCGAGTAGATCTTCGTGGTCTCGAAGGCCTCGTCGCGTGTCATCGCGGGCAGCACCGTCGGGATCCGGCGCGCGAGCATCGTCTTGCCCGTCCCGGGCGGCCCCGCGAGCAGCAGGTTGTGGCCACCCGCGACGGCGACCTCGATCGCGTAGCGCGCGTGGTCCTGGCCGCGGACCTCGGACATGTCGAGCACGAACCGCGAGGGCGGGCGGAGCCCGCGTGGCTTGCCGATCGGCAGCACGTCGCGGCCGGCGACCGCGTCGATCAGCTCGCCGATGTGGCGGATCGCGTAGATCTCGATGCCGTCGACGACGCACGCCTCGCCGGCGCACGCCGCGGGAACCAGCACGCCGCGCATGCCACGCTCGCGCGCGAGTAATGCCGCGGCGAGCACACCACGCACGCTGCGCACCGAGCCGTCGAGCCCGAGCTCGCCGAGCACGATCAGGTCGTCGAGGACGGTGATGTCGTACGCGTTGTCCGCCATCAGCACGGCCGCGGCGATCGGCAGATCGAGCCCGGTGCCGGGCTTGCGCAGATCGGCCGGCGCGAGGTTCACGGTGACGTGCTTGAGGGGAACGTCGTGGCCGACCGCGAGGAACGCGCTGCGGATCCGCGTCGCACCCTCCTTCACCGACGGCGCGGGCAACCCGACGACGTTGTAGGTCGGCAGGCCGCGCGCGATCTCGCACTCGACATCGACGAGCGCTGCGTCGATCCCGACCAGCGTGCACGACTTGATGTGGGTCACCACGCGGAGACCTCACAGCACGCCGCGCGCCAGCTGCGATGCCGCGACATCTCGCGAACTTGCGAGACCCGACGTCCGCGCCGCGGACAGCCCGTCCGTCGGTCGGCCGTACGGCGGACGTGCGCCTGCGATGTTTCTTCACGTGGCACCGGCAGGTCCCGCAACACCGGTGACGCATCGTGAGCTGGTGAAAGGATCGCAGGCACGCTGCCAGCGATGATCTTCAGGACGTAGCAATTCGTTGCGGTACACGTGATCGTCGAGTCTTCGATATCGAGGCTGCCGTGATCGACGATGGCCGAGGTCAGCGACGCGCCTGCGCTGCGAACTTCGAGGCCGATGACACGAAGGATCGAACGTCCGCCGGTGTGGCGTCGCCGCTCGTGTTGATGAAGCGAACCATCGCGCCTAGGATGGGCGCCGAGCATGGTCGGCGACGTTATCGACGAGCGATTCCGGGTGGATCGCGAGGCCGCGGCCGGCGGCATGGGACGGGTGTTTCAGGCGTACGACCTGCACGCGGGTCGCGCGGTCGCGCTGAAGGTGATCTCCGGGTCGAGTGCCGATTCGGTCGAACGCTTCGAGCGCGAGTCAGTGCTGCTGGCGGAGCTACGCCACCCGGGCATCGTCGAGTATGTCGCGCACGGCAAGCTCGCGAGCGGGGCGCCATATCTGGTGATGGAGTGGCTGAAGGGCGTGGATCTGTCATCGCACCTCAAGGCACCGGTCGGCCGCGCAGAGACCTGCGCTGTGCATCCGGTCGGCCATGCACAGACCCTCGCGGCGCATGCCGCCGCACCGGCTGGAGGCGCAGCGACCCTGGCCACCGGAAGCATGGGGGTCGCTCGCCCTGGGCTGTCGATCGTTGAAGTCGTTCAGCTGGCACGTCGCGTGACCGCCACGCTGGCCGCGATCCATGCGCGCGGGATCATTCATCGCGACATCAAGCCGAGTAACTTGTTCCTGCCAGACGGCGATGTGACGCGCGTCAAGTTGATCGATTTCGGCACCGCACGAGAGGTCATCCAGGCCCAGCCACTGACCCGCCAGGGCGAGGTCATCGGGACTCCGTTCTATATGGCGCCCGAGCAGGTGCGGGGTCACGAGATCGGGCCGGCCGCGGATGTCTGGGCGCTTGGATGCGTGCTGTACGAGTGTCTGACTGGGCGCCCCCCGTTCGCGGCAAAGCAGCCGCTCGCCGCGATGTTTCGCGTCATCGTCGATGATCCAACCGCGGTCGATGCCGTGCGCGCAGGCGTACCGGCTGCGCTGGCCGCGCTGATCGGTGCCATGTTGATGAAGGAACCGCGGGCCCGGCCGATCAGCGGAGAAGGCCTCGCGAGTCAGCTGGCGGCCCTCGAGATCGATGGGCCAGGGCGGGCGCGGCGTTCGATCCCTCCACCGGCGGCCGAGCGTGGTGTGCCGCCGACCCTGCCAGGCATGCTCGGCGAGCGACGAGTACGCGCGTTGTTGTTCGGTCGACTCGGCCATCGAACGAAAGACCTCGGCGGACTGCGCAAGCTCGCCACACCGCACGGAGCGCAGATCGAGGAGGTTGCCGACGGCTCCGGATCGCTCCTGATCACCCACGTGGGCAGCGAGTCCAGCAGCGACCAAGCGTACCGCGGAGCCTTCCTCGCGCTGGCCCTGCGCGCTGCAGAGCCGGAGTTGGCACTGGCACTCGCGACTGGACGCACAGACGGTGACCGGATCCCGATCGGCGCGATCGTCGACCAGGCAGTCGCCATCCTCGCGATCGCGGCTCCCGGGGAGATTCGTCTCGATCGCGTCACCGCGGGGATCCTCGAAGGGCGCTTCGAGATCGACGAGCGCGCCGGTCGATACCTCCTCGTCAAGCGGCGCAACGCCGAGGCAACTCGCACGCTGCTAGGCAAGGCAAGCCCGTGGGTGGGTCGCCGTCGGGAGCTCAACGGTCTGCTCGCAACGTTCGACGAGTGCGTCGACAGCTCGGTCGCTCGCGCCGTGCTCGTCACCGCGAATCCCGGCGTTGGGAAATCTCGCCTCGTATCCGAGCTGCTCCGGGCCCTCGCGACCCGCGGTGACAACGTCGAGATCCTCCGCGGTCAGGGCGATACCGTCAGCCTGGGCTCGCCGTTCGTCATGATCGCGCCCGCGATTCGCCGCTCGGCTGGAGTCTACGACGGCGAACCACTCGACGTGCGCCGGACCAAGCTCCGCGCTCGGCTGAGCTGGTCGGTCGCTCATGGCGAGCTCGATCGCGTGTCCGGCTTCATCGGCGAGCTGGTCGGTGTGCCGTTCCCCGATGACGGCATCGAGTCGCTGCGCTCGGCGCGCACCGACCCGATGCTGATGGTCGACCTCATGCGGGGCGCCTTCGTCGACTGGCTCGGTGCCGAGTGCGCGCTCCGCCCTGTCCTGTTCGTCCTCGAGGATCTCCACTGGGGCGACGCCCCGTCGGTCAGCTTCCTCGATGCCGCGCTTCGCGCGCTGCATGGCCGTCCGATCATGGTGCTCGCCGTGGCGCGTCCTGAGATCCACGTCGCCTTCCCCCGCCTGTGGCACAGCCGAGAGCTCGAGGAACTGCGCCTCCATGCCCTCGCTCCCGCAGCGTGCGCCGAGATCGTGCGCTCCGCGCTCGGCACGGACGTGCCTGACGACCAGGTCACCGCGCTCGTCTCGAGATCCCAGGGCAACGCCTTCTATCTCGAGGAGATCGTGCGCGCCGCCGCAGACGGCTCTGTCGACGGTCTCCCCGACTCGGTCATCGGCATGGTCCAGGCTCGCCTCTATGGTCTCGATCTCGAGGCCCGCCGAGTCCTGCGCGCCGCGAGCGTGTTCGGCGAGGTCTTCTGGCATGGAGGAGTGGAAGCCCTGGTCGGTGCGTTCGACGGTGCGTTCGGCATCGGCGAGTGGCTCGCCGAGCTGGTCCGGCTCGAGGTCATCAACCTCCACCCGGAGTCACGCCACCCAGGTGAGCAGGAGTACCGCTTTCGCCACGCTCTCCTCCGCGACGGCGCGTACGAGATGTTGATCGAACACGACCGCGCCGCCGGTCACCTCGCCGCAGGCACGTGGCTGGCCGCCGCCGGAGAGTCCGATGCCCTCGTGCTGGCTGGCCACTTCGATCGCGGCAACGATCGCGCGCGCGCAATCGAGTGGCTGACCCGCGCCGCCGCCGAGGCGCTCGAGGCGAGCGATCTCCCTGCGGTCATCGATCGCTCCGAACGCGCAGTCGCCTTGGGCGCCGATAAGGCGGTTCTCGGCGAGCTGCGCGGGTTGCAAGCGATCGCGACGTTCTGGCTCGGTCGCTATCGCGATAGCGTGACTCACGGTAACGAAGCAGCAGACCTGCTCCCCGAGGGTAGCGATCCGTGGTTTCGCGCGATCGGCAGCGCCATGGTCTCGAATTCCAGGCTCGCGGAGCAGCACCACTTCGATCGCCTGCTGCAGCGAGCCGAGCGGACACCCGGATCGGGGGCGGCTCGGCTCGTCTGTCTCAGCCGCGGCGCCTATCAGCTGATCCTCGGGGGTCGGTTTGACTGGGCAGACACGATCCTCGCTCATCTCGATGCGACCGTCGCAGCGTCCATCGGTCTGAACGCCTTGAATGCCCTGACCATCGCCCACATCAACGATGCTCACGCCATCCGAGCCGGCATGGGAGGGAATCTACGGACGATGCTCGATCGCTCGACCGCGATCGCGGACGCGTTTCGTCGAGCGGGGGACGTCAACAATGCCTGCGTGAGCTATTCGACTCTCGCGTTCTTGATGGCTCGACTTGGCAATCTGTCCGAGGCCGAGAAGATGTACGACGAGATGCTTCGGGAGGCGACCCAGCTCGGATCCCGGCAGTCGATCGTCACGGCCCGACTCGGGCACGGAATGGTCTACTCGTATCAACGCGGCAAGGGCAGTGAAGCGCGCGCCCTGCTTCAGGAGTCTGCGGCGATCTTCCTCGCCGCAGGGCACGCTCGCTTCGAGGGCTGGGCGCTCGCCTTCCTCGCCGATCTCGAGCATCGTACCGGGGACCTCGGTTCGAGCCTCGAGCACGCCGCCCAGGCTGTCGAGCGGCTCGCCGGTACCCCAGGGATGCAAGGCTGGGCGCTCGCCCTCCATGGCCGCGCACTCCTGGCCCACGGCGAGACCGAGGCAGCCCTCGATCGCGTCGCCCTCAGTGTGGCGATCGTCGAGCGCCTCGGCAGTCTCCTGTGGGGCGATGCGCTTCCGCTGTTGGTCCGCGCCGAGGCCCTCCATGCGGGCGGCGACGAGGTCGCTGCCCGCGCCACCATCGCCGCGGCGCGCGATCGGATCGTGCGCTATGCGGCGACCCTCGAAGATACGCCCTGGAGCAAGACCATCCTCGAGCTCCCCGATGCGGCGCGAACCCTCGCGCTCGCCGCCGACTGGGAAGCTCGGTAGCGACGTTCAGCCTCGACCGCGGAGGTCGCTGGCCACGCGCCGCATCACCATCGGCGCATCGGCATCGATGATCGCGCCGTGGCTGGGCACGACGCGGCGCAGCCCTGGCGTCTCCGCGATCCGCTCGAGCGATCCACACAGCGCAGCGCGGTCGGCGATACATCGGAACCGGTAGAACGGGACCACCCGTGGTCCGCCGGAAAAGCCGAGCATCCGATGAAACAACGGCGGACGTTGAGGATACCACTGCACGACATCGCACGCGAAGTAGCTCACCCGAGGTCCCGAGGAGATGAAAAGCGCCTGCTCGGAGATCCTGCTGCCGTCGAGTGCCTCGAAGCGGATCGAGGGGTCGGGCGGCAACTCGTCCAGCGTGCCGTCGACCCGGGTGATTTGCGAGACGCGCTCGCGCGCGCCGGCTGGGCAGAAGACCTCCAGCCCGAGCTTCTCGCGAAAGGGGTGGGCATCGATGCGATGCCAGCCGTGCGGTACGACGAGGTAGCGCGGGGTTCCGAACGTGGCGATCTCCGCCAACATGGCGTCGTCCACCGGCAGGGCGCCGTAGAACAACAGCGAGCCATCGCCGCGCCGGACGATCGCGATGCGGCGCTTGGCGCCGGGAAATCCGGGCAGCGCCCCCTCCACGCACCAGAGGTTGTTCTCGAGCTTCTCTAGCGCACCGTGCGGAAGGACCGTCCACGGACGCGGCTTCTTCGGCATATGCGCAGCCTAGCGCGGACTTGGATCCACCAGGATGATGGGTCCTCCACAACTTCGACGACGCGAGCGCTCGGCCCAGCGAGACGCGGCGAGTCGATACAGCAGGTGCTCGTTGAGGTAACGGGTGAAAAGGGTAGCGTGGGTTGGCGTGCAAGGACGGTGGGCGTGCACACCGACCGAGGGGGTCGGCGTGAGCGAAGGGCGCAGGCTCGCGCTCGCCGCAGCGGGCGCCGCACCGGATTCGCAATATGCGAGCGATGGCGAAAAACCTGCTTCCGGTGCTGCTGGGGCAAGAACCTGCGCGTGCGCGGCGACTGTTCTGGCGTTACAAGGCGAGCGATAAGGCCGCGGTCCGCGACGGAAGCTGGAAGTACCTTCGACTCGGCGGGCGCGAGTACCTGTTCGACGTCGTCAAAGATCCGCGCGAACGCGCGAATCTTGCGAAGCGCAATCCTGAGGTCTTTGCACGTCTCCAAACGGCGTTTGCCGAGTGGAATGCCTCGATGCTGCCGTACACCGACGCGGTTCGCAGTCACAACGTGGAGGCCTCCGGCATCACGCCAGACCGCTACTGAATCAGGGGCAGTCGGCCGGGCCCACGTGCGTGACGTTGTAAAATGGGTGCAGTTCCCGATCTGGCGCATAGAAGCGGGAGCAGTTCCGATCACTTGCGCGATCTGAGTTGAAGTACGGGGCCGCCATGCGGCAGATATCCGGTCGCTTACACCGATCTCCGACGCAAGGAGCCCCGTGGCGACCAGTATCGACGCTCGCGATCGCGACGTCCAGCATGCATTCCAGGAAGCGCTCGCGCTCGCTCGCGGCGCGACGACCGCGTCGCTCGACGACGTCGAGACCTCGTTGTGGTCCGCATTGCTCGCGCTGGGGCGCGCGTTGATCGCGCTCTATCTCGCGCGCGTCGTGGCTCGGCCGCGCTCGGCCGACTACGTCCACGGCGGCGCGAAGTTCGTGCTCGCCGAGACCGCGACCAGCGAGATCGGAACGCGCTTCGGCAAGGTCGTGTTCGAGCGGCCGGTCGGTCGCCGCGTCGGCTGGCGCCGGGCCACCTGTGATCGGCCGATCGATCGCGCGCTCCGCCTCGGCGGCGGGTTCAGCTTGTCGACGGTGCTGTCGGTGACCCGGCTGTGCGCGCAGCTCGCGTTCGCCAACGCGCGCGCCACGTTCGCGCAGTTCTGCGAGTGGTCGCCCAGCCAGCGCTCGACGCTCCGCATGGTCGACGCCGTGGGCGCCGAGGCCAGACCGTTCCTCGCAGCCGCGCCTGCGCCTGACGACGATGGCGAGATCCTCGTCCTCCAGGTCGACGGCGGCGGCGCGCCGCACATCGATCTCGCCGAGCTGCTGCTGCGACAGCGGACGCACGCCAAGCGGTCTGGAACCGCGCGTCACCGCCGACGCGATCGACGGCAATCGCGACAGCGGCCGCGGCGCGCGAAGGGTGACAAGAGCAAGAACGCCAAGGTCGCGTTCGTCGGCGTGATCTACACGCTGCGCCGCGCCGCCGATGGCACGTGTGAAGGCCCGATCCGCAAGCGGCTCTACGCGACCTTCGAGAGCCACGCCGCGCTGTTCAAGTGGCTCCACCACGAGGCGGTCAAGCGTGGCTACGGCAACAAGCGCACGCTGTTCTTGGCCGACGGCGCCGAGGCGATCTGGGATCAGCAGGCGATCTGGTTCCCCAAGGCCGAGACGTGCATCGACTGGGTCCACATCGTCGAGAAGCTGTGGGCCGCGGGACGATGTCTGCATCGCGAAGGATCCGACCAGCTCGCCGCGTGGGTCGCCGACCGCGTCCGCGATCTGCGTGGCCGGAGCGGTGCCGACAAGGTCATCACCACGTTGTCGGCCGCGTACGCCTCTATCGCGAAGACCGGCCCCGGCAACAAGGCCAAGCGCGAGAGGGTCCTCGATGTCCTCACCCACATCAACAAGCATCGCCATCGCATGCCGTACTACACGCTCCGCCGCGACGACCTCGACATCGGCACCGGCGCCGTCGAAGGCGCGATCCGCAACCTCGTGCGCATGCGCCTCGATGGTCCCGGCATGCGCTGGAGCCGAGGCCGATCCGAGTGGGTGCTCCACCTCCGCTGCATCCTGCTCAACGGTCAGTGGGACGACTTCGCTGCGCATCTTGCTGGTCGCGGTTCGCTTCAGCTCGCCGCGACGCCGACACCGACGCGATCGCACCAAGCTGCGAAGAGGGCGGCTTGATCATGCAATCCGGGATCTGCACCCTTGTAAAATGTAGAGTTCGCCGCGATCGTCCCGCTGACGAGCGGCAAGACAAACTCGCCGTCTGTTGTCGACGTACCTTCGTTGCAGAACGTGTTCGGCACGCTCGACTGCAGGATCTGCGAGCTCTCGGCGATGATCGCCGAACCCGATGATGTACTTCCCGCGCGCCTGCGGAGCATGTTCCCCTCAAGATAGATGACCATGCTCGACGACACGGGTCCACCGAACCGGCTCGCTTCGCCGCCCGCGGAGAGCGTCGATCCACTCATGACGATCGAACTGGTGCCCTGTACTTCGAGGACCGCCGTCGCTCGCGATGCGATCAGTGTGCTCTGCTCGATATAGGCCGATGTGCGCGGTGCATAGATCGCGTGGTCGCGGCCTTCCACCGTGGTGTTCAGTAGCCTGAAGCTGGAATCCATCTCTGACCGGATTCCAGTTCCGTTCATCGACGGTCCGACGATCCGGCTCGCGCTCATCGCCGCACCGCCATGACTGAGCAAGACCGCATCACCGTTCGCGGCCTGGCACTCCACGTAGGTGCTCTCGAGGGTGGCGAACGCGCCCCCGCCGATCCGCAGCACCGTCGCCCACGAGGTATTGCTCGCTCGGATTTCGAGCCCGCGTAACCAGACTCCGGGATAGAGGACCTCGATCGCGATGCCGGCTGGGTTCTCGAAGCGAACGAGCGCCGTCGGGTCGACGCGCGTGATCGAGATGTTCTTCGCAGCAACCACGACTGGACCGGTGATGACGACGCCGTCAGCGAGACAGAGTGTCGCGTTCTCCGTGGTGAGGCGTGTGTTGAAGACAGTCGCGCTCTCGCTCTGCGTCACGGTGGTCGTGCACGACCTCATGAATCTTGCTGTGGCAATCGTGTCGCATTGCACCGTCACCGTGCACGAGCCCATGCCGGTGCACGCACCCGACCAGCCATCGAACGTCGAGCCGACCGCGGGCGTGGCGGTGAGTGTCACCACGCTTCCAGACGCGAACGGTTTTTGGCAGGTCTCTCCGCAGTCGATGCCACCACCGGTGACCGTCCCCATCCCATCGCCGGGTCGCGAGACGCTCAATGTCGCCTCGTTCACGAACTGTGCACTCACCGCGACATCGTGATCGACAGTCACAATGCACTGCGCAGTTCCCGAGCATGCACCAGTCCATCCGACGAAGATCCATCGAGACGCCGGCGATGCAGTCAGCGTGACGATCGCACGTCGTCCGTAATCGAGAGCGCGCAAAGCTCGGACTCGCCACACCCGAGGCCAACCCAGCCGGCAAACCGCGAGCCCGGCGCCGGGTGTGCGGTGAGTGTCGTCGGTCGCGTCTTGATCGTCATCGAGCAGGTTTGTGCGCACTCGAGGCCCGCTGGCTCCGACGTGATGTGGCCGCTGCCATCGCCGATCAGCTCGACGTCGACACGTGGGCCCAAACTGCAGCCCACGCAGACCGCAACCATCACCGCGAAGCGCACCACACCCTACTGTAACGGAGAGCCGGGCCGATCCGTCACGCGAAGAACCGCGCTTCCCGTGATCCGCCGGGCCGCGTGACTACTGCGCGGGGCCGGGCGGTGGCGGTGGCGGGGCCTGCAGGCTGACGAAGGCGGCGATCTTGACCTCGCTCTGTTCCTCGACGTGGCCGCGGCCGGCGGTGTAGCTGCGCGCGCGGTCGAGGTTGGTGACGACGAGGTCGGCGCCGATCATGGTCAGGATCAGCACGTTGGTCTCGAACTTGAGGACCGCGGTGATGACGTCGGTGGCGCGCAGGTTGAGCTGCGAGACCAGGCTGCCGAGGGCGATCACGATGAGGAGGGCGGAGCCGACCATCACGGTGACGTAGTAGACGCGGACCTTCTTGATGTGGCGCAGAGCCTCGGCCTCGTCGAGTGGCTTGGCGAGCGCGAACCCGGCGCGGGCGAGGACGGCCTGGCCGGCGATCACGCCCAGCACGCCGGCGATGAACCAGCCACTGCCGGTGAACTGGTACGGGATGATCAGGATGACGTACGCGAGCAGCGCGTAGAGCGGCGCGGCGACGACCATCAGCCAACCGGGTGCCGACGAGCCGGGGAACAGCAGCTTGATCACGAGCGACGCGCGGATCAGGCCGGGCATCAGCGAGATCGCCTTCGGCGCGAGCTGCAGCATCGCGAGCATCGCGAACACGAACGGCATCACGGCCTGGCGGTAGACGCCCTCGACGCCGAGCGCGCCGAGCGCCTCGCGCCGCATCCCGCCGAGGCTCTCGAAGATCGTGCGCAGCGGATAGATGAAGACGATGAACGGCGTGAGCATGAACAGCAGCCAGCCGTAGAACAGCTTGCGGCGCTGGGTTCGCCAGTGCGCCCACTTCTTGAGCTGGCTCCAGCAGATCCAGCAGAAGATGCCCTCGGCGAATGCCGGTGCGCCGCGGACGATGAAGATCGCGGTCCACTGCGTGCTGCGGAGCGCGTCGATCATGCCGATGACGGTCAGCGGGACGAGCGCGCAGGCGACGAGAAACAGCACCGAGCGTCGCCACGCGAGGAACGCCTGCAGGTTGTGGTCGGTGATCGGTGGCGACGCGGTCTCGAGTGCGCGTCGCTCCGCGGGCAGGACCTCGCTCGGCTCGATCCGCAGGCGAAACGCACGGCGTGTCGAGATCTTGAGGAACTTGACGAACTGCGAGCCCGGGACCTCGTCGAGGTGTGAATCGCCAGGACGGGCGTCGCCGTGAGGCTGCGGCACTGGATAGCTCGGCGACGGTGGAAACGGCGCCTGCGGTGCCGGCGACTCGGGATAGCCGGTCGGTCCCGATTGCTGCGCGTACGGCGGCGAGTACGGCTGCGTCGGTCCCGACGGCGCCTGCGCGTACGGCGCGCCGGGGTTCGGGCCCGATCCCGAATAGGGGCCGGTGTTCGGTCCCGATCCGGCGTAGGGCGGCTGACCATAGGGC
>JACCTC010000182.1 GCA_013812655.1 Deltaproteobacteria bacterium | reverse complement strand
GTCGAGCTCCCCGGCGAGCTCGACCGACTCGTCATGTGGCAGCGCGCGCTGCCAGGGTCGTCCGCCGACGTCATCCGAGAGTGCGCGGCTCGCTACACGATCTCACCGGGACTGCCGAACCACACCGCCGAGGCGGCACGAGCCGCCGGGCACGGGCAAGACCATGATCGCGGGCCTCATCGCGCGCGATCTCGGCCTCGACCTCTACCAGGTCGACCTCTCTCGGATCGTGTCGAAGTACATCGGCGAGACGGAGAAGCAACTCGCGGCGCTCTTCGAGGCGGCGGAGACCGGTCACGCCATCCTCCTGTTCGACGAGGCCGACTCCCTGTTTGGCAAACGCACCGAGGTGAAGTCGAGCAACGACCGCTACGCGAACCTCGAGGTGAATTACCTCCTCCAGCGTATGGAGGCATTCAGTGGCATCTCCTTGCTCACCACGAATCACGAGAGCGCAATCGATCCCGCCTTCCAGCGCCGTCTCGCGTTTCACATCCGAGTGCCAATGCCCGACGAGTGCTACCGCGCGCAGCTCTGGAGCACGCTGATACCTGCTCGCGCCGACCGCGCTGGCGACGTCGACTTCCGCGCGCTCGCCGCGCAGTTCGTGATGAGCGGTGGCTACATCAAGAACGCCGTCGTCCGCGGAGCGTTTCTCGCTGCCGCAGCGAACGAAGTAATCACCCACGAGCATCTGTGGCGTGCCGCTCGCGCCGAGTACGAGTCGATCGGCAAGGTCTCGTACGACCACTGCGATAGTTGATCGTGACTCGCGGACAGCGAGTCCGCCCGCCGCCGGACACCGGACATTCACGCGCGTCGCTTCGCCCGGTTACGGCCGACTCCGCGCGGCACGCCGTGTGCTGGGCCGGGTGCTACCATGGCCGTGGTGTCCAGACGCTCGACGATCGATGAGGTTTCGCCGGGCGAGCACGTGCCGACCGCCGACCAGCGGATCGTGATGCGCGGCGTCTCGTGGGACGCCTTCGAGACCTTCCTGACGATGCGTCGCGACGCACGGCCGCGGGTGACCTACCTGGAAGGAACCCTCGAGCTGATGTCGCCGTCGAAGGATCACGAGATCATCAAGAAGCGATTCGCGGAGATCGTCGAGGCGTACCTCGATCATCTCGACATCGTGTACGAGGGCGTCGGCGCCTGGCTACTCAAGCACGCGGCCGCCGAGGCCGGACTCGAACCGGACGAGTGCTACATCCTCGAGGATCTCGCGAAGCCGCGGCCCGATCTCGCGCTCGAGGTCGTGTGGACGAGCGGCGGCATCGACAAGCTCGAGATCTACCGCCGCCTCGGCATCGGCGAGGTCTGGTTCTGGATTGACGGCACGGTCAGCGTGCATGTCCTCGCTGACGCCGGCTATGAAGCACGCACCGCCAGTGCATGCTTGCCCGGCTTCGACTTCGCGATCGTGGCGGAGATGATGGCGCTGCCGTCACTGAGCGCGGTCCGCAAGGCGATCCGCGAGCGGCTACGGCACGCGCGTTGACGCTCGATCTGTGCCGCCACCGCCGGCGAAGACCCTATCCGTGCCGGAGGGATTGTCCTCGCGTCGAGGAGATGGCTATCGTCGTCGCTCAACCGGGGCCTGGAGGGCAATGATGAGCATCGTCGATAAGATGAAGGGTGCGATGGATTCGGTGACCGGCGGGGCTGCCGAGGTGACGCTCGAGCACACCGGCACGTTCGCCGCGGGACAGGTCATAAAGGTCAAAATCGTCGCGATGTCGACAGGGAACGATGTCGACATCAAGGCCGTCTACATCGACCTGCGCGGCCGCGGCAAGGGTGTGATCGGGCAGCTCGCGGGCTCAGTGAAAGCATCGGCGTCCCACGAGTTCAAGATCGCCGATGGCTTCACCCTGCACGCGCACGACGCGACTGCGATCGAAGGGGAGATCACGGTCCCCGACATCCAGGTGGATCTCGATTGGGAGATCAGAGGTCGGCTCGAGACGGTGGGCAATGATCCCGACTCCGGCTTCAAGGATATTCGCTGAATCGACCGTGCGCGCGTAACCGCTCGATCGCGGAGACCGAGCTGACCGAGCTCGCCAGCCGCTCGTCGAAGAGTTGAGCGCGCTCGCGCGCCAGCTGTTCGCGGTGCCGACTCAGTGGCCGAGTGCTTTGCGATACTGCTGCACTGCATCGCTGACCGGCTGAACGCACGCGAAGCCGGCAAGCAGGTCGATGTCGAGCTCGGTCAAGACCTGACTGCGTGGCGCACGCTGATAGCCGCCGGCGGTGAGGACGAAGATCGAGATCTGATTGTCCTCCCAGAACCAGGCCTCGCCGATGCCGTATCGTCGATAGATCTCGAGCTTGTCGATGCCGCCGCTGGTCCAGATCACCTCGGTAACCAGATCCGGCCGCGGCTTGTTACGCGACCCTGGTTCGAACACGTAGCACTCGTCGGGCTCGGCGCCCGCTTCGAGCGCCTTGTCCTCCTGCAGCCACCCGCCAACCGGCGAGAAGCCGATGCCGCGCGCGAAGCAATACGCCTCGAGCAAGCACCCGATGCAGGACTTGATCACTTCGTGATCGCGCGAGGGACTCATGATCTCCACCGTGCCGTCGAGGTACGCCAAGCGAGGGCTGCTCTTCTCGCCACGCATCGCCAAGAGGGCTTCCCAGTCGTCCCAGGTCTTGTTCCACAACAAGATGCGGCCGTCCGCCAGCGGGACTCGCCCAGCGGCACCGGAGCCTCCGTGGATCGCGCCACGATCACAGCCATCGTAGCATCCGAGCGAGCAACGGGCGTGCCGCGCCAACCGCCGAGGATCACCACCGCCTCCGTCCGAAATGGCCGAGCACCGGACATGATGGCCGACATTCGCCGGACACACCGAAATGCCCCCACCGTCGATTCGCGGAGCAGTTGGGTGCACCATTGGACGTCCCCTGGTGGACCATTGGTGCACCGACGCGATCGAGGGTGAGGTCGAAGCTCGGACGCGGACCACCACTCAGGACCACCACACATAGGAGGTCGGTACACCGTTGGACGTCCATCGCCAGTCCATTGGTGCACCAGCGCGCGTACGATTCGCGCGTGCGCCGCATCATCACCGCCGGGGTGGTCGTCCTCTTGCTCGTGGCCG
Organism: Deltaproteobacteria bacterium; assembly: GCA_013812655.1. Classification (GTDB taxonomy): domain Bacteria; phylum Myxococcota_A; class Polyangia; order Haliangiales; family Haliangiaceae; genus JABFXX01. Next base: position 26,603 of record JACCTC010000182.1, on the reverse strand, counting down.
CCGTCATCGCGTGGCGGACGTGCGGCAGTTCGAGCAGCGGCACCACCGCGCGTGCCGGCTCTGCATCCGCGACCACGCAGACCTCACCGGGCGGACGGCGCGTCCGCGATGCGAAGCCACTCGCGCCGGCGTCGCTGTCGGGCCGCGTCGCGCGAGCGGGTGATGGTACGGGCATCGCCGGCGCGGTCGTGTCGATCGGACCCGCGTCGCTGATGGCGATGATCATCAAGGCGGACGCGCGAAAGCTCGTCGTGGTAACCGACGCGAACGGTGCGTGGGAGGCCAAGGCCGTGATCCCCGGCGTCTACATCGTCGCCGCGACTGCGAGCGGCTTCTTGCCGGCCGAGCAGCGCAAGCTCGTCGTGGCGGCGGGCGAGCGACGTGGCGGTGTCGATCTCGCACTGACTGCCGGTGGCGCGATCGTGAAGGGCACGGTGACCGACGTCGGCGGGGGACCGATCGCGGACGCGCATATCACGGCCGTCGAGAGCGGGATGCCCGAGCTGAGCGGCAGCGCGGATTACACCGCGATCAGCAAGGCCGACGGCACGTACGAGATCACGCTTCCCGATGACGACTTCACGTTGCGCGCGAGCCACGACGACTACGTGCCGGGCGCGCAGGAGATCGAGGTCGCCGGCAAGCCGCTCACCGTGGACTTCGAGCTGATTCCTGGTGCACGGATCATCGGCCAGGTGATCGCGCGCGAGAACAACCAGCCCGTCCCGAACGCCCTGATTCGCGCCACCGGCGGCCGTGGTGGCCGCGGCAGTGACCAGCTCGTGCGCACCGACGACACCGGCACGTTCACGCTGCACGGTCTGGGCTCGGGACAGATCTCGCTGCACGCGATGGCAAGCGGCTACGCGACGGCGAACCCGACGGAGGTCGCGCTTGGCATCGGCGAGCAGGTCAGCGGCGTGCGCGTGTATGTCGACCGCGCGTTCTCGATCTCGGGGCGCGTCGTAAAGAAGGGCACGCAGGACGGCCTCGCCGGCGTGATGCTCGGCGCCATCTCGCTCGCGACCCAGCAGTTCGGGCTCGCGCCAGATCCGACCGCAAGCGACGGTTCATTCGAGATCATCGGCGTCCGACCGGCGACCTACATGCTGTTCGCCGTCGGTGAGGGCGCGGTGCCAGACATCGGCAAGAACGTGGAGGTCGTCGACAAGGACGTCACCGACGTGGTGATCGAGCTCGCGATCGGCGCCACCCTCACCGGACGCGTCGAGCCGCCACTCGCGGGCGCGGCGATCTCGATCGAGCTCGAGGGCGACATCGGACTCGGCAACATGTTCGACGCTGCGAAGACGTTCCTCGTGCACGGCAAGAGTGACGGCGGTGGCGCATTCGTGTTGCAGAACGTGCCGGCCGGCAAGTTCCGGATCGTCGCGAAAGCTCCCGAGGGCCAGACCGGAACGTTGCCGGTCACGATCACGGATGCCGATCAGAACGGCCTCGTCGTGAAGCTCGAGGCACGCGCGTCGATCAGCGGCCGTGTGATCGACACCAGCGGCGCCGCCGTGAATGCGGCGCGCGTCAGCGTGCGCAGCGCGACGCCGGACAAGACGTTCAAGATATCGTTCTCCGGCGGTGGCCAGAGCGCGACGACCGCACCCGATGGCAGCTTTCGCGTCGTCGGCATCGAACCCGGAAAGGTCAAGGTCCGCGCGGGCGCCGATCGCGACGAACAGATCGAGAGCATGCGCTACGACAAGCCGGGCAAGGCGACCGTCGAGCTCGACCTCGTCGCTGGCAGCGAGAAGACCGGCATCACACTGACCGTCGAAGCGCGCGACGGTGTGATTCGCGGGATCGTCACCAGTCCCGACGGCAAACCTGCGTCAGATGCGTGGGTGACGGCGACCAAAATGAGTGACGACGACGATGGCAAGTCGACGACGCGAAGCCGCGGCTGGGGCAGCAGCAGCCCGCCGGTCCTCACCTCCGCCGAAGGTCGGTTCGTGATCTCGAAGCTGCGACGCGGGACCTACCAGCTCGTCGTCGATGGCCCACGCGGCGGGACGCGCGCGGAGAAGGCGGGCGTCAAGACCGGCGACACGGTCACGATCACGCTGGCTCGGCTTGGCACCCTCACCGGCAAGGTCACGCTCGGCGGCGCGCCGGTCGCCGACTTCGACATCGCCTGCGACGGACCGAGCGACAAGACCCGCCACGTCGCCGCCGCCGACGGTGCGTACACCCTCGAGTCGCTCGCGCCCGGCAAGTACGAATGCACGATCGATAGTGCCAGCGGCAGCACGCAGGCCGAGCTCGAGGTTCCCGCCGGTCCCGTGACGCATGACTTCGCGCTCGCACGGTGGGCCACGATCAGCGGCACCGTCATCCACGTGCTCACGAAGCAACCCGTTCCCGGTGTCTTCGCGTTCGCCGGCGGCGGCACGGGCTCGACCAGGAACCTCGGCTCGCTCCTCACCGGTCGCGCGCCGACCACCGATCAGGCCGGCAAGTTCCTCGTCCCGCGCGTGGCCGCTGGCAAGGGCGAGCTCCACATCATGGGCAAGGACGGCTTCGCACCCGCCGCGAAGCGCGACTACACGGTCACCGAGGGTCAGGCCCTCGATCTCGGCACGATCGCGATCGTCCCGCCGCGCGTCGGTGACGCCGGCACGTTCGGCTTCGCGACCACGGTCGACGGCGACAAGCTCGTCGTGTCATCTGTCCACGCCGATGGCCCGGCCGCCGCCGCCGGCATGCGCGAGGGCGATCGCCTCGTCTCGATCAACGGGCGCTCGATCGCCGAGCTCACGCCACAGATCGCGAAGACGGTCCTCGAGTCGGGCGTGATCGGCGTCGGGATGCCTGCGAAGATCGCGCTCGACCGCAACGGCACGCCGCTCGAGGTGATGCTCGTCTCGATTCGCTGGTGAACGCGGTCACGGGCCTTCGAACTGGTAATACGTGGCGCCGTCCGAGGCTCGCGTTGGCTGCGGCGTCTTCGCCCACAGCCGCGCGAGATCGAGCTCGATCGCGTCGAACGGCTCGATCCGCGCTTTCCCGGCATCTCGATACACTCCGATCGCGAGCCACATTCCGTCGTGTAAACGGAAGGCTTCGATCGAGCGCGACTTCGCCTGGACGAGCCACGCATGGCGAATGCCAACCGACGCGTATAGCGGCATCTTTTCCAGTCGGTCGCGGGTCTCGGTCGACCTCGAGAGGACCTCGCAGATCCAGTCCGGCGACAGTGTCAGGAAGGGCTCGTCCGGAACGATGGGGAGTCGTTCCTCGCGCCAGCCCGCAAGATCGGGGACGACAACCTCGTCACGGAAGTGAAGCTCGGGCTCGTCGAGGATGGTCCACCCACCGGGCCCGCCTCGTCCCGCCCCGAATGGGGAGTACAGCTCGCCACCGAGCGCCGAGGCAATCACCGCGTGCGGCGTCCCCGGTCGCGGCGATACGTGCAGCTCGCCCGCGATGATCTCCGCAACCGTGTAGGGCGGTGCATCGAGCACGTCCTGATACGTCGCGAGCTTCTTCTTATCGGCTGGGTCCGACATGACTTCAGCATACCAGGCGCCTCCGACGAGCCAGTGGAAGCGAACCGAGCGTGAAGGCGATCGGCTTGGCTATTCAGGACGACCAATCGGCGACCCCGCTCGAGGTGATACCAGGCTGCTCCTTCGAGGAATGACGAACTCCGTCCTCGGGCCGCGCGACCAGCGCCGCTACTGGTTACGTCTGCGCTCCGCTGCGTCGCGGAACCACGCCACGCGTTGCTCTGCAGGTCCCTGCGTCGAGCACCCGCCGAGCGAAACGGTCTGGCCGGCGCTCGTGCACACGACCGGGTAGCGTCGGTCATCCCGGAGGTCGCCACCGCCATCGCCGTGTCTGATGTCCGTCGCGTCCGCCGGCAGCAGCGCGAGGCGCTCCTCGACGAGCTGGTCGAGCTTCGTCTTCAACGCAGCCATCGCGTCCTTGACCGACTGTTGCTGCTCCGCCATCCGCTCGGTTCGGCCAACCCTGCCGCGATCCGTCTGCGGCATCTGAGCGCTGACCTCGTTCTCGCGCTTGCGTTCCGAGATCTCGACCTTGCGTACGAGGTCGCGAAGGGCGAGATCCTCGGCATCGCTGCGGCCGGGAAGCCGCTCGTCGATAATCTTCATTCGACCAGCTTAGCAACCGTCACTGACAGTTCGGGCTCGCCGTTCGTCGTGATTTTTTGTGCCCAGGGACGGAGTTGAACCGCCGACACGCGGATTTTCAGTCCGCTGCTCTACCAACTGAGCTACCTGGGCTGGGGGAGGCGAGACTACACAGGGTCGTGGGGGCTGGCAAGACGCCCCGGACGGCTTAGGTGTGGAATCCCGGGGGCTTGATGGGCGAATCGGTTCGACGGTGGCAGAATGGTGCCTGATGTCGAGGGACGGCACCGATCCACTCGTACTCGACGCCACCATCGTGTCGTTGGACGACGAGAACTCGGACGGTAGAGAGCTACTCGGTCAGGTGATCGACAACCGCTACAAGCTCGAGAGCATGCTCGGGCGCGGCGGCATGGGGCTCGTCTATCGCGCGGCACACATGGGGCTGCGCCGGCAGGTCGCCGTCAAGATCTTGCATCCGTCGCTCGCGGCATCGTCGGACGTGCGCAGCCGCTTCGAGCGTGAAGCGCTCGCGGTCGGCAAGATCGATCATCCGAACTGCGTCTCGGTCTACGACGTCGGGCGGTTGCCCGATGGGTCGCTGTATCTCGCGATGGAGCTCCTCGAGGGCAAGAGCCTCGCGGACGTGCTCGAGAGCGAAGGCCAGCTCGCGCCGGGCCGCGCGCTCCACATCCTCGCGCACATCCTGCGCGGGCTCTCGCACATCCATGGTGCCGGCCTCATCCATCGCGACATCAAGCCCGAGAACATCTTCCTGATCCGGCAGGGATCCGACGTCGACTTCGCGAAGATCCTCGACTTCGGGATCGCCAAGCCCATCGACGGACGCGCCGAGCTCGACGACGGCGTGAAGCTGACGCAGGCCGGGATGGCGTTCGGCACGCCGATCTACATGGCGCCCGAGCAGGCGCTCGGCAACCCGATGGATGGCCGCGCGGATCTGTACGCGGCGGCGGTGATGGGCTACGAGATGCTCGCCGGGCAGCCGCCGTTCTACAGCGACGACAAGCTCGAGGTGATGTCGATGCACACCGCGAAGCCGGTGCCACCGATGCGCCAGCGGGTGCCGAAGGGCGGGCGTCCGCCGCCGTCATCGATCGAGCGGCTGATCGCGAAGGGGCTGACGAAGAAGCCGAGCGAGCGCTATCGCGACGCCGACGTGTTCATCGCGGCCGTCGAGGAGGCGCTCAAGACTCCCGACGGCGGCGTGACCGACGTGCAGTTCGAGCGCGTCGACACCACGGGGAGCTCGCCGCTTGTCGTCGACGGCGGTGAGATCAGGAGCGCGGACGCGGTCGACGACACGGCCGGTTCGATCGACGACGCGATCAGCGAGGCGCTCAGCACGCCACCACCGCCCGGGCTGCCGGTCGCTGCGAAGCCGCAGACGCCGCCGCGTGGCTTGCCGCAAGGTATCGCCCAGGGTCATCAACGCGGCGCGACACCTCGCGGAGGAGTCGGGCTCGGGTTGCCGTACACCGGGCCGCAGGGCGAGCCGATCTTCGGGCTGACGCCGGAGCAGCGGCTCGCGCAGGCGGCGGGCGGGGCGGCGCAGAGCTCGCCGCGGCTGTCGGCGTTGCTCGAGCCCGAGACCCGGCCGGCCGTGAAGCTGCCACGCAAGAAGTGGATGCTGTATGCCGCGATCGCGACGGTGGCGATCGTGGTGGGCGTCGTGATCGCGGTGATGACCGCGGGCGGCGACGACGAGGGCGGCGAGATGTCCGCGGTTGCCGCGCAGGCAAACGAAGCGCTGTTCGAGCGCGGCGATCCGGCGCGAGCGATCGCGATCCTCGAGCAGAACAAGACGACGATCGAGAAGGACGCGATGGCGCAGCTCGTGCTCGGCCACGCGCACGCCGCGCAGGCGAACAACGGGCCTGCGCTAGACGCGTACACGCGCGCGCTCGAGCTCGATCCGGCGCTCGAGGAAAAGAACCGGCTGCGCGCGAATCTCCGCACGATGGCCGCGGTCGACAAGGATCTCGCGGTCGTCGCGCGCGCATTTGACCTCTGGGTGCGCACGCAGGATCCGGCGGCAAGGCAGGGGCTCGCGAATGCCGCGATCAGCGATGACATCGCGCGGCGCGCGGCGGTGGTGCCGGTGATCGAGCGTCACACGCTGGTCGACACGGTCGACTGGTGGGTCGCGTACAGCCTGGATCTCGAGCAGGGGACGTCGTGCGAGAGCCGCAAGGAGGCGGTGTCGAAGCTGCGCGCGCTCGGCGACAAGCGGGCGGTCGAGGCGCTCGAGCGCGCGATGGTCCGGCGCGGCAAGTGGGGCGCGACCCGCGGCAAGCTCATCAACACGTGCCTCGTCGAGGACGCCAAGGCGGCGATCGGCTACCTCGCAGGCCTGCCGGGAAAGTGATCGCACTCGCGCTTCCCGACGAGCCTCGCTGGGTCGAGGCACACGGGATCGCCGGCGATCCCGCGAGCTGGCAACGGGTGCTCGGCGCGGGTGGTGCGGTGGGCAGCGAGCGTGCGCGGCTTGCGGTCGTATACGGCGAGGCCGATCCAGAGGCCACGGTCGCGCTCGCACGTGCGTATCCCGATCACGCAATGCTGGTCACCGACGAGCTGGTCGCGGCGCTCCGGCATGCGGACCGCCTTCCCTGCCGCGCGATCCTCCACACGCTCGCCGAGCCCGATGGCTTGCCCGATCTCGAAGGCGCGATGCTGCTGCCCGCGGACGCCGACCTCGCGCACGTGCCCGCCCCACTCGCCGCCGAGCTCGCGCAGGCATCGCGGGTGTGGACGGCGTACGTCGATGGCGCGCCCGTCGCGTTCGCGTACGCACCATGGCGCAGCGCGCGGTGGTTCGATGTCTCGGTCGATACGCTGCCGGGCGCACGCCAGCTCGGGCTCGGAACGCTCGTCGCTGCCGCGATGATCCACGACGAGCGCGGTGCCGGTCGCGAGCGCGAACCTGTGTGGGGTGCCGACGAGGGAAACCTGGCGTCGCTACGCCTCGCGCGCCGCCTCGGCTTCGTCGCGGTCGACGAGGTCTGGCTCGCGCCGCCTCGAACGTAGGCATCGCGCGTTACACGCGGAGCCGCACGAGCTGCTTGTTCTCCTCCGCGAAGCTGATCAGGCCACACGGCGCGGCGAACACGACCGGCATGTCCTCGGTGGGGGTACCGAAGTCGAGGAGCTCGTGCGCGCCGGCCTCGGGATCGTAACGATGGTGGCGATACGGCCCGAGCGTGGTCGCGAGCAGCGCGTCCTCGCAGGCACGCACCGTGATGACCTGCGCCTTGCCGATCGGCTTCGTGGTGACCGCGGTGTCGACGATCGCGATCCGGCCACCCGCGGCGCACGCGAACCGAGCGCCGTCGAGCGGCACGAAGTCGCTGCGAAAGTTGGGATGGGTCTTTGGCAGATCGCAGATCGCCGCGAGGCTGTCGCCGTCGACGTCGTACACCCTGCCCTCCCAGATCAGCCGGTCGGGTCCGTCGAGCAGCGCGACGATCGCGGACTGCGTCGGATCCGGACCCGGTTCGCCCCCCGTCATCGGCACGAACTTCTTGCCGTCGTGGACGAGCGGCGCGGCGGCGTGGTGGAGCGGCGAGGCATGATTGTCATGGCCGAGGTGTCCCGGGATGACGACGACGCGCTCGCCGACGAAGCCGACCGCGCGGAAGCCGTACTTCTTGAACGGCAGCTTGAGCTCGGTGCGCTGCTTGCCATGGCCATCCTGGACCATGACGCTTTGCGCCCTCCAGCCGACGAGCGAGGCGATCCGGCCATCCCGCGCGCGCGCCACCGAGCGAGTCCACTCGTCCAGCGAGAGCCCGACCTTCGCGGGCCACGTGCGGAGGTCGATCCACCGGCTCTTGTGCTGGATGTAGTGCGTGAGCAGCGCGAAGCCGTCGACGACGCCGACGTACTCCCACCACGCGGTCCCGAGATCGACACTCATCGGTCGAACGCCTTCACGAGCGGAGGCTCACGGTCAGGCGTGGTTTTGCTCTTCGAGCAACGGCTGGAGGCGCGCGAGTACGTCATGCGGATCCAGATCGTCGTGATCATGCGGCGCCTCGTGCTCGGCGTGCGGCGCGATCCGATCGAGCAGACCGGAGAGCGTGGCAGCGTGGCGCTCGAACTCGACGAGGAGCTCGCTCGCGACGTCACCGATCTCGCCGAACGCGCCACCGCGATCCTTGTACGCAGCGGCGGTGAATGCGGCATAGCCGACCGCGACGTCGATGCGGTCGATCACGTCCTCGCACGACAGCCCGAGGGCGTTGGCGGTCGAGTTCGAGCACGCGAGCAGCGAGACGAGCTCCGAGACGGCCTCGATGCCCTCGTCCTTCTCGGGCTTCTGCGCCGCCGCCTTGGGCTTGGCCTTCGCCTTTGCCTTTGCCTTTGCCTTCGGTTCCGGCCTGGCCTTCGCCGTGCCCTTGCCGCCCTTCGCCTTGCCATTCGCCTTCGCCTTGGTCTTCGCCATGACCGCGACTGTACTGTCAGAGCCAGCGGCTAGGGTCGGCTCATGGTGCAGATCGATCGGCCACTGTCGGAGGTCCTCGTCGATTTCGCGTCTCCGTTCTTCCCCCTCGGCTGGCGGCAGGGTCCAGCGTCGAGCGTGCAATGGATCCTCGACTTCGCGGCGGTGATCTGGGACGCCGCCACGGCGGGAGCGTCGACCGAGGATATCGTCGCGCAGATCGGCGAGGACGCACACGTCCCGGCCGAGGTCGAGGCAATGATCGGCGCGCTCGTGCGGCGCAAGCAGCTGCTGTTCGCGTCCGATAACCGGTTCCTCTCGGTCACGACACCGGCCGCCACGGCGTCGGCCACGGCCGCCACGGCGCCCGTCGTGGTTTAGGCTCCGAGGGGATGCGCCTCGCGATCGCCGTCGCCACGATTTGCGCGCTGGCGTCGCCGGCGGCGGCCGAGCCTGCCGAGCGCACGCTGGTCTACACAGGTCTCGCCCTGATCCCGCCGACGTACCTGGTCGGGGTCGCGCTTCACGAAGGCAGCCACGCGCTGGCCGCGAAGCTCGTCGGTGCGACCGTGCTCGATGTCCACCTGTTCCCGCCCCGCCGCGATCCTCGCGCCGACAAGTTCCGGTTCGGCTGGACCTACGTCCGCGGCCTCCGAGGCAAAGACGAACGGATCTTCTTCTACCTGGCGCCCAAGCTCACCGACGCGCTGCTGCTTGGCGGCTTCACCGCGCTCGTGCTGACCGATGCGTGGCCACAGAACCGCTATGGCCAGCTCGGCCTGACCGTGCTCGCGACCGGGTTATGGGTCGACTTCGCGAAGGACGTGCTGCTGTTCAGTCGGCACAACGACGTCGTCAAGGCGTTCGACCTGTGGTGCCTGAGGGGCTGGCGCCAGGTGCCGGCTCGCCTCGTCTACGCGGGCGTGATCGTCGGGTTCGGACTCGTCGTCGCGCACGGCTACCGGCGCACGTTCGAGAGCGACGATGCCGATCCCGCTGCGCGCGTGGTGCCGCTCGTGACAGGCGCTTTTTAGGCGCGCGCTGACAGCGCACCGCGCACCAGGTGGGCGCGGAAGCGCAGCGCGTGAGCGCTCGCGGGATCGTGTGGGCACATCGGGAAACCACCGTGCGCAAGGGCACGTGCGATGCAGTTTTGGGGACCTGGAGGAGTTCCCATGAAGCGAGCCTGTATTGCGATTGTCGACGCGGCACACGCGCGGCTGTTCACCTATCAGCAGGTCGAAGCCGACGAACCGACGCTCCGCGAGGAGCGCGATCTCGTGAGCGCGGGCCGCCAGATGCACGACATGTTCTCCGACAGCAAACCGGGCAACCGCTGGCAGGAAGGCGGACGCGGCTCCACCGATGATCATCGCACCGCGCACCTCGCGGAGATGGATAGCAAGTTCGCCAAGCGGATCGTCGAGGAGGTCACGCAGCTCGTGCGCGAGCAGGGCTTTCATCACGTGATCATCGTCGCGAGCCCCAAGATGCTCGGCACGCTCCGCCAGTTCGACGGTGCGCTACGCCGCAATGACCTCATCGTCGATGAGGTTGCACAGGACCTCGCGTGGCTCTCACCGCCGCAGGTGCACGATCACCTCGCGGCGATGAAGCTGATCGATCCTCGCCCGCGGGCGACTCTGCCGCGGGGTGCGCGTCGGTGAGCGTCAGCGCCACGCTATACGGGCGGTTTTGGAGGCGCCACGCCGGTTAGAGCCCCGGCAAGGCTCTTGCTACCAGACCCCGTAGCCATTCACCTCAGGAAATTTGCCATGACCAAGACGAATGTTGCTGTGTTCCTCCTCGCGGGTCTCCTCGGCGCGTGTGCCACGGACGACCCTGGCACCGGCGATGACACGGGCGGCGGCGGCGACGACGAGCTTGGCCCGATGACCAGCGGCGTCAGCTCGCTGTCGGGCTCGGCCGAGGCTGGCTTCGTCGACGGTAAGCGTGGCGTAGCGCGGTTTGCGAATCCCGTGAACGTCGCGCACCGCGACGGCAAGGTCTACGTCGCCGACTTCGACAACGGCAAGATCCGCGTCGTCGACTCGAACGGTACGACCTCGACCCTGATCTCCAAGCAAGGTTTCTCGCGCCCGTTCGCGATGGCCTTCGCGCCCGACGGCGCGCTGTTCGTGACGACCGATCGCGGCCCCGAGAACCAGCAGGGCCTGATGGCCGGCACGGTGTGGCGCGTCGATGTCAACGCTCGCACCGCGACGCCGATCGCGAACGGCATCGGCCGCCCGCGCGGCATCGTCGTTCTCCCGGGCGGCAAGCTCGCGGTCTCCGACTACCAGCATCATGTCGTGTCGATCGTCGACGCGGTGACTGGCGACGTCACGCCGCTCGCCGGTGCGTGGGACGCCCCCGGCATGGCGGACGCAGCCGGCACCGCCGCGCAGTTCAACCAGCCGTACGGCCTCGCCGTGAAGGACGGCAAGCTGCTGGTCGCCGATTACGGCAACCACCGCCTGCGCGAGGTCGCGCTCGACGGCACCGTGACGACGCTCGCGGGCGCCGGCACGGCAGGCTTCGCGGACGGCGCGATGGGCTCGGCACAGTTCAGCCATCCGCAGGGCATCGCGGTGACGTCGACCGGCGAGGTCTTTGTCGCCGACCTCGAGAACTTCCGCATCCGCAAGGTGACCGGGGCGGTCGAGACGATCGCGCTCGACGGCATGCCGGGCCACATCGACGACGACAACCTGCTCGCCGCCGAGGCGTATGGCCTCGAGGGCATCGCGGTCGCGAGCGACGGTTCGATGCTGTACATCGCCGATGGCGGCCGCGGCGAGAACGTTCCGTACAACTACATTCGCAGCGTCAAGCTTCGCTAGTTAGTTAGATTTCCTCGCACTTGGAGGCCAGCGTTCATGTCGACCGAGCATGTGCATGTTGGTTCGTTGGCTCCCGAGCTCCCCCTGCATGACCAACCCGAGCCTGGTAGCCCTCCCCGCCTCGTCGCGTTCGTCCGCGACTGGTCCCTCGACCGCGCGTCGACAGCCGAGCTGACCGCCATCTCGGCGCGGCTCCGCGAGCTCGACGCCGAGCTGCTGGTGCTCTCGAAGGCAGGCGCATGGTCGTTCACGCGCGATCGCGAGATCGTGTTCTGCGACCGGCTCGCCGGCGATGTCGCGACGGCCGCGATGCTCTACGGCGTGCGGCCCGACGCCGAGGCTGTGTTCGTGATCGACGGCCGCAACGTCGTGCGGTTCGCGCACCGGCCCGAGGAGCCGCTGACCGCCTCGCTGCTCGAGGCCCTCGATACCGCTGGCGAGGCGCTCGCGGCGCGTGATCGGCTGACCCGGCTCGAGCGCGTGCTGTTCACGCGGCGCGAGTGGACCGTGACGTCGCTCGTGGTCGGATGCACCATGGTGTTTGTCGGCCGCAGCGTCGATCACCGGGCGGTGCGCATGGACGACGCGCGTGGCGCGGTCGTCGAGAAGCTTGGCGAGCGACTCGAACGCCGGCGATTCGCGCGCGGTACCGGTCCAGTAGCGACATGTGTGGCGAGCACCTCGCGCGGCGCGATCACACCGTGCGCGCCGATCGGGGCTGCGTTGACCATCGTGCCTCGTGAGACGGCCGCTCGGATCGAGGTACCCCGCGTGATTCCGCCGGTCTCTCCGCGTTCGACCACGAAGCCGACGTGAGCTCACCATGGCGCGGTGCTTGCGAGTGCCGCCCGCAGAGGACAGATAGCAATGACCGAGAGATCGATCGTCGAGGCTGCTGCTCGGCTTCGCCGGCACGGCGAGCCCTACCTGGTGGCCACCGTCGTCTGCGTCACGGGCGCCGGATATCGTCGTCCAGGCGCACGCATGATCCTGACCCGCTTCCGCTGGGTTGCCGGCCAGGTCAGCGGCGGCTGCCTCGAGGGTGACATCTCGAGCAAGGGCTGGTCGCTGACCCGCGATGGCGCGCCAGCGCTTCTTCGCTACGACTCGACCACCGCGAACGACGACGGCAACGATGACGATGATGACGACATCCGCTCGGCGTTCGGCCTCGGTTGCGACGGCGTCGTCGAGGTGCTGCTCGAGCGAGCCGGCACGGCCGGCCGGATCGACGCGCTCGAGTTCGCAGCCCGCTGTCTGCGCGACCACAAGCGCGGCGCGGTGACCACCGTGTTTCGCTCCGATGTACCCGGCATCACCATCGGTACGCGGCTCGCGCTGATCGCAGACGGCGCCATCGCGGACGACTCCGGCTCGCTCGACGAGCGCGTGCGCGAGCAGATCGCTGCTGACATGCGTGACGTGATCGCGTCCGGCCACTCGGCGAACCGTTCGTACGCGACCGCCGGTGGCACGATCGACGTGCTGATCGAGGCCGTGTTGCCGCCCCCGCGCCTGTTCCTCTGCGGCACCGGCCACGACGCCGTGCCGGTCGCGACGCTTGCCCGCTCGATGGGCTGGGACGTCATCGTGTGCTCGAGCGAGGCGAAGTACTCGACGCGCGAACGGTTCGCGATGGCGGACGAGGTGCTCGTCGGCTCACCCGCCGAGCTCGCCGCGCGGATCGGCCAGAGTGATCGCGCGGTCGCGGTCGTGATGAACCACAACGCCGATCGCGATCGCGAGAGCCTCGCGATGCTGCTCGGCACGAAGCTGCAGTACATCGGCGTGCTCGGGCCGCGGAACCGGACGCGCCGGCTGCTGCGCGAGCTCGCGATTGATGACGAGGATCCGCGGGTCATCGGGCCGATCGGCCTCGATCTCGGCGCCGAGACACCGGCCGAGCTCGCGCTCGCGATCGTGGCCGAGCTCCAGGCGATCGTCGCCGGAACCTCGATTGCCGATGTCGGTGCCCGCCGCGCCACCCAGCCCTACCCCGTCGAACGGGTCAGCGGTTCCGGCAGCATGGCTGCGATGGCAGTCGCAGCTCCGCGAAAGTAGTACGCAAAATGCCCCACGTGACAGTTTGGCAAAGCGCGGCGATCTCGCGCGTCCGCTGAATAACGTGTGGCATGGTCCGGTCTTCTTCGTTCCCACGAGAGGAGACCCGATGAAACTGCTGCGCTCGCTCACGCTGACCACCATCCTCGGCACTGCCGCGCTCGCAGGCACTGCCTTCGCGGAGCCAGCCGCGGCTCCGGCTCCGGCCCCCAAGAAGGCGGCGGACGCCAAGGCGCCTGCTCCGGCTCCGGCTCCGGCTCCGGCGAAGAAGCCCGAGATCTCGCAGGCCGATGCCGACAAGTTCATCGCCTTCTTCAACAAGTTCGTCGACGCGGTCGTCGCCGCGAAGGAGGACTGCACGAAGATGGCGGCGAGCATCAACACGCTCATCGACAAGAACCAGCCGCTGATCAAGATGGCGAACGACGCCAAGGCAGCCGGTAAGGACCTCCCGCAGGCGGCCAAGGACAAGATGATGGGCCGCGTGAAGGAGATGATGCCGGCGATGCAGAAGTGCGGCGCGGACCCCGGTGTCCAGACCGCGATGAAGCGCATGGAAGACGGCGGCAAGGCGGGCGCGAAGGCCCCGCCGGCGAAGACGTCTTCGAGCGCCCCGGCGCCGACCAAGACGGCTCCGGCGACCGGTAGCGGCAGCGCCGCCAAGAAGTAATCAATCGGGGACGAGCTGGCGCAGCTGCCACGCCTGAAGGTGCAGCTGACGCCGCGCGGTTCGCTCGCTCTTGCGAAGCCCGCGCATCAAGATGATCGCCGCTGCCACCATGAGGGGCGGCAACGCGATGAGCCAGACGTACGTCGAGGTCTCCCCGTGGAACAGCGGCGCGTCGATCGCGAGGACGTGCCCGGTGACATGCATCGTCACTGGCAGCATGCCGCCGAGCTCGGCGAGCCTCGGCGCGAACATCGCCGCGATGACGGTGCCGCCGACGAGCACGCCTTGCCGGACCGAGTAGTACCGCCCCGCCATGATGCCCATGACCGTCAACACGGCGAGCGGCGGGCCGAGCAGCCACGAGCCCATCGCCGACGTGAGGGCGACGATCACGGCATTGACGGCGAGGATCGCACCCTGCGGGAATCGAACATCGGTCCGCGTCCCACGCAGGAGCAACGCCGTGTTGACCGCGACGAGCGCGACGAGCGCGACGATCCACGTGGGCGGGACTCGCGACGTTGCGAACAGCAGGGGCACGGCGAGCGTGTAGCCCACCGACGAGACGAGGCCGGTGAACGCCGTGCGGCGGATGACCGCGTCCGTGTCTTCCGCCAGGGATTGTTCGACCTCGGGCGGCAGGCTCGGTGGCGGCTCGAGCATCAGGCGCGAGACCAGCTCGGCCGCACCGCGAAGCGTCGGATCGAGGGCGAGGGCGCGACCGGCGTTGCGGGTGGCGGCGCGTCGATCACCGGCGACGAGCGCGGCTTCGGCGGACTCGAGGTGTGCGGCAGCGAGCGAGCGGCGCTGCGCGAGATCGCGATCGCCGTCGAGGTACCGCTGGACGGCGTCGCCGAGCTCGCGCGCGGTGGCGATCCGCTCGGCGCATGCGGCGGTCGCGCGCACGCACAGATCATCGAGCTCGGGCGGGATGTCACGTTCAGGCGCGCGCCGCGAAGGTCGCGCATCGATCCCGGCGACGCTCGACGCCAGACCCGCAGAGCCACGCGGATGCAGCGGAGTGCCCGTGAGAATCTCGAACAGCACGCAGCCGAGTGCGTAGACGTCGGCCCGCGCGTCGATGCCGGGGTCACCGGTCGCCTGCTCGGGTGACATGTACCCGGGCGTGCCGATCACGCTACCCGCGACGGTCGCGAGCTCGTCCGTCTGCGCGGGACCGCCGTCGAGATCGTCGTCGGGCCGCCCCAACAGCTTCGCGACGCCCCAGTCGAGGACATAGGTCTCGCCGAAGTCTCCGAGCATGATGTTGTCGGGTTTGAGATCGCGGTGGAGAAAGCCACGCTGGTGGGCGAACTCGACCGCGAGACAGACGTCGGCGAACGCGCGGAGCATGCGCTGGCGCGGTGCGTCGGGTGTCTTGAGGATCGCGGCGAGCGTGCGGCCCGCGAGCTTCTTCATCGCGAAGTAGGGCCGGCCATCGCGCGCGCGGCCGAGCTCGTGAACCGGCACGATCGCGGGATGATCGAGGCGGCCCTGGATCTTGGCCTCGCGCAGGAACCGCTGCATCGCGCGCTCCGACGGCGCGTCCCCACGCATTCGCTTGATCGCGACGTCGCGGCCGATCTGGCGATCGCGCGCATGCATGACCTCACCCATTCCGCCGTGGCCGAGCTGCGCCGCGAGCTCGTAGCGTTCGCCCGGGATGCTGTGCGACGGCAACGCACGGCGCTGGCTCGCAGGCTCCGCGCTGGTCGCCGGCGTCAGGTCGGAAGCCTCGGTGGTCGGCGCGCCCTCGTCATCGTCGTCGAATCCCGGTGCCATCCCACCATCCTAGCTGCTCGCGTCCCCGTTCCGCGCTTGCGTCACGCCGAGCCCTTCGGGCATCCTCGACGTTCACGCTGGGGGAGCGCGATGGAAAACAGATTCGGCATTGGCAGTGTTCTCGGGACCGGCTTCAAGATCTGGTTCAAGAACTTCCTGCCGTTCATGCTCATCACGACGCTGATCTACGCGCCCCTCTTGATCTGGGGCGTGTCGGTCGTGCAGGGCGAGCTCGATCTCTTCAAGCTGAAGAAGATCGTCGACTTCGCCACCTACAGCGCGGGCGTGATCCTGCTGCTCAACATCTTCGTCTCCGCCGCGCTGACCTACGGCGTCGTGATGGAGCTACAGGGCCAGCACGCGTCGATCGGCGCGTGCATCGCGACCGGCCTCGTGCGGTTCTTCCCGGTGCTCGGCGTCGCGCTACTGTCGGCGCTCGCGGTCGCTGGCGGGTTCCTCGCGCTGATCGTCCCCGGCATCATCGTGTTCTGCATGCTCTATGTCTCGACGCAGGTGTCGGTGCTCGAGCGGCCCGGCCTGATCGGCGCGCTCAAGCGCAGCCGCGAGCTCACCGCCGGCCACAAGCTGGAGATCTTCGGACTGCTCTTCATCCTCGGCCTGATCAACTGGGGCCTCCAGAAGGTCGTCGAGGCGGTGATGCTGCCGGACGCCGGCAACCCGGCGATCTTCGACGAGACGCTCAAGCGGATCCCGACCTATATGTACGTCGACCTCGTGCGCGCGATCATCGTGGGCTCGCTCGGGTCGGTGATGGCAGCGGTGACGTACTTCCAGCTACGCAACGAGAAGGAAGGCACCAGCGCCAACGAGCTCGCGCGGGTCTTCGAGTAGCGGTCGCAACCGCGTCTGGGGCTACTTAGAGAACTTGTCCTCGCGCCGCTTCCCGAACAGCATCTTCTGTTCGAGGTGAGCGCGGAGCGCAGCGTAGAAGTCGCGCAGGAACCGGTCGTGATCGTGCTCGGGGATGTGACCCTCGTGCCGGATCTTCGTGCGGATCTTGTCGGAGACCGTGCGGATCGCCTCGAAGTAGCCGGCGTTGTCGGGCGTCTGGCGCAGCACGCCCTCGAGGATCTGCAGCTCGTAGACGCCGTAGACCGCGAGCTGCTTCTCGGTGAACGTGAACGCGCGGACCTGCGGCCGGTGGACTGCCACCTCGGCATGCTCGGCGACCAGATCGGGCGGCATCATCACCTTCGGCTGCATGACCACGCGGGTGCCGGCGATCAGGTCGCCGATCCGCAGGCGATCCTTGTTGAACAGCGGGAACAGCATGAACACGAACGTCCACGCGCCGGCGACCAGCACGGCCCAGCCAGGTGCCGCCGGCCACACGACCTTGCCGGCGAGCAGCAGCCGGAGCGGCATCCAGACCTCGAGCTCGCGGACGAGGTTGCGGGCGAGCACGGCACTGGTCTCGAGCTGTCCGCCGCGCGCGTCGATCACGCGGATCCCGACCTTGCGCTTGCCCGGCGTCGTGCCCTGCCAGCGCACCTCGAAGAACGCGAAGTAGAAGTTGACCAGCAAGAAGGCGAGCACGACGACGACCGCGGTCAACCACGAGCCCTCGAGGTGCGCACCCGCCGCGAGCGACAGCGCCCAACCGACGGCGATCAGCACGACGATCTGGATCACCATGTCGAGCAGGAAGGCACCCGCGCGATCGCCGGCACGCGCGAGCTGGAACCGGATCGGCACGCCCTCGGGCGTCACGATCTCGCGTACGAGCTTCGCGACCTCGGCGCGCTGCTGGACGAGCATGCTCGGCTTTAGGCTCACTTGCGCCCCCGCTGGCTTCGCATCGCGCGCATCGACATGCTCGCGCCGGCAGGTGACATCGACATGCTCTTCGCGGCGGCGGCCGAGGCAGTCAGCTGGGCCTCGATGACCTCGGCATCGGCGGCATCCTCCTCGCGAGCGACCGCGGCCCGGGTGTCGCGGCGGCGGCCGACGTAGCCGAAGTAGAAGATCCACCACGCGGCGGTGGTGCCGGCGACCGTGTAGCGCACCGGCACGCTCGTCACGGTCTGACGGAAGATGCCCTCGATCAGGCCGGCCACGAACAGCATCATGACGGCGCCGATCACGATCACCGCGGCGTGCTTGCCGCGCTCGCGCAGCGCATCCATGCGCGTCGATGCGCCGGGAAACACGAGGCCGTGTGCGAGCAAAAAGCCGGCCGCGCCGCACAGGATCACCGCGAGCAGCTCGGTCACGCCATGTGGGAGGAGCCAGCCCCAGAGATCGACGGAGAGTCCGCGAGAGTGATAGAGGGCGGCAAAGCCGCCGAGCACGAGCCCGTTGTAGAACAGCAGCAACAGCGTCGGTAAGCCGGCGACGAAGCCGAGCGCGAACGCCATGATGCCGATCCGCGAGTTGTGCGAGAACAGCGACGCCGCGAACGTCGCGAGCGAGCCCGAGACCGAGCCCTCGTCGTAGAGCCCGCCGCGTAGCTCCGCCGTCGACGACGCCGGCGAGCGGCCCTGGGCCATGTCGCCGACGAACGCGTAGTAGTAGTCCATGTCGCCGAGCGTGAGCTGGAATGCCGCGACCGCGCCGGCGAGCATCACGATCGTCGCGACCAGGATGTGCCACTTGGCGCGGCGGATCGTCGACGGCAGCTTCCACGCGAAGAAGTCCGCGAGCTGCTTGCGGAGCGCCTGGCGCGTCCCGTAGACGACGAAGTATGCGCGGCCGACGAGGCTCTCGAGGTACTCGGTGAGGGCGCGATCGAGCGAGATCGAGCGGGCGACTGATAGCGACGACAGCGTCGCGCGATACAGGTGCGGCAGCCGGGCGAGCTGCTCGGCCGTCAGCGAGCGCAGGCCACGCTTGTCGGCCTCGGCGATCAGCGCCTCGAGCTCCTTCCACGTGGTCTCGCGCTCGCGCCGGAACTCGACGCTGCGCATCTGCCTGCCCTGCTGCCTGTAGACCGCCATCAGAAGAGCTCCCGGCGCTTGATGTCGAGGTAGCGATTGACGAGCGCCATCGAGAACTGGTCGGGCGCGACGTCGATGCAGTGGGCGCCGGCGCGCTTGAGCCGCTCGAGGACGATGCTGCGCTCGCGGCCAAAGTCGCCGGCGACCACGGCCTCGTGGAGCGTGCCGAGCGTGCGCGGCCGGGCGAGCGCGCGGGTCTCGAGCGACGGATCGCGGACCGCGACGAACAGCACGAGGTGGCGGCGCGCGAGCCGGGTGACGTTGTCGATCATCAGCTCGGCGGTGACGGTGTCGAGGAAATCGGTGAACAGCACGACGAGCGACCGCCGGCGCAGCCGCGTCGACAGCTCGGCGAGGGTCAGCGTGTAGTTCGTCTCGACGGCGCAGTAGTCGATCTCGGCAGACAGCGCCTGCAGCCGGCGGAACGTGTGCATACCGCCCGCGGGCTCGGCCCACTGCCGCACCCGCTCGTCGAAGCCGACCAGGCCGACCCGGTCGCCGGTGCGCAGGCAGAACCAGCCGAGCAGGATCGCCGCGTTGATCGCGTGATCGAGCTTCGGCACGCCACCGACTGGCTCGGACATCAGCTGCCCGGCGTCGACGGCGAGCACGACCTGGTGGTTACGCTCGGCGCGGAACTCCTGGCAGAGTAGCTTGCGGTGGCGGGCCGAGGACTTCCAGTCCATCGCGCGGTGGTCGAGCCCGACGACGTACTCGCGCAGCGACTCGAACTCCGAGCCGTCGCCGATGAACCGCTCGACCTTGAGACCCTGCATGAAGTTCTGGTCCGCGAACATCCGCAGCGCGATCGCCCGGACCGCGCCGATGTTCGGGACGACGCCGACCTTGGTGCCGAGCGGCCTGGCGACCCGCTTCTCGATGAGTCCGAGCGGGCCGCGCCAGCGCAAGTGGACCGCGCGGATCGCGTGATCGCCGCGGCGCCGCGGCGACAGGGGAAGCTCGTGGACGTGGCGCGCGACCTTGGGGTCGTCGCCGGGCGCACCGCCGGGCCGGATCGTCGCCCACACCTCGGGCTGGGGCGCGAGATCGTCGTCGAGCTCCGCGAGGATCCCGAGCTCGGCGCTCCGCTTGCCGGGCGCGGTCAGCACGATCCGCGCGGGTGTGGTGTCCCCGATGAACACCTGCTCCGGTGCCTCGAGCTTGACGCGCAGCCGGCGCTTCGGCAGGCCGAGTACCGCATCGATGCCGGTCAGCATCAGCGCGGCGCCGAGGTAGCTGATCCACACGGTCCACAGCCTCGGATCGATCGACACCGCCGCGAGCGACACGGGGATGCCGGCGATGAAGAGCACGAGGCAGCGGATCGTGGGACGCATCTACTTGCTCACCGCGGAACCGGCACCTGGTCGAGGATCTGGCGGACGACCGACTCGGCGGACAGCCCTTCGATCTCGGCGCCCGGCGCGAGCACGATGCGGTGGCGGAGCGCCGGCACCGCGAGGTTCTTGACGTCGTCGGGGAGCACGAAGTCGCGGCCCTGGAGCGCGGCATAGGCGCGTGCCGCCGTGGTCAGCATCGTCGCCGCACGCGGCGAGGCGCCGAACGCGATCGCCGGCCGCTCGCGGGTCGCGCGCACGAGATCGACGATGTAGTCGAGGATCGCGTCGGACAGCCGGATCTGGGAGACCGCGTGCCGCATCGCGACGAGCGTGCCGAGGTCGGCCATCGGCTGGACATTGAAGTCGGAGATCTTCGGCATCGTCGTGCGATGGCCGTGGCGGCGGACGATATCCCGCTCGTCGTCGCGCGTCGGATAGCCGACGACGACCTTGAACAGGAAGCGATCGAGCTGGGCCTCGGGTAACAGATATGTCCCCTCCTGCTCGATCGGGTTCTGCGTCGCGATCACCATGAACCCGTCGCCGAGCTCGTGGTTGATGCCGTCGACGGTGACCGACCGCTCCTGCATCGCCTGGAGCAGCGCGGCCTGGGTCTTCGGCGGCGTCCGGTTGATCTCGTCGGCGAGCAGGAGCTGCGTGAAGATCGGGCCCTTCGTCAGCGTGAACGTGTTCGTCTGGAAGTTGAACAGGTTCGTGCCGATGATGTCGCCGGGCATGAGGTCCGGCGTGAACTGGACGCGCGTGAACGTCAGCGACAGGCTGCTCGCGAACGTTCGCGCGAGGAGCGTCTTGGCGACGCCCGGAACGCCCTCGAACAGGATGTGGCCCTCGCACAGCAAGGCGACGAGCAGCAGGTCGATCGCGTGGTCCTGTCCGACCACGACGCGGTGAACCTGCTCGCGCAGACGGCCCGAGACTTCACGTACGGTGTTGAGATCCATTGATCATCTCCATGCGCCAGCGGTACACGCGGTCGGCAATCTCGACGGTGCGTTGGGGGGTGTCAGCGGTCAGCGTGTCGCGCTCGAGGTCGGGGAGCGGAATCGTTCCGCCGCGGTTCTTGCGCACGCTCTCGAGCCACGCGGTCATCGCGCCCGGCGCGAGCGTGGGCGCGTGCAACGCATGGCGAACCGCGGCGATGCTGTGCGCGAGGTAGCGGCGAAGTGCGTCGGCATGGTGGCCGCCGTAGTGCAGCAGCGCGGCGGTGTTCTGGATCAGGAAGTCCTTGCCCGGCGCGAGCGGTGGCGGCGCGGCCCGACGCGGCCCGAACCGCACCATCGCCGCCCACACTGCGAGCAGCGCGCAGATCAGGACCTGGAGGGTCGCGAGCACGAGCGGGAATTGGAACAGCGTGCGGAGCAGGCTCGGCTGCTGCGCGTAACCGTGGATCACCTCGTCGAGCACGACCGGCCCACCGTCCCGCACGTGATCGATCAGGTTGATCGCGAACAGCGCGTTGTCGGGGTGGCGGAGGCCGTGGTTGTTGAGGACGTCGGGGTCGGTGAGCACCCAGACCTCGCGCTCGTCGCCGTCGACTGACGCCAGCTTGATGACGACCTCGCCGAGCCCGTCCCCGGCGATCGCATCCTCGGTCTCACCGGTGGTCACCCGCTGCCGCGACGGGATCACGAGGCGGAACCGCTCCATGTCGAGCTCGGGCGCCGACCACACGGCCGGACCACCACTGCCCGCGGTGCCATCGATTCGCGCACCCGCGCCGATCGTCTCGAGGACGTCGTCGACCTCGGAGGTCGGCAGTCGGTTGGCCTCGTCGATCCAGGTCTCGCCGACGCCGGCGCTGCCGTACCACTTCGGCAGCACGACGAGGACGCGTGGCGCGGACTTGACGAGCGCGCGCAGCCGCTCCTTCGAGGCGTCGTCCGAGACGGTCGGCTCCGCGATGATCAGCACGCCGCGCGTGGCCTTGCCCCCAGACTCGCTGCGACTCTTGACGACCGGGACGTCAAGCCTGCCGAGCATCTCGACGAGCCCGCGATGGCCGATCGCCGAGACCGAGTAGCTGTCGGCACCGGCGGACGGCTGGCCACCGCTGAGGTCATCACCGATCACGGTCAGCGCGACCGCGACTCCGAGCGACACCGCGGCGACGCCGATGATGATCGCGAGCGTCGTCCTGGAGAACGGATTTGTCATGACGCGAGCGCCGTTCCCCCGGCGGCGGGCATCCGCTGCTGGACCGCGAGGTTATTGCGGAACGCAGTCGCGAACCGATTGAACTGCTCGCGGCAGCGCGCGTAGTCGGCGGCGCCGGCGGGGTCGTCGCCGAAGTGCGTCAGCTCGACGGCCGTGATCAACCCGGCGAGCGCCTCGCGGGCATCGGCGATCAGCGGCACGCGCGCGAGGATCTCGCGGCTGGTGTGCGAGCGCTCTACGCGTACCATCGCGCTGCGCGCGAGCTCGTGGAGTGTGCGCAGCAGCAGCGTGTGGATCGCCTCGGCGAACTCGCCGCGCGCCGCGAGCTCGTCGGCGTCGCCGAGCGGCTTGTCGATGATCGCATGCGCCTGCGCCGCGGCCTTGGCCTCCGCCTCCTCGGGCGGCAGCTTCGCGTCATCGTTGTACTTCGCGAGCTCGGTGGCGAACCAGAACGCGGCGAGCCCGAGGCCGACCGCGAGACAGCCCCACATCAGGATGCTGAGCAGGCTGCCCAGCGCGCCGCCATCCCCGGGGGCGGCATGCTGCTCGCGGGTGTCGACGCGCGCCGCGCGATCCCGCGGGACCTTCTTGCGCATCCGAGGATCGCTCGCGCGCGCGGATCCTGATCCGGTGCCGACCTCGTAGCCGGGCAGCTCCTTCTGGTAGCTCTCGGTCAGCACCCCCGCGCGTGCCCGCTCGATGTCGGCAGGCGATCGCCGCGCGGGCGCCGGTTCGTGCTCCGCCGACGGCTGTCCATGCGCGACCGCGAACATCGCGAGCATCAAGGCAACTAGGGTCGCGACCACCCGCACGGCTTGGAACATCGCATACGTAGCCGGCGCGCTCGCCGACAATATCCACAAACTGCAGGCGGCCTGCGGCTGCGAAACTATCGGTTGGAAGATGCCCGGCGATGCGGTCTGTTACGCCCATGCACCCCGAGCCCGCGCGGTGACCCTGTCACGTACCGCGCGCCGCGTGATCCTCGGCGTGTTCGTTGTCGCGTTCGTGGGCGGCGCGCTCTTTCTGTGGGTCACCGGCAGCGTGACGCCGACCAGCGTCGGTGCCTGGCTCGAGTCGCTCGGCCCGGCAGCCCCGGCGATCTTCATCGCCGCGTTCATCGGCGGTGCATTCCTCGGGCTCCCCGGGATGGCATTCGTGATCGGCGGTCGCCTCGCCTTCGGACCCTGGCTTGGCTTCACCGTCGGTTACGTCGGCGGTCTGCTCGCGGTCACGCTGCCATTCCTCGTCGCCCGTCGCGTGCGCCGGGCGGGTGCCGATCCGTGGCGCCCCCGCCATCGCTGGCTCGTGCGTGCATTCGCGCTCCTCGAGACGCACCCGTTCTGGGCAGTCGTCCTGCTCCGGCTGGTCCTCTGGTTCAACCCGCCGCTGAGCTACGCCCTCGCGTTCACGCCGATCCCGCTCCGGACCTACCTCGCCGCGTGCGCCGTCGCGCTCGCACCCGTGGTCGCCGTCGGGGTGATCGCGACGAGCTGGTTTCTGTAAACCCGCAGGCGGCCAAGCGGCCCCTTGCGAGTCGGCAACCGGCCCGTTAGTCGCGGCCTGATCGCGACGTCACGACGTGCGCGCGCCGTGCCCGTTGCCGGCGTGCTCGCCCGTCGACACGTCGGTCACCTGATCAGCCTCCATCATCGCGTTGCGGATCTGCTCGGTCAGGCTCGAGAGATGACCCGGGGAGTGCGGGATCAGGATCGCGTTGCTGCGCGACGACGCCCCGATCTCCTTCAGCATGTCGAAGTACTGGGTCATCAGCACGAGGTTCATCACGTCCTTCGCGGTCGTCCCCGGCACCGAGCGGCGGAACTCGTCGACCGAGTCGCGTAGACCGGCGACGATCGCCTGCCGCTGATCGGCGATGCCCTTGCCCTGCAGCGCCTTGCTCTCGGCATCGCCCTGCGCGAGCTTGACCTTGAGGATGCGCTCGGCCTCGCCCTTCTCGTTGGCGGCGACGCGCATCCGCTGCGCCGCGTTGATCTCGTTCATCGCTTCCTTGACGCGCGCGTCGGGCTCGATGTCGGTCACCAGTGCCTTGAGGATGCCGTAGCCGAAGCCCTCCATGACGTGCGAGAGCTCGATCTTCACGACCTCGGCGATGTCGTCCTTCTTCTCGAACACGTCGTCGAGCTTGATCTTCGGGACCTGCGCTCGGACCACGTCGAACACGTACGAGGTGATCTGACGGCGCGCGTCGTCGAGCTTGTAGAAGGCGTCGTACACCTTGTCGGGCAGCACGAAGTACTGGACCGACACGATCATGTGAACGAAGACGTTGTCCTCGGTCTTCGTCTCGATCCGGACGTCGAGTTGCTGAACGCGCAGGTTCACGCGCCCGGCGACCGTGTCGATGAAGGGAACCCTCGCGTTGATGCCAGGCCCGGCTTCGCGGATGAACTTGCCGAGCCGCTGGACGATCGCGACGGTGCGCTGCTCGACGGTGAACAGCGATGCGGCAAGCAGCACGCCGATCAGCACGACCGCGCCACCGGCGACCCACAACAGGACTTGATTCGTCATGACGATGTCTCCCTTCGATGTTTGGATGCGTCGCCGACCCAGTTCGTCGCGCCGCCATCTCCTTCCGTAACTACCCCGACCGCACTTCGCGCCCAAAATCGGACATCAGCATCCGATTTTCGGAGCCGCCGGGTTCCCCAGAGCCCCAGGAGTGGCCTGACGGCCGACACCCGCCAGAACGCTTCGCAGCTATCGCTGCGATCAGGGCGTGTAGCGGCGCGCCGTGATGCCGGCGCCGGTACCGTGCAAGAGCATCGCGCCACCCACCGCATCCGTCGCGATGGCGCGCACGCTCTCGTCGGAGCCGTCGAGCCGTCTCGGTTCGCGCCACCCGTGACCCGGCGCCTGCTCGCTCGTCCACACGTAGTTGAAGCCAGTGTCGCGATCCGTCTTGTCCCACGCCGCGATGACGCTGCCGTCAGACGCCAGTGCCGTGCGCAGGATTTGCGCCCCGACGGCGATGCGATCGCGGGTGCCCCAGCCGGTCACCGGATCGTAGCGGGCCGACAGCGCGAGCGCATCCGTGAGCTGCCAGACCGCGACCGCGCGCCCCGACGAGTCAGCAGAGATCGTCGGCAACCCGATGTCGCCCTGGTCGCGAATCGACGCGCGCACCCAGCCGGTGCTCGGCTCGTAGCGGCCGGCCCACAGCCCGTCGTCGGTGATCGCCGTCGCGAAGAACGTCCCGGGCCCACCGGCCGCGAGCGCGCTGATACCCGTCGTCTGGGTCTCGACGCGACCGGCCTCCGCGATGACCTCGGGCGCGGTCCACGTACCCACGGATCCGCTGTCGCCGGGGTCGAAGCGCGACGCCATCACCTCGCGCTGGGTCCACGTCACCATCACGATGCCCGCGCGGTCGCCTGCGATCCGGACCGCCCGTGGCGCTGTCCCGGTCTCGACGAGAGTGACCGGTGCGCTCCATGGCTCGCCGAAGCGCTGCCTGCTTGCGCGGACAGTGTCGGCTCCGCCGATCGACATCCGGTAGACGGCCGTCGCGGTGCCGGCGTCGTCGACGACCACGTCAAACCGTCCCGCCGCGGACGGCAGGAAGAGCGCCGGATCGGGCGTGCTGTCCACCAGCGCCGCGACTCCCCAGCCGACGGCGGGGTCGTAGCGGATCGCGTGGACCTCCTGCGCCGTGTCCGTCGACAGCTCGACAACAGCGACCGCGTGCCCTGTCGTATTTCCCCCAAGCTGGAGCAGCATGGGTGCGGCCCCGAGCCGGCCGCCGGCATCCACCTCGAAGAGCGGCGCGGCCTCGGCCCAGCCGCTGACTGGATCGAAGTGGTTTGCCCACACCGTCTTGTGTCGCTCACCGGTGCCGGTCTCGAAGACCACGGTGGCATGACCGTCGCCAGACACCGCAAGCCGGGCGCTCGAACCGCGCCCGATCAACTCAGCGTCGCTCCAGTGACCGACGTTGTCGCCGCACCCGGAGCCGAGTGCGACGACAAGGAGCAGGCGAGTGCGCACGTCCAGTCATCGCATAGATCGGTCGGGGGCCGCAAAACTCCGTGCCTCGGGCGTTAGCCGCGGCCGGGGGATCGCGCGACGCGGGCGAGCGAGGACGCCGCGCCACCCGAGCGCAGCGAGAACGCGGTGCCGCGGGCGTTAGCTTATGGGCGGCAGTGAGGATCGCACGCGAGACTCGCCAACGCGCATCCAG
>JACCTC010000176.1 GCA_013812655.1 Deltaproteobacteria bacterium | reverse complement strand
GGGGGTTGCTCGCCGACGTGATCCGCACGAACACGCCGCTCGCGCGTGAAGGCGGTGATGCGGCGCTGCGCTATCACGAGCACCTCGTGCGTGCGGGTGCCGCGGCGGCGCGCGAGCTGGCGACGATCGTCGACGGCGGCTCGCTGCTCGACATCGGAGGCGGCGCGGGCACGTACACGGCCGCGCTCCTCGACGCGCACCCGGCGGCGACCGCGACGCTGGTCGACGAAGCGGCGGTGATCGCGCTTGCGCGACAGACGCTCGCGCGGTTCGGTGATCGCGTGACCTATGTCGAGGGTGACGCGCGCGAGGTCGCGCTCGGCGATCGCCATGCGGCGGTGCTGCTCGCGAACGTGCTGCACCTCCACCCGCCGGCGGTGTGCGCCGAGCTCTGCGCGATCGCCGCGGCCGCGGTCATGCCCGGCGGTCAGGTCATCGTCAAGGATCTGCGCGTCGACGTCGATCATGCAGGGCCGCTCGAGGGGCTGATGTTCGCGCTCAACATGGCGGTCTACACCGACGGTGGCGATGTCCACGACACCGTGCAGCTGCGCAACTGGCTCGCGACGGCGGGGCTCGTCGACATCATCGAGCACCGCCAGGAGGCTGCACCCGACGGCATCGTCGTGATCGGACGGCGCCCCCGCGGCGCCCGCGTGATCTTCGAGGCGGCGACCGGGCTGGCGACCGCCGCAGAGGTCGAGGCCACGCAGCTCGATCGGTCGCTCGATCGGTCGCTCGATCGGTCGCTCGATCCCGCGATCGCGTTCCCGGCGTCGCTCCGTACGATGCTGACCCACGCGATCGCACGTGAACGGGCCGACGGTGCCGACGCGCGTGCCATGGCCCTCGCGGCTCACTACACGGTCGCGATGCCGGCCCAGCGTGCGGCGCAAGAGGCCGATCGCACGAGCCTCCTGCACGTGCCCCTCGAGTGGTCGCGGCTGCCGCGCCTGACGGCCGCGCTCGACCAGCTCTTCGGGTTGCTCGAGGTCTGCGAGGTCTCGCCGCAACGCGTGCTCGGTGCGGACTCGGCGGCAGCATTCCGCGCGGCCTCGCCGACGTTCGCCGCGCTGCACTCGCGCACGCACTACGGGCGGTTGATGCCGCTCCTCTACGGTTATCCCGCGGACCTGGCCCACTTCGCGCGCCGCGGGGCCGCGCTCGGCCTCGATACGCTCGCGACGATCGATCGCTACCTGCCGGCGCCGATGCTCCACGAGCTCTGTCACTTCGCGCCCGATCGCGACGCGCTGCTGCCGCTCCACCTCGACGAGTGCATCGCCGGCTGGCTCGGCGTCCACCTGTGGCGCGAGTTTGCGTATCCCGAGGCCGACCACGACGACGCGATCTACGCCGCGCCGTGGCTCGCGCAGGTCGGCCAGGCGTTCGCGCGGCGGTTCGGCGTGCGTGCCGTCGTGCGCGCACATGCCGGCGAGCTGCCGTGGGATGCCGCGTTGCCGCCGGCGTTCGTCGAGGCGGCGACCCGTGCGGGCTGGCAGGACTGGTGCGCGCGCCGGTCGGTACACTGTCTCGCCGATCCGTTCGATCCGGATCCGTGGATCACGCTCGCGCTCGCCGACAGCGTCCCCGAAGATCCAGCGTTCGACCGCGCGATCGTCGGCGACGCGCTACGCGCGATGTGCCTCGCGAATGCGTGCGTCGATGGCTCGCTGCGCGCGCGAACCGCCCTGCCCGCGCAACCGATCACGATCGACGCGTTCGCCGCACGCATCACCACGCCGAGGCGCGGTGAGCTCGATACGATCGCGCCACGCTACTGGCTGCCGCCGGCGGTCGCGGCACGCCTCGTCGCGGCTGGGTTCGCGACGTGCGAGCTCCGGCTCGCGGCCATCGGCAACATTCCTGCGGCGGCCGCCGCGCTGTGCGAGCCCGAACCGGGCGCGCTCGCGAGCGCCGGGATCAGTCGAGCGTGACATCACCCTGCTCCCACCACGACGCGGCCGTCCTGCGCGGGACGTGCAGGAGCCGCATCGGATGAATGCTCTCGCCGACCAGCACCTCGCCAGCCACCCGCGCGCGTAGCTCGTCGCGGTGCCCGATGACATGCCGCGACCCGCGCAGATCGAGCAACTCGAGCTGCGGGCCGAGCGCGTCGACGAGATCGAGAGCGCGCTCCGGGCTCGGCATCCACGGTCCTCGGAGCTCGCGCAGGCCCGGCAGGTGCGCAGCCAGCGTGCGCGCGAAGTCACTGCGCGAGATCGGCGGCGCATTCCACGGCCCGATCGACACATCGGTGAGCCCGAGCGAGCGCAGTCGCGGAAACGCGGCGAACACGTCCGTGCGTGCCGAGATCGAGCCGCGTCCGAGCTCGAGTCGCTCGAGGTTCGGCGCCATCGGGCTCGCCGCGAGCGCTGCGAGGAGCTCGTCGGTTGCATGCTGCCCGAGCCGCAGCTCGACGATGGTCGGCGGGAGCCCCGCGAACGCCGCGAGCTCGAGGTCGGGGCCGATCTCGAGGATCGCGAGGCGCGACGCCTGGCCGATCATCGCGAGGAGCTCGGTGGTCGCCAGCGTCGATTCGTAGAGCCGCAACGCCTCGCACGTCACGAGCGCGCCCGCGGCGACGAGCTTCTGGACGCCGCGCGCACCGAGCTCCGAGCCGCGGATCCCGAAGGCACGCTTGCCGGCGAGCGCGCCCGTCGTCGCGATCAGGTCTGCGACCTCGTCGCCATATCCGTGGGGATACGCCGACTCGCGATCCGGAAACACGACGAGCTTGGCCTCCCAGATGTCGAGCGCGCGCAGCCGCGGATACCACGGGCTCGCGAACAGCTGCGCGAGCACGGGGAGCGCGTCGGCTCCGGTCTGGCGGCCGCCTTCATCGTGGTCGATGAACGATTCGAGTCCGACCGCGGTCAGCGACTCGAGGAGCGGAGCCACGTCCACGATCTCGTCGGCGCGCGCGAGAAAAGTTTCGACCGCGAGCTGTGCGGTCTCGACAAACCCGCGCCGGAACACGCAGTGCTTCGCGAGTGTTGCGAGTCCCGACCACGCCGCACCGTGCGTCGCGAGCAGCTCGCGCTGGCGCTGCCGGCGCGTCGCGGCCTCCGTCGCGGTGAGCCCGCCGCGCGCGAGATCGCACTGGATCACGACGAGCTCGCCGCGCTCGCCGCCGATCGCGTCCGCCCAGACCAGGCGCGGTGCATCGTCGTCCGGAGCCGCGACACATGCGGCGAGCAGATCGTCGAGCGTGCTCATCGGATCGTCATTCAAGTGCCACGTGATCCCACCACGGCATCTGGATCGCGGGACAGGCGCGCAAGAGCCCGACGGTGCGCGGCTCGCCGACGAGCAGCTCGCCAACCACCTTGCGCTTGAGGTCGTTGAGGTACCGGAGCGCGTGATGATTACCGCGTAGATCGAGGAGCTCGAGCTGCGGGCCGAAGCGCTCGGCGAGCATGCTCGTCGACAGCTCGCCGATGCGCGCGTGAACGGCGAGCTCGCGCAG
>JACCTC010000175.1 GCA_013812655.1 Deltaproteobacteria bacterium | reverse complement strand
GAAGCACGCGAAGTAGATGGAGACTGTCATGACCGCTCCGGCAATCAAGCAAGCACCCCCGATCGGCAAGGCCGAGGGCGAGGCTGCGCCGATCTCGCCGATCTCCCCGATCTCCAAGAAGGAGGTCGCCGTCACGCTGTCCGCTGCCGAGGAGATCGCAAAGCAGAAGGCGAAGCGCGGGACACCGAGCGCGCGGATCCGGATCGGCGTGCGCGGCGGCGGTTGCACCGGCTTCACCTATGTCTTCGAGTGGGCCGACGAGGTCCGTCCGACCGACAAGGAGTTCGCGGGACCGCCACTGGCCGACGGCTCGATCGTCTCGATCGTCGTCGATCCGAAGAGCCTCGTGTACCTCGGCGGCATGGAGCTCGACTTCGTGAAGGGCATGATGGGCCACGGCTTCAAGTTCAACAATCCGAACGCCAAGGGCGCGTGCGGCTGTGGCGAGTCCGTCCAGTTCTGATCGCCCGGCGACCGTGCCGGCGCCTGCCGTCGATGCGTTCGGGCTGCTCGGCCTCGCGCCGCGGTTCGATGTCGACGCGGCCCAGCTCGAGCGCGCGTTCTTCGAGCGCTCGAAGGAGCTGCACCCTGATCGGTTCGCGACCCGGCCCGTCGCCGAGCGAGTCGCGGCGCTCTCGAAGTCTCGCGCGCTGAACGACGCGTACCAGCTCCTGAAGCGCGAGGTTACGCGTGCCGAGTATCTGCTCGCGCACGAGGGGCTGACGATCGGCGACAACGAGCGCATCGATCCGGCGCTCGTGATGGAGCTCCTCGAGGAGCGCGAGGTGCTCGCGGAGGCGCGCGCGAAGGGCGACCTTCCGCGGATCGAACAGCTCTGCGAGTCGATGCGGGCTCGTCGACGTGCCGCGCTCGACCAGGTCAAGACGCTGTTCGGAGCGGCCGAAGCGCTGACCGACGAGCCTCGCAAGGCGCAGCTCGCGGACATCAAGCGTCAGCTGATCCTGCTGCGCTATGTCGAGCGTTACCTCGAAGAGTGCGACGCCGCGCTCGACGAAGAGTAGGTCAGTTCCGATGTTGCTGCAGATTTCAGAGCCGGGCGCCAGCCCCGTCAAAGAGGGGTGCAAGCCGCGCGTCGTCGGGATCGACCTCGGTACGACGAACAGCCTCGTCGCGCACGTCGAGGATTCGTCGCCGATCGTGCTCGGCGGCGAGGGTGGCCCGCTCGTGCCGTCGGTCGTGCACTACGCGAAAGACGGCTCGATCATCGTCGGCAGGCCGGCACAGGCTCACGCACTCGCGTCGCCGCGCGACACCCTGGCCTCGGTCAAGCGGCTGATCGGCCGCGGCGCGAAGGACCTCGCCGGCATCCGCGGCATGCTGCCATACGAGCTCGTCGGTGATGATCGCGCGGTTCGCGTGCGGGTCGTAGGCTCGCGTGAGGTCTCGCCCGTCGAGGTCTCGGCCGAGGTGCTGAAGGAGCTCAAGGCACGTGCCGAGGCCGCGCTCGGCGGGCCGATCGAAGGCGCCGTGATCACGGTTCCCGCGTACTTCGACGACGCCCAGCGCCAGGCCACGCGCGACGCCGGGCGGCTCGCCGGGCTCGAGGTCATGCGGCTGCTCGCCGAGCCGACCGCCGCGGCGCTGGCGTACGGCCTCGATCGCGGGAGCGTCGGCACCTACGCGGTGTTCGACCTCGGTGGCGGCACGTTCGACGTCTCGATCCTCAAGCTCGTCGACGGTGTCTTCGAGGTCAAGGCGACCGGTGGTGACTCCGCCCTCGGCGGTGACGACCTCGATCGCGCGATCGCGACCGCGGTGCTCCAGGAAGCCGGCGTCGCGGTCACCAGCGGCGATGCGTCGCGGCCGATCATCGCGGCCGCGGTCGGCGAGGCCCGCCGCGTCAAGGAGGCACTCTCCGACAGCGATGCAGCGATCTTCCGGGTGGCAGGCGCGGTGACGGGCGGCGTGGCGATCGAGCGTACGATCAAGCGTGCCGAGCTCGCCGCGTGGGCCCAGCCCCTGCTCGATCGCTGTGGCAAGGCGTGCCGCCGCGTGCTCAAGGACGCCGAGCTCACGCGCGACCAGCTCGACGGCGTGATCCTCGTCGGTGGCTCGACGCGCTCGCCGGTCGTCCGCGAGTTCGTGGCGACGCTGTTCGACAAGCAGCCACTCAGCGATCTAGATCCCGAGCAGGTCGTCGCGCTCGGCGCGGCGGTTCAAGCGGACGTGCTCGCGGGAGGTCAGCAGAACGTCACGTTGCTCGACGTCATCCCGCTGTCGCTCGGCATCGAGATGATGGGCGGCATCGCCGAGAAGCTGATCCATCGCAACACGACGATCCCGACCGGCGCGACGCAGACGTTCACGACGTACGCCGACAACCAGACCGGGTTCGACATCCACGTGCTGCAGGGCGAGCGCGAGACAGCCGATGCGTGCCGCTCGCTGGCGCGCTTCACGCTACGTGGCATCCCGCCGATGATCGCCGGCATGGCGAGGCTCGAGGTCACGTTCCTGATCGACGCCGACGGTCTCCTCCAGGTGATGGCGAAGGAGCTGACGACCGGCAAGGAGTCCTCGATCGAGGTCAAGCCGAGCTACGGCCTCTCCGACGAGGAAGTCGAGCGCATGCTGATGGAGTCCTTCGAGTTCGCCGAGGAAGATCTCGCGCGCCGCAACCTCGCGGTCGAGCGAATCGAGGCGGAACGGATCCTCCAGGCGACCCGCCAGGCGTTCGTGACCGACGCGGCGATCCTCGTGCCCGAGGTGCGTGCCGCGGGTGAGGCCGCGATGACCAGGCTCGAGGCCGCGATGACGGGTGACGATCACCTCGCGATCCGACACGCGATCGAGGCGCTCGATCTGGCGACCAAGCCATTCGCGCAGATCCGCATGAACCGCGCCGTCGGTGCGCAGCTCCACGGGGTGTCGCTCGAGGACGCCGCCAAGAAGGTAGGGGCATAGCGATGCCGAAGGTCACGTTTCAGAATCCGTTGACGCTCAAGGTCTTCGCGGCGATCTCGATCGACGTCAAGCCCGGGACGACGATCCTCGACGCGGCCGAGGAGTGCGGCGCGCGCGTCGGCCACGCGTGTGGCGGTAACCTCGCGTGCTCGACGTGCCACGTCTGGGTGCACGAGGGCGTCGACTCGTTGCCCGAGGTCACGGACAAGGAGAACGACATCATGGACAAGGCGTTCGACGTGCGCGCCGAGTCGCGCCTCGGCTGCCAGGCCAAGCTGGGCACCGCCGACGTCGTCGTCGAGATCACCGAGGAGAGCCACCGTGCGTGGCTCGACGAGAATCCCGACGAGCGCAAGAAGGCCCACGCGGGCTGAGGCCTCGCTACCAGCTGATCGCGTGGTGCTGGTCGGACGGTTCGATGCAGAAGTCGGCCTGGCTGACATACGAGATCGTGAGGATCGCGAGGCGGTTCGCGCGATCGATCGCGGCGCCGCCGAGGTAGCCGGGCGTCTCGCACGTGGTCGGGCCGACGCGCGCCGGCGCGTGCAGCCAGGTCGCCGGCGTGACGCGCTCGACGAGCACGCGCGCGCCGTCGGTGATCCGGAGCCGGCTCGCGGCCCAGGTCACCGTGATGCCGTCGCCGGTCGCGGTGGTCTGGTCGACGAGCAGGCGGGTCGGCGTCGGGATCAGCACGAGGGGGCGGACCAGCGTGTGCTCGGCATGGAGCTCGGCGAGCCAGCGGTTCGCGCGGGTGACGCGGGCGTCGAGGGCGGGGTTCTTGCCGTCGGCGTCGTCGAGCATCGTGTCGGCCTCGGCGACCGACAGCACCTCGTGCCGCGCCAGCTCGGCGTCCACGCGATCGCGAACCGCGCCAACCGCGCGAACCACGATCGTCAGGTTCGGCATCCCGCGCTCGCCGTCGCTCTGGCGGTACGCGACGACGTAGCGGTCGCCGGCGCGCGCGATGGCCGGGAACCCCTCGGCGATCAGACCAAAGGTGCCGCCGCGCAGCACCCGGGGCGGTGGCGAGGTCGGCGCGTCGGCAGCGGCACGGTTCGCGGGGCCCGTGCCCGGCGTGGTGTGCGTGCCGGATGTAGATCGAGGCCGCGTGCAGGCGGCGGCGATCGCGAGCAGCAGCGCCGCGCCGCGCATGTGTTTACTCGACGAGCTTGAGGTGCGAAGCCGCGCGCTTGACGACCTTGCCGCTGTCCTCGGCGGGCGCGGCGGCGATCGGTGCGGGCGCGCTGACGCCAGCCGGCATCGGCGAGGCCTCGGCGCCGCCGGTCAGCACGTCCTCGGGGACATCCTCCGGCCACACCGTGCCGCGCTGCTCGCCCTCGACCATCGCGGCGTAGACCGCGGTCCACGGCAGGATGCAGCGGAACGGCTGGCCGCCAAACGTCAGCGTACCGGCGATCGCGTCGTCGTCGACGACGAGATCGGTGATCGCGGGCGACAGGTTGAAGCCAAAGCGCAGGACGAGGCTCGCGTCGGCGCGGAATCGCGGCGGCACGTTGACCTCGGCGCGGCGGGCATCGACATGGACGAGCACCGGCCCGCGCGAGAGGAGCGCCTCGAGCGTGCGCTTCTTGTCGGGCGCGCTCGCGTCGTCCTCGTCGCGGAGCGCATCGATCGACGCGATCTCCTCGGGCTGCTTGCCGACGAGCAGCACGAACTCCTCGGGCGCCATCAGCCCGGCATCGACGGCGTCGCGCAGGATGCCTTCCGGGCGATCGCCGGCGGCCGCGGTGACGCGTTCGACGGTGCGCTCGCAGCGCGCGGCGTGGCGGAGGACGGCGCCGTGGGCCGCGAGCGCGCTGTGCGAGCCGTTACGCCAGCGGGCCAACGCGCGCTCGACATCGACCAGCGACGTCGACACGCGATGCTCGATCAGCGCGGTCACCACGGCCTGCAGCCTCGCCAACGTCTTGGGGTCACGCTCGAGCATGCGGGTGGGCTTACTCCGATCGAGAGGCTCGGTAAAGCCTCCTCGCTCACAGAGTCGCGGTTTCCTCGGCGCACGTGCTCTCGAGCACTTGGCAGGCGTATCGAGTCTCACGCTTCGACGAGGTCGGCGATCAGCGTCCGGATGTGATCGGGTACCGGCACGCCAACGAAGCGTGCGAGATCGACGACGGCACACACGACCTTGCCGTCGGCGCACAGCGTGCGCCCCTGCGCATCCCCGGGCTCTGCACCGCGATACACGCGGTAGTGAAACGTGATCGACTTCGTGCCGATCGTGGCGACGCCGAGGTCGATCTCCGCGGTGTCACCGAAGCGCAGTGGCGCCTGGAAGTCGCACGCCGCGTGGACCGCGGGAAACCCGATGCGCTCGCGATCGATGAGGTCCGCGTATGCGCGCGCACCGATCCTCGTGCGCCACAGCTCCTCGAACGCGAGGTGAAACAGGTGGAAGTAGCGCGGGTAGTAGACGATGCCCGCATGATCGACGTCCGCGAACCGGACCGGCGTCGCGAACGTGAACGCGGTCACGCCGGCACCACCGGCAGCACGAGCCGCACGCCACACGCCGCAGGCACGCCAGGGCAGGGCGGGGCGAGCTTCTCAAGCTCGATCACGACCTGCGCATGAGGATACAGCTCCTGGATCTTGCGGCCGATCGCGCCGGCGAGCGCCTCGAGCAGGCGAAATGTCGACTTGGTGCCGAGCGCGACGACGATCTCGCTGACCTTCCAGTAGTCGACCGTGTCGGCGATCCGATCGGACGTCGATGCCGCTGCGAGCGACAGCTCGAGCGTCAAGTTGACCCGAAACCGGCGGGTGCCGCGGCGCTCGGCCGCGCTGTAGCCATGGTTTCCCTCGAACTCGAGGCCGCGGACAAAGACGCTGTCGGTCACGCGCGGAGGCTACACGTGCACGAGGCCGGCGCGCCACGTATGCTCGGCCGATGTCGCGTGCGGCCCTGCTGGCGGTGGCGTCCGTGCTCGCGGCGGGATGCCGCGCCGCGCCGCCCGTGCCCGAGCC
>JACCTC010000116.1 GCA_013812655.1 Deltaproteobacteria bacterium | reverse complement strand
GCATGCGGGTGAGCAGGGCGTCGCCGAGCCGGGTCGGCCGCCGAGCCGGGGCCCCGCGCCGCGCCTCTCGCACCTGGTGTCGTGGGCAGCCGCGGCGCGCAAGCGCGACGAACATGCGGTCAAGCCGCTGCGCAACGGCACGCTGTACGCGCGCGAGCCGAATAGCCCGCATGTCCCCGAGTCGCGGCTTCCGATCACGAAGCTCGCGGTCGATGTCGTCGTCGAGGATCAGGTCGCGCGCGTCGCGATCGATCAGTCATTTCACAATCCGTCGACGATGATGATGGAGGGCATGTATCGCTTCGCGATCCCGCCCGACGCATCGCTGCAGCGGCTCGCGATGTACGTCAACGGCCAGCTCATGGAGTCCGGCGTCGTCGAGCGCATGCAGGGTCGCCGGATCTACGAGGACATCGTCTACCGCCGGCTCGATCCGGCGCTGCTCGAGTGGGCGGGAACGGGCCGGCTCGCGCTCCGCGTCTATCCGCTGCCGCCGCGCGAGGACAAGCGCCTGCTGCTCGCGTACACGCAGAGCCTCCCGAAGCTCTACGACGACTGGACGCTCAGCGTGCCGCTGCCCGAGGTCGATCTCCCGGTCGGCGAGCTTGGCTTCGATGTTCGCGTCCGCGGCTGCGCGAACTGCGAGGTCACCTCGCCGAGCCACAAGATCGACGTCCAGCGTACCGGCGAGGACGCGGTCGTGTCGTACCGCGCGAAGGGCGCGACGCTCGGCGACTCGCTCGTGCTGCGCGTGCGTGACCCGCGCAGGCAGGCAACCGTCGCCACCCACACACAGGGTGACGAGCGATTCGTGCTCGTGCGCGCGCGTCCCGAGCTCCGGGCCGCCGCGCGCACGTACCGGCCGCGGACCTGGGTGATCCTCGACGACGTCAGCGCGTCGCGCGGGACCCTCGAGCTCCGCGCGCAGGCCGATCTGATCGATGGCTTCATGCGCGAGCTCGACGAGAAGGATCGCGTCGCGGTCGTCGCGTTCGACGTCGAGGCCCGGACTGTGCTCGCGCCGACTCGCGTCGAGGACGTCGATCGACGCGCGCTGCGCACCCAGCTCGCGACCGAAGGCGGCATCGGCGCGACGAGCTTCGCGGCGGCGCTCGCGGCCGCGACCAGGCTGCTCGCGAACGTCGCGCCCGAGGACGCGATGATCGTCTACCTCGGCGACGGCGTGATCACGACCGGCAAGCGCAACCTCGACGCGCTGCGCGCCGAGCTCGCGGGCAAGGCGCACTTCATCGGCGTCGGCGTCGGCGACGGCCCCGACACCCAGACCCTCGAGGCGCTCGCCGCCGCGACCGGCGGTTACGCGACGACGATCGATCTCGCCGACGACGTCGGCTGGCGGGCGTTCGATCTGATCGCCGCGCTGCACACCGCGCGCGTCACCAACGTCTCTGCTCGGCTCGTCGACGCGTCGCACCTCGAGGTCCCCGCGACGGTGTACGTCAAGACGCCACAGCTCGCCGACGGCGAGGAGCTCGAGCTCGTCGCGAAGCTCGCGGGCGGCAAGCCGCCGGTGGCGGTCATCCTGCACGGCATGCTCGATGGCCAGGCGTGGGATCAGCGTGTCGAGCTGGCGAGTGGTTCAGGCACGGCGGGGTATCTGCCGCGGCTGTGGGCGCAGCGTCACATCGCGGCGCGGCTGCTCGCGAAGCACGAGACGATCAGCGTGCCGCCGTGCAGCGGGCCGTCGGCCGTGATCACGGCCAGCACGCGCCGCCCGACGGCGCCGGTGACCTGCCCGACCGAGGGCGAGCTGCGCGAGAAGCGTGACGAGGCGATCCGCAAGGAGGTGGTCGCGCTTGGCAAGCAGTACTTCGTGCTGTCGCGCCACACGTCGCTGCTCGTGCTCGAGGACGACGCGATGTACGCGAAGTACAACGTCACCAAGGGCGCCGGCGAGACCTGGGCACCCTACAAGGTACCGGCGAAGATCCCGGTGGTGCCATGGAGCGCGAGCTCCGCTCCGATCCCGAGCAACGTCGCCGATGACGCCGAGCTCGTCCGCTCGCCGCTCCGCGTGTTCTACGACCACGGCGGAAGCTTCGACGGGGATCTCGCCAGCGCCGAGACCGGGCTGGGCTGGGGTGCCGAGCGCGGGCGGTGGCGCATCGAACGTGGCGGCGAGACGCTCGCGACGCGCGACTCGCTCGGGCTCGGCCCGACGAGCGGCACCAGGTTGCCGCAGGCGCCGCTCGCGGAGCCCGGAGGTCAGGGTGGGGAGGCCGTGGAGTCCGAAGCGAAACGTGCAGCGACCGAGCTCGCGAAGGAGCAACGTCAGGACCGTGACGGCGAGGCCGGCCTGCTCGGTGCGATCACGACCGCTCAGCTCAACGGCGGCGACGACTTTCAGGCCGCGGCGCAAGGCAGCGGGTTCGGGCGCTCCGGCGCCGTGTTCGCGAGCGGCAAGCGCGCGCGCTGGGCAGGCGGCGGCCTCCGCGCGCAGGGCGGCCTGATCTACCCGCAGCGGTTCACCTACCCGAGTGACACGGCGTACGACGATCTGACCGCATTCGTACCGGCGCTGTTCCACGACGCCAGCGACCGGCTGCGCGCCGAGCTCGCCGCGGGTGCCAGGGCCGCGCACCCGATCGACGACACCTCGCGCGCGCTACTCGCAGCCGCACGCGCCGCGCTGCCCGCCGGGATCTACCGGTGGAATGACCGCGAGATCGCGATCGACGCCGCGCGCCGGCTCGGCTGGCGGTTCACGACCGGGGCAGACCTCGGCGAGACCGCGTCCTTCGACGGCAAGACATGGACGCGACGCTATGCCGAGCTCGGCCTCGACATCACCCGCACGGTCACCGAGGACGACATCGCACTCGCGCTCGCGTACATCCCGCTGTGGATCGCCGAGCCCGCGCACTACGCGCGGTGGTTCGAGGTCCGCGCTGCCGGTCCACGCGAGGTCGCGCTGTGGCGCGCACCTGCCTCGATCGCGGGTGGCGGCGCCGGCAGGGTCGCTCGCAGGCCCGAGCTCGCCTACGTGCTCGCGTTCGACGACAACCATCATCTCGTCGCGATCCGCGATGCGAGCGGCAGTGCGCTCGTCGAGGTGACGTGGGGCGCCGCCGGGCCAACCGCGGCACGCGTCGGTGGCGTCGAGCTCGACGTCGGCTTCACCGCGCAGCCGATCGCGGACGCCACCGCGTGGGCGCATGGCGACAGCAAGCCGGGCATCGTCGTCGAGCTGCCCGGTCGGCTGCCCGCGTACTGGGCAGCGCGCCTCGCG
>JACCTC010000092.1 GCA_013812655.1 Deltaproteobacteria bacterium | reverse complement strand
CTTGCGGATCGGGGATGATCGCTGCCGGCGGCGCGGGCTGCGCGGCCGCGGTGGCCTCGTCGCCGCGTCGCGGATCCGGCAGATCGGGCGCGTCGCCCCAGGTGACCGACGGAGCATCGAGCAAGCTCGCGAGCGGAAGTCGCAGCCCGATCGGGCTATCACCCGGAACCAGGAACAGCTGCTCGCGACGCAGCTTCCAGCGCTCGGTGCGCCACGGCGCATCGTCGGGAACCTTGCCCTTCGCGGTCGTCCTGCGGCCGAGCGGCAGCACCCAGCCGACGACCTTGCCGACGCCCCGATCAAGGATCCTTGCGAGCCGGCGACGCTCCTCCGGATCGTCGAGCCCCGCGGCGCGCGGATCGAGATCGACGGGCAGCTGCGCCTCGGCGCGCAGGATCTCCCACGGGTCCTCGTACGCGGCGTGCAACTCGGGCGCGACGCCGAGCGCCGCGGCGAAGGCTTCGCCGACCCGCTGTGCGGCCTCGGGCGTCGCGTCGTCACGCAGCTCGCGCGCCGGCCACAGTGGCTCGCCGTCGCGCCGTGCGATCACGTCGAGCGCCCACCGCGGCAAGCT
Source organism: Deltaproteobacteria bacterium (assembly GCA_013812655.1). Lineage (GTDB taxonomy): Bacteria > Myxococcota_A > Polyangia > Haliangiales > Haliangiaceae > JABFXX01. Next base: position 17,033 of record JACCTC010000092.1, on the reverse strand, counting down.
CTCGCCCGGATAGTTCTTGCCCATGCGGTGCAAGATCACGCCGCCGGGTGCCAGGCGCTGGCGCAACCGCTCGGCGAGGTCGCGGCCGCGTTTCCACTTGTCCTCGCCGACCGCGCCGCCCTGCCACTCCTCGGCATCCTGCCTCTGGAGCTGATCGCCGCGCGCGGTGAACGTCGGCTCGCCGCCGACCCAGACCTCGAGCCCGGCCGCCACGAGCGCCGCGTCCGCGCGATCGCCGCCCTCGACGAGCTCGCCCCAGACGTCCTCGGCATACGGGGCCGTCGGCCGTGCCTCGTGGCCGAGCCGCGAGATCGTCGTCGAGAACTGGACGTCATTGGCGATGACATCACACGTGCCCTCGAGCGGCGCGGCGTGGATCGGCGACGCGGTGCATGCGAGCGCGATGTGCCCCTCCCCGCAGAGCAGGCCGCTCGTCGCGTCGAAGCCGATCCAGCCCGCGCCGGGGATGTACGCCTCGGCCCACGCGTGGAGATCGACGACGTCGTGCGAGACGCCCTTCGGCTCGTCGGGGATCATGCCCTCGTCTGCGAGCTGCACGAGGTAGCCCGACACGAACCGCGACGCGATTCCGCGGTGGCGCATCAGCGCGACCATCAGCACCGCGACGTCACGACAGCTGCCGCGTCCGTTGACGAGCGTCTCCTCGGGAGTCCACACGCCGGCCTCGTCGCGGATCACGTACGCGATCTTCTCCCGCACCGTGTTGTTGAGGTGCACGAGGATATCGATCGTGCTGCCGCTCCACGGCAGCTCCTTGAGGAGCTCCGTCGCGGTGCGGCCGAGCCGGTACGCAGGATCGCCGGTATCGAGGTACGGCGCGAGCTCGCTGTCGAGGCGGTCCGGATACGTGAACGGCGTCGACTTCACGCGGTCGTCGATGAAGAAGTCGAACGGGTTCACCGGCGAGATGTCGGCGACCATCTCGACGAGCAGGTCGAGCGCCTGCGTGGTCTCGCCGGCCTTGAACGTCGCGCGCACGACGTGGTTGCCGTGTGGATCGCGCTGCCAGTGGAGCCGCTGCTCGGGCTCCACGCGAAGCGTGTAGCTCTCGATGCGCGCGCGTGCATGGTCCGCCGGGCGCAACCGGATCACCTGCGGCCCCAGCAGGGCAGGGCGTGGGTAACCGTAGCGGCTGCGGTGCTGGATCAAGACGCGCACGGCGGCTTCATACCTCTTACCACCCGTCGATAGGGTGTGTGAGGCGAGGAACTGCTCCCGGCTCCGAAGGAGCCGCCGGGCGCACAGCGCACGGGGTTTGCGAAGCAAGCCAGGAGCAGTCGAGCCGAGCGCAGCGGAGGTGAAGAACCACTCACGGCGTGCCGGTTTCCGTCGAGGGTGCGCCCGTGCTCTCCCGCTGCCGCCACCTCCCGTTGACTGATGGGCTCCAGGACGGCGCGATCGCACCGAGCGGAGCTCCTTCGAAAGGGTTGCAGATGGCGGCAGCGGGTCGGCGGGGCGTGCGGCGTCTCGTCCTACCTAGGACTAAGGGTAACGACGCACGCGCGTGATGTGTTGAGCGAGATGCTTGTTACGTTCCAGCCACCGGTTGAGGTCGCGCGCGACCATTTCCGAGGGATGGGCGAGGTCGCCGGTCATGAGCGCGTAGACGGTCGCGAGCGCGGTCTCGATCGCCTGCTTGAGCAGCACGTCGTGCGGCCCCATGTCGGCGAGGGCCTCCTCGAGCTCGTCCTTGCGAGCGAACACCCGCGCCGCGAGCGGCTGACCGCGCGTCGCGTCGGTGCTGTTCTCGATCTTGAGGTTGAGGATGGCGCTCACAGGGTGCCTTTACGACTTGTTGTAGGCGGGCGTCGTCGTCCACTCGCGCATCGCCTGGTCGCCCGGGCGATTGATGTGGACCTTGTCATCGACGGACGTCACCCAGGTGAGCGGGATGTAGTGGTGCTGGCCGGTCTTGTCCTTGGCTAGCTTGATCTGGTCGAGACCTTCGATGTGGTCGACTACCGCGAACTGGCCGTTGTTCGAGCACACGACGGGCATCTGGGGCTTGATGAGCTCTTTGGCAGTTTCGGAATCGAGCATGCCCGGATCTACAGCACCGATCGTGCCAGACCACCGACGGGCTTCATGTCGCTGGAATCGCGACGCACCGCCGGCGGTCGCGTGCGCTGCCGCCCAGCGCGCGAAAGGCTCCGCGCTAACCGCGCGTCGGCGGGCCGAGCGCGAGGCGCTGGTGGTCCGCGAGGGTGCAGCGGTTCTGGACGACGACGATGCCGGCGGCTTCGAGGATCTTCGCTGCGTCGTCGTTCTTGATCCCGAGCTGGAACCACACGACCTTCGGACGCGGCTTCATCGCGAGGATGTCCTCGATATGCGCCGGAATCAGCTCGGCGCGACGGAACACGTCGACGATATCGACCGGCTCGCCAATCTCCGCGAGCGTGGCGCGGACCGGCTCGCCGAACAACGTCTGCTCGGTGAACCGCGGATTCACGCCGATGATCCGGTAGCCCTCGTCGTGGAGGTACTCGGGGACGTAGAACGCAGCCTTCTCGGGCTCTTGGTGGATGCCGAGGATCGCGATCGTCGGCGAGCTCGTCAGGATCTCGCGGATCCGCGCGTCGTTGATCGTGGCCGGCATTCGCAAACCATACCGCGCGTGCGCCTCTGTCGTGTCTCGTAACGCTGAAGGATGATCTCACGGGCCGCCGGCCGATTCGCGTAGTTTTGTTGCATAGTCCGACGCATGCGACAGCTCGCCCTCGTAGCGGCCGTGGTGGCTCTGATCGACGTGCTCGGGCTCGCGGCGTGTGGCGGCAAGGAATCGGCGACGAAGGTCGGCACCGGCACGGCCTCGAACCTGCCGCCGGCGACGCCCGTAGCGTCAGCCGGCAGCGCGACCGCGGTCACTGATCCCGCGCGCCCGGCGCCCGCGGCAACCAAGCCACCGGCCGAGCCCACGATCGGCGGTCATGACTTCACGGCCGCCGCGCAGGTGCTGCTCGTCGTCGGCGCGTGCGGCGATGGGCCCCAGCCGCAGGGCTTCTCCGCGGAGCTGATCGCGAAGCATTGCGACGTCATCGAAAAAACGCAGCAGGCGTACAGCGACAGCTGGTTGTCGAAGGCGCGGCCGTTCTTCGCCGAGAAGGTTCCGAAGGACGTCCCGAAGAAGGTCGTCTACCCGTTCGCGGGCGGCGATCTGTCGACCGCGCTCACGGTGTATCCGGACGCCGACGAGATCACGACGCTCTCGCTCGAGCCCGCCGGCGATCCGCGCACACTCGCGGCGCTCAACACGCCGACCAAGAGCGGCAAGCCGTCGGCTGCGCTCCAGAAGGCGCTGCAGACCGTGCAGTACGAGCTGCGCTTCCTCTACAAGGTGAACTTCAGCAACACGATGAACATGATCGAGGCGATGCGCGGCGGTTCGTTGCCGACGCAGCTGATCTTCGGACTGTCCGCGCTGAAGGTGCACGGCTACGAGGTCGTCGCGCTGCGCTACTTCAAGCTCGGCGAGGCCGGCAACATCGTCTACCTGACCGACGACGAGGTCGCGAACGCGCCGGATGCTGCGGGCACCGCCAACGCGGAGAAGCGCAACCGGCTGTTCGCGAATGCCGAGGTCCGCTTCAAGAAGCCAGGCGGCCACACCCAGATCTATCGCCACATCCAGACGAACCTCGACGACAAGCATATCGACGCCGATCGCCGCGTGCTCGCGCACCTCGAGCAGAAGGGGCCGATCGCGGGGATGACGAAGGCCGCGAGCTACCTGCTGTCATGGGACAGCTTCTCGCAGATGCGCGGCTACCTCGCCACGAACGTCGTGTGGATGGTGTCGGACGCGACGGGCATCGCGCCGAAGTGGGGCAAGGCCGCCGGCTTCGACTACGAGCTGTACGGCAGCTTCGGCGAGCCCCACATCGAGGCTGGCAACGCGATCGCGAAGAACTGGCGAGACGAGTTCAAGGCCCAGCCCAGGCGCGCGCTGCCGTTTCGCTTCGGCTACTACGACAAGAAGCTCGTGAACCACCTCGTGATCATGAAGCGCAAGAGCTGAGCGCTGGCGGCGCCGATGTAGGCGTCGTCGGCATACGCGTGTCGATCTTCGACGGATTTCGTCGTCACGTGTGCAGGGATCGCGCGCCGGCGCGCAGTAGCATGGCCGCATGGGGAACGCTGGGTGTCCGCGTTGTGGAAGCGCGGTTGCATTGTCCGATGGTCGTCCGTTCGTCGCTGCGTCCGGCGCGGTCTCGCTGTGGCACCGCACGTGCTGGGAAGCGCGTGACATACCGTTCGCCGCGGAACCGGTGGTGGCGCCACCGATTCGCTACAGCCGGCCGCAGACCGTCGCGCCGAATCGCGCGCGACACGCTGGCGCAGCATCGATCGCGGCGGTGATCGGCATCGCGTTCGTCGGATGGGCTACGGCCGCCACGCCGAGCTCGACCCTCGTCAACATCGACGTCTCCCCGGCCGAATCGCTCACGATTCGCAGCACCGGCGGCGCGCACGAGATCGTGCCGCCTCGCGTGATCCACCAGGCGGGCCTCGAGATCCCGACGACGAATGGCGTACCGCTCGACAAGGTCTACCCGTCGCTGCGCGGTTGGATCCATCCGGTGTCCGCCGCCGACGAGCGCGTCCCCGAGCTGCGCAGCCGCCGGTTCGGTAGCGAGCGCCGCGGCATCGAGCGCGCCGAGTGCGGCGCCGGCCACTGCGGCGTCGATCTCCACGGCCCACGTGGCCGGCCGATCGTCGCGGTCGCGGCAGGAACCGTCGTTCGCGTCGAGCACAGCGAGCTCGGTGCCGACGGCCGCAGCGGTCGCTACGTCCGGATCGAGCACGACGACGGCACGCTCACCGCGTACATGCACCTCGACGTCGTCGCCGATGGCCTCCGCGTCGGCGATCGCGTCGATGCCGCGCAGTACGTCGGCACGCTCGGCGCGACTGCCGTGTTCTCGGCGCCACCGCACCTGCACTTCTCGCTCGAGATTCCGGACCGCGCGGGATCGCGGGGCGATCACACCGAGACCGAGTACGTCGATCCTGCACCGTTCCTCGCGCGCTCGCGGATCGCACCAGCACCGGAGCGTTCGCTGAAGCCAGCGTTTTAAGCGGCTCGCTTTCGCGTACCGTCTCGCGCCGAGCGCGTGACCACCCGCCGCGAGCTGGCAGTGAGTGCTGGTGCCGGGGCAATCACCGGGTACGTCGATCCGGCACGGTTCTTCGCTCGTTCGCGGATCGCACTGTCGTCCGAGCGCGCTGAACTCGGCTGTTCAAGATCAGTCGAAGGTCGAGGGTCGAGGGTCGAAGGTCGAGGGTCGAGGGCGAGGGCGAGGGCGAGGGTCGAGAGCGAGGGGCGAGGGCGAGGGTCGAAGGCCGAGGGTCGAAGGCCGAGGGGCGAAGGGTGAGGGCGAAGGGTGAGGGCGAAGGGCCGGGGGAAATAAACGAGCGGAGGTGGAGAACGCGGGGCCCTCGGCTGCCGGGCTCTCTCGTCCCGCGCGCTTCCGCGCACCGTCTCGCGCCGAGCGCATGACCACCGGTGCCCGAGCCAGCGGCCGCCGCAAAGCTCGAAGTCGCGGTGAGCACGCGCGTTCTGCTCGCGCTCGTCACGAGACGTGCGCGGGTCGCGCGCTGGGGACGAGAGAGAGCCCGGCCGCCTCGGAGGGGCGGGTGCTTGGGGTCCTCGTAACCACCCACCAGGAGAACGCGAACATGTTGATCGCCTACACAGTCGCCATCGAGCTCGTGAAGGAGCTACGCCCGATCGTCGAGAAGATCAGAAAGCACGACAGCACGCTCGCGAAGCAGCTTGTCGACGCGATGAACAGTACCGTTCAGAACCTCGCGGAAGGCGAGGCGCATCGCGGCGGCAACAAGCGCGCGAAGTACGACATCGCACACGGTGAAGCGAACGAGGTGAAGGGCAGCCTCGATCTCGCACTCGCGTGGGGCTACATCGCCGACGATTCGCCGGCGCGCGCGACGCTGCGGCGGCTGCTGGCGATGCTCTGGGGGCTCACCAACAGTCAACGCCTCGTCGTGGCGCCGTCGAGAAAGCCGCGTACGGCGCGTTCGTCAGGTGCGTGATGTCCTGCGTGGCTGCCACGTCTGGCACCAGTGCCAGCTCTGGCAGCGCATTTGACGCGAGATCGCGAGCTTGGGCGGGCACACGCGCTGCACCGAGCGGCCGCAGGAGAATCAACCATGAAGACCATCATCCTGTCGTCGCTCGTCTTTCTGTCGCTCGTGTCTGGCTGCAAGAAGTCGGGCTCGGAATGCGATCAAGTGTTCGATCACACCGTGTCTCTGATGCCTGCGGAGATGCAGGGCAAGCTCAAGGAGAACAAGGCGGATGCGATCGCAAAGTGCGAGAAGCTGTCACCCGAGGCTCGCAAGTGCGCGCTCGCCGCGAAGACCGTCGACGACTTGATGAAGTGCCCGCGCACCTAGGACAGAGGTGTCGATCCGAACGAAACCTTGTCGGCGCAGATCTGCACGACATTGCCGACGGCCGTGGATCGGCGAGCGGAATCGGCGAGCGGCGACCGGTGCGCGGAAGCGGCGAGCGGCCCCGGAGCGCGGAAGCGGCGAGCGGAAGCTGCGAGCGGAAGCGGCGAGCGGCGCCCGGAGCGCGGAAGCGGCTCGCGGAAGCGCCGAGCGGTCAGCGGAAACGGCCGGCGGCGGTTAGAACTTCATCTCGCCGCAGTACTTGCCGGTCAGCAGGCCGTTCATCTTGATCGGCTTGTTCTGGTTCGAGCCCATGTGTGGCTTGAAGGAGACGTTGTCGGCGCAGATCTGCACGACATCACCCGCGGCCTTCGGCTTCGGCCCGACGATGTAGACGTTGCCGCCGGCCTGGGTGTGCGACTCGATGCCGACGCCCTTGGCCATCATGCCCTCGCCGCCCGCGAACGCGCGCACGCTGACCTCGCCCTCGTGGACGTTGCGGCCCTTGTTCGAGACCATCTCCTCGCACGTCGTCTTGGCGTGGTTGAAGACCTCGATCTCGTAGTTCGAGTCGCCCTGCATGATGTTCTTGCGCGCGAAGCCATTTGGCATCGCGGGCAGCGGCTTGCCGTCGATCGTGACCGTCAGCGGACCACACGACTCCGCGGTCTTCTCCTTGTTGCCGCAGCCGAGGAGCGAGGCCGCGAGCACGCAGCACAGGACGAGCTTGGACATGCCGCGACGCTACCCCATCTTCCTGGCGATCAGCGGGCAGGCGCTGCGGGACGCTACTGCTGCGCGTGAACCGCGAGCACGTCGGCGACGCAGAGCGTGAGGCGCTTCGCGGTCGGGACGTGGAGGAACTCGTTCGGGCCGTGCGCGTTCGAGCCGGGTCCGAGGACCCCGGTGATGCAGAACTGCGCCTTCGGGAACTTCTCGCCGAGCATGTACATGAACGGGATCGTGCCGCCTTCGCCCATGTACATCGCCGGCTTGCCGAAGTGCCGCTGCGAGGCCTCGGTCAGCGCCTTGTCGAGCCACGGCGCCATCTCGGGGGCGTCCCAGCCCGCGCTCGCGGTGCCGGCGGTGAAGGTCACCTTCGCGCCGTACGGCGGATCCTTCTCGAGCACTGCCTTGACCGCGGCCTGGGCCTTCTCGGGATCGACGCGCGGCGGGATCCGGATCGACAGCTTGAGCGTGGTCGCCGGGCGCAGCACGTTGCCGGCGTTGCCGATCGGCGGCCAGCCATCCGCACCGGTGATCGCCATGCCGGGGCGCCAGGTCCGGTTGAGGATCAGCTCGACGTTGTTCTTGGTCACCGGCGTGACGCCACGCTGGAGCGGGAACTTGTTCCAGACCTCGTCGCCGATCACCTCGGCCGTGCGCTCGGCCTGCAGCACGCGCTGCTTGGGGATCTGGGTCGCGAGCGCGTCGAGCTTGACGACGCCGGTGTGGCTGTCGTCGATCCGATCGAGGAGCTGGCGGACCACGCGCTCGCTCGCGGCGACGACGCCGGTGCCGTCACCGGAGTGCACGCCCTCGGTGAGCAGCGAGACCTCGAGGTTGCCGATCACGAGGCCGCGCAGCGACGTCGTCGACCACAACTGGTCGTAGTTCGCGCAGCCCGAGTCGAGGCAGACCACGAGCGAGAGCTCGCCGATCCGCGGGGCGAGGTGATCGATGTATGCGGGCAAGTCGTAGCTGCCCGATTCCTCGCAGGCCTCGATCAGCACGACGCAGCGGGCGTGCGGGATCTTGTCCTTGCGGAGGGCGTTGATCGCGGTGAGCGATGCGAAGATCGCGTAGCCGTCATCGGCGCCGCCGCGGCCGTAGAGCTTGTCGCCCTCGAGCACCGGGGTCCACGGCCCGAGGCCCTCGCGCCACCCGGTCATCTCGGGCTGCTTGTCGAGGTGGCCGTAGAGCATCACGGTGTCGCCGGCGCGACCGCCAGTACCGGGGATATCGATGAAGATGACCGGCGTCCGTGGCTTGCCCTTGTCCTCGAGCTGGACGACCTCGAGCGTGGCGCCCTCGGGGAGCCGCTGCTTCGCCCAGCCCGCGAGCAAGGCCACGGCCTTGTCCATGTGGCCGTTCGCCTTCCAGTCGGGATCGAACATCGCCGACTTGTTGGGGATCTTGATGTAGTCGACGAGCGTGGGGACGATCGAAGACGAGAATTGTTCATCGACCCATTTGGTGGTGCTGTCTGCGACGGGCATGCGCGGACTGTACTCCCCGCCCGACCGACGTGGCATCGTGAGACCTCCCCGAAATCCCGGGTACGGAAGAGGGCTTGGGAGCGCTACACAGCGCACCAGGGTCTCGTAGAATTGGAGCCATGGGCGATCACACGACTTGGCGGATGTCTGACCAAGACAAGAAGCCGCCGCCCAACGACAAGCGCGAGGGTGGACGGCAAACGGGGCTGGTGCTCGACGAGCGCACGCGCACCAAGAAGCCGCCCATGTACAAGGTTCTCCTGCACAACGACGACTACACGACGCGCGAGTTTGTTGTCTGGGTCCTGCAGACGGTGTTTCACAAGAACGAGAGCGACGCGGTCGCGATCATGAGCCACGTCCACAACAACGGAGTCGGGATCGCCGGCGTGTACACGTTCGAGGTTGCCGAGACGAAGGTGACCAAGACGCTGCACCTCGCGAAGGCTCAGCAGTTCCCGCTCCAGCTCTCGATCGAGCCCACGGACTGAGTACGGAGGAACCAATGCTGTCACCCGAGCTTCAAGCCACCCTCCAGCGTGCCGTCGACGACGTCCGGACGCGTCGCCACGAATACCTCACGCTCGAGCACCTGTTGCTCTCGATCCTCGACGATCCGAGCGGCGTCGACATCGTCGTCAAGTGCGGCGGTGATATCGAGAAGCTGCGCGGCGAGCTCGAGCGGTTCCTCGAGGAACAGGACGAGCTGCCCGAGGGCGAGGATTCCGGACCGGACCAGACGCTCGCGTTCCAGCGCGTGCTGCAGCGCGCGGCGATGCACGTCCAGGCCGCGGGTCGCCAGCAGATGACGACCGGCAACGTCCTCGCGTCGATGTTCCGCGAGCGCGACTCGCACGCCGTCTACCTGCTCGAGAAGCAGGGGGTGTCGCGGTTCGACGTCATCAACTACATCTCGCACGGCGTCTCGAAGGTCGAGACCGGCGGCGGCCCGGTCGTGCCGCGCACGCGTGGCGTCGAGGACGATGGCCAGGAGGACGCGAAGGTCGCGAACCCGCTCGAGAGCTTCTGCGTCGATCTCACGCAGCGCGCGCGCGACGGCAAGATCGATCCGTTGATCGGCCGCGCCGACGAGCTCGAGCGGATGATCCAGGTGCTGTCACGGCGGCGGAAGAACAACCCGCTGCTGATCGGCGAGCCCGGCGTGGGCAAGACCGCGCTCGCCGAGGGCCTCGCGGTGCGGATCGTCGAGGGCAAGGTCCCCGAATCGATCAAGGAGTGCACGGTCTACTCGCTCGACATGACGGCGGTGCTCGCGGGCACGCGCTATCGCGGTGACTTCGAGGAGCGCCTCAAGGCCGTGATGAAGGTGCTGATCGCGGATCCCAAGTCGATCCTGTTCATCGACGAGATCCACAACATCATCGGCGCGGGCGCGACGAGCGGCGGCACGATGGACGCCGCGAACATCCTCAAGCCACCGCTGTCGAACGGCGAGCTGCGCTGCATCGGCTCGACGACGTTCAAGGACTATCGCCAGGCCTTCGAGCGCGATCGCGCGCTCGCGCGGCGGTTCCAGCGGATCGACATCGGCGAGCCGACGATCCCCGAGGCGATCGAGATCCTCAAGGGTCTGAAGAGCGTCTACGAGGAGCACCACAAGGTGAAGTTCACCGACGCGGCGATCGAGTCCGCGGTCGAGCTGTCGGCGCGTCACATCAGCGGCTCGCAGCTCCCCGACAAGGCGATCGACGTGATCGACGAGGCGGGTGCGCGGATCCGGCTGATGCCGGCGGACCAGCGCCCCGACGAGATCCGGCCGTCACACATCGAGGAGGTCGTCGCGAAGATCGCGCGGATCCCGGCGCGCAGCGTGAACACCGCCGACAAGAAGAAGCTCGGCGACCTCGAGGGTGACCTCAAGCGCGTGATCTTCGGGCAGGACAAGGCGATCGAGCAGCTCTCGACGGTGATCAAGCTGTCGCGCGCCGGCCTTGGCCACCCCGACAAGCCGACCGGTTGCTTCCTGTTCGCAGGGCCGACCGGCGTCGGCAAGACCGAGCTCGCGAAGCAGCTCGCGACCACGCTCGGCGTCGAGTTCTTGCGGTTCGACATGTCCGAGTACATGGAGAAGCACACGGTGTCGCGGCTGATCGGCGCGCCGCCCGGCTACGTCGGGTTCGACCAGGGCGGTCAGCTCACCGACGCGATCAACAAGCATCCGTACTCGGTCGTGCTCCTCGACGAGATCGAGAAGGCGCACCCCGACATCTACAACATTCTCCTGCAGGTCATGGATCACGCGACGCTGACCGACAACAACGGCCGCAAGAGCGACTTCCGCAACGTCATCCTGATCATGAGCAGCAACGCCGGTAGCCGCGAGATGGCGCTCGGGAAGATGGGGTTTGGCGACGCGACGTTCAACGATTCGGGCAAGGACGCCAAGAAGGCGCTCGAGCGCGTGTTCACGCCGGAGTTCCGCAATCGCCTCGACGCGACGGTGTTCTTCGGTGGCCTGCCGCCCGAGGTGATCAAGAAGGTCGCGCGGAAGTTCCTCGACGAGCTCGATGGCCAGCTCGCGGAGAAGAAGGTCCACATCGAGGTCAGCCCGGCGGCGCTCGACTGGTTTGCCGAGCACGGCTACGACAAGGCGATGGGCGCACGGCCGATGGCACGGCTCGTCCAGAGCACGCTGAAGGCGCCACTCGCGAACGAGATCCTGTTTGGCAAGCTGACGAATGGCGGAACCGTGCACGTCGACGTCAAGGACGGCGAGATCACGATCGAGAGCGAGCCGGCAATTGGCGACGACGCTGATCGCGCCGACAACTAGCGCGACAGGCTAAGATGCGGGGGAATGGTCGACGAGCCACCCCGTGAACACAAAACGCAGGAAGAGGCGTTCGCCACCACCGATCCAGGTGCCGGTGGCGCGACGCGCGCATCGACGGACGATCCCGACGCGTCGTCGCTAGTGCTACCGGCGGCCGGCTACGAGATCGGCGCCGTGATCGGACGCGGTGGGATGGGCGAGGTCCTGACCGCGAAGGATCTGCGGATCGGGCGCGAGGTCGCGCTCAAGCGCATGAGGTCGCCGACGCCGACGCGCGACGCGCTGTCGCGCTTCCTGCGCGAGGCGCGCATCCAGGCGCGGCTCGATCACCCGGCGATCGTGCCGGTGCACGAGCTCAACACCGATGAAGCGGGCCGTCCGTACTTCACGATGAAGCGGCTGACCGGTCGCACGCTGGCGCAGCGCCTCGCCGACGATGCCCCGAGCCACCGCATGCTGCGCGCGTTCGTCGAGGTCTGCCTCGCGGTCGACTTCGCACACTCGCGCGGCGTGGTGCATCGCGATCTCAAGCCGTCGAACATCATGCTCGGCGACTACGGCGAGGTGTACGTGCTCGACTGGGGCATCGCGCGCGTGCTCGACCAGCCGCGCAGCGCCGAGACCGACCGCCACGAGGCGCAGGCCGGGACGGACATCGACACGCTCGACGTCAACACGCGCTCCGGCGTGCTACTCGGCACGCCGGGGTACATGTCGCCCGAGCAGATCCGCAGCTTGCCGGTCGGCCGCGCTTCGGATGTCTACGCGCTCGGCTCGATCCTGTTCGAGATCCTCGCGGGCGAGCCGCTGCATCCGCGCGGTCAGCACGCGGTCGGCAGCACGCTCGGTCATCCGCAGGCGTGGCCGGCCCAGCGCAAGGGCGACGACAGCGTGCCGCCCGAGCTCGACGCGCTGTGCGCCAAGGCCCTCTCCGAGGATCCCGCGGCGCGGCCCACGGTCCACGACCTCGCCGAGGGCGTGCAGGCGTACCTCGACGGTGATCGCGATCTCGAGCAGCGCCGCCGGCTCGCCGCGCAGCAGCTCGCATCCGCGCGCGACGCACTGCAGTCCGGTGAGCCAGACGCCCGCTCGACCGCGATGCGGCGCGCGGGTCGGGCCCTCGCGCTCGACCCGCAGTCTGCGGACGCGGCCGAGATCGTCTCGTCACTGCTGCTCGCGCCGCCCAACATCATGCCGCCTGATCTCGAGCAGGCGCTCGATGACTACGACCGCACGCAGAGCCGACACCGAGCCCGCAAGGCAACGTTCGCGTACCTGACCATCCTCGCGCTGTTCCCGTTCGCGTTCTTGCTGGAGATCAAGAGCTGGACGATGGTGATCTGCTTCTACGGAACCGTCCTCCTCGGCATGCTGCTGACGCTCGACGCGCAGCGCGTTGGACGACCTCGCATCGTCGCCATCCTCGTCGTCAGCCTCGCGACCGTGGTGCTGTTCAGCCGGATCAGCGGGCCGTTCATGCTGACGCCGATCATCATCGGCTGCATGCTCGTCGGGTTGACCGCAGTGCCGTGGGTCCACCAGCGTCGCTGGCTCGTGGTGGGCTGGACGGTGCTCGCCGTGATGATCCCGCTCGTCCTCGAGTGGACCGACGTCCTGCCACGGACCTGGGCTGTCCTCGAGGGCGCGACGGTGACGCGCTCGAACATCGTGCACGCGACCGGCGAACACGGGCCCGCCCTCATCGCGTTCGCGCTCATCGCCGGCAACCTCATTTTCACCACGCTGCTCGGGTTGATGGGCCTCGCGCTCAACCGCCACCGCGAGCGCGCGCAGCGCCTGACGCTCGTCCAGGCCTGGCACCTGCGCCAGCTGATCCCGGGAGAGACCGCCACGCGCCCGTGGATGACGTAGCCGTCAGCGGGTGACGAGCATGACGACGCCGACACCGATGCCGGCGAGCAACAACAGCGCGAGGATCACGCGATCCCACCGCATCTTCTTCTCGGGTACCCTGGCCATGCGGCGAGACTAACACGCCACGCCGCCGCTCAGTCCGGCGGCAACGGGTCGTCCTTGTCGCGGAACAGACGCATCCGCACGCGCTCGTGCTGGCGCGCCTTGTACGCCTCGTGGCTCGACGCGCCGGACTCGTTGCGCAGCGCGGTCGCCTTGTCCGCGATCTGGAACTCGGTGAGCACGAACACGACGTGGCCGGTGTTCTGCGGCATCTCGGCCTTCGGGATCAGGCGCTCGATGCGGAGGGGCAGGTCGGCGACGAAGTTGACGATGCGGTACTCGGGGCCGGAGAACTCGTTGTACGGGGCTGCCGTCGCCGGGCGCTTCGAGACGATGCCGGTAGCCTGCTGCTCCTGGTGCGCGCGGATCAGCTCCTGGAGATCGACGAGCTGGTTCACGGACTCGCCCGGGACGACGTAGTTGAACGGGATGAGCTGGCGCGTCAGTGTCGCGAGCATCGGGACGAGGTCCTCGTACGACGGCACGATCAACCGGAACCGCAGCTTGTCGTAGATGCTGGCGGCGAGCGTCGACCGCTTCGCCATCAGCTTGGTGATCTGCGAGTCGCGCGGCTTGCGGCTCCACTCGAACTCCGCGAGCGGCGCGCCGGCGGCACGCAGTTGCTCGACGACCTGCATCACCTTGAGCTCGATCTCGCGGAAGATGATCTCGTCCGAGACCGACATCTTGAGCAGCGTGGCGCGGCCGTTGATGTGATGGATGATGTGCATCACCTTGAGCACGACGCACGCCCACTTCTGGTGCGGGCCATGGCTCGAGGCGACGAGGAACAGGTCACGGGCGGGCAAATCGGCGGCGACCTCGTCCGGGATCGCCATCGCGTACGCACGCGACAGGTAGTCGACGGCGTCCTCGCGGATGTCCTCGAGCCGCCCCATCTCCTCGTCCGACTCGGGGTCGAACTCGTTGAGCCGGAGGAAGCGGTCGACCTCGCCGTGGTCGGCGTACGACAACCGGTGCCAGTCGATCACCGATTCGCCACGTAGCAGGAGGCGCATCGCCTCGACGTCCGCGAGCGTTAGCTCGCTCAACGCGGGCGGCCGCGCGACGCGCGGCAGGACGGTGCTGACCACCCGTCCAGTCTATGCTCGCTTGCGTGGCTTTGTCAGGCGCAACGTGGCCGCGAACAGTCCCAGCACACCAACTCCTGCAATGACGTTCCCGATGACGGCGAGCATGTGTACGACCTCTACTTCCGAGCAAACGCGGTGTGACCGGCCCCTGTTCCGCCGAAAATCATCGCCGTGCAGGATCGCGGAGTCCAACTTTTGGGACCACTCCCGTGTCGGCCTCACGCGCCAGGGATCGCCCGGCGGGTGAGCTACCATCGACCGCCATGGTGGTGAGCGAGCGAGCCCCGACGAGCACGTTCTCGTGCCAGCGTTGCGGCGCAAGTCTCGCGTTCGAAGGTGTGCGTACGCAGACCTGCCCGTACTGTGCGAGCCCGAACTTCGTCGAGCGGCCGCCCGCCGCAGATCAGCCCGATCCCGCCTTCTGCGTCACCTTCGCGGGCGACGCGGAGTGGGCGCGCACCCGGTTCGAGCGCTGGCTCGGCAGCCGCTCGATGTTTGCCGACTCCGCGCTGAAGCGCGCCACCGTCGAGGACATGCGCGGTGTCTACTTGCCGGCCTACCTCTACTCGGCGGTCGCGCGCAGCGATTACACCGCTCAGATCGGCGAGCACTACACCGAGACCGAGACCTACACGACCACTGACGCGCAGGGCAACTCCAAGACCGAGACCCGGACCGTGACCCGCACCGAGTATCGTCCGCTGTCCGGACGTCACATCGGTTACGTCACCGACGTCATCGTCAGCGCGTCGGCCGGGCTCCCCAACGAGGAGCTCGCGCGCGTCGAGCCGTTCGATCTGAGGCAGGTCCGCCGGTTCTCGCCGGCGCTGGTGTCGGGGTGGATCCACGAGGAATTCTCGCGCGACGCCGACGCCTGCAAGCGGATGTCGCGCGGCGAGGCGGTCGACGAGGTCGGTGCGCGGCTGCGCCGGTTCATGCCCGGTGACAGCTACAGCGACCTGGTGTGGCGGACGACCGTCGAGTGGGAATCGCTCGATCCGATGCTGGTGCCGGTGTGGGTGTTCGCGGTGCGTTATCGCGAGGACAAGCCGCCGTTCCGCGTCGTCATCAACGGGCAGACCGGGCGGATCGGCGGGCGCGCACCGCTGTCATGGCTGAAGATCACGATCGCGTGCGTGCTCGCGCTCGCCGTGATCGCCGCGGTGATCTACCTCGTGCATCAGGGGCAGCAGCCATGACCGCGTGCAGCCGCTGCGCGACACCCGTCGAGGACGGCGATCTGCGGTGCGCGATCTGCGCGCTGCCCGTCCCGATTGCCGTCGCGGCCGTCTCGCGTGCGCCGCGCGCCCAGATCCTGCGGTGCACCGACTGCGCCGCGGCCGTCGCCTTCGACCCAGCCGTCCAGGCGCCGCGCTGCGCGTTCTGCGGCGCGACGATGAAGGTCGAGCATCCGGTCGACCCGATCGAGACCGCGCAGCTGCGGATCCCGTTCATCGTCGATCGCGAGACCGCGACGGCATCGCTTCGCGGCTGGCTCGGCAAGCGTGGGTTCTTCGCGCCGAAGACGCTGCGCGACGAGGCGGTCCTCGAGTCGTTCACGCCGCTGTGCTGGGCCGGCTGGCTCGTCAACGCCACCGCCGCGGTTGCGTGGACGGCCGACTCCGATGCCGACTCGCATCGCTCGGCCTGGGCACCGCACGCCGGACAGGTCTCGCTCGGCTTTCACAACATCGTGGTGCCAGCGTCGCGCGGCCTCGATCACGGCGAGTGTCGTCTGCTGATCCCGTACTACGACCTCTCGCAAGTCGTCGCGGTCGGCCGGGTCGATGGCGAGCCGCATGCCGGGCCGGCCGATGCCCGGGTCGATGGGGCGATGGATGGGGCGATGGATGGAGCGATGGATGGAGCGATGGATGGAGCGATGGATGGAGCGATGGATGGAGCGATGATCGAGAGCTTCGACGCACAGCGCTCGGCGGCCCGCAAGCAGGTCCAGGAGTCGATCGAGCTGACCGCCAAGGTCCGCGTCGAGGAGCACATCCCGGGTCGCCGGTTCCGCAACGTCCACGTCGCGTGCTTGCTCGAGGGCCAGACCACGGATCGGGTCGCGTTTCCGGCATGGGTGCTCGCGTACCGCTACCGCGACGTCGCGTATCGCGCGATCGTCCACGGTCAGCGCCCCGAGGTCGTGTTCGGCAGCTCGCCGAAGGACTGGAAGAAGATCGCGCTCGTCATGTTCGGCATCGCCGCACTGATCGCGGTGATCGCCGCGATCGTCTGGTTCGCGCGTCGCGGCGGTTAGCGCACGGCGGGCATCGAGGGCGGCGCATACGAGCTTCGCTCGTGCCTGCTCGCATAGAACGGGGACGCGAACCACACCGGCCTCGAACCCCTTCGGGGGCCGAGCTGCGCCACTACGCGGCCGACGAATCTGATATGAAGTGACCGTTCAAGTTCTATTTGG
The DNA here is from genome assembly GCA_013812655.1 of Deltaproteobacteria bacterium. Taxonomy (GTDB): domain Bacteria; phylum Myxococcota_A; class Polyangia; order Haliangiales; family Haliangiaceae; genus JABFXX01. Next base: position 89 of record JACCTC010000092.1, on the reverse strand, counting down.
TGGTTTCTTTCATGGTGAAGAGAGTGAAGAGCACCAGGAAGCCATCGAGCATGAACGCCGACGATTGATCACTCTGATATTCGCGGGTC
>JACCTC010000083.1 GCA_013812655.1 Deltaproteobacteria bacterium | reverse complement strand
CGCATCCGCGATCCAGCGTGCCGGTGCGCGGAGTCGCTCGAGCGCGCGAACCAGCCGCGCGAACGCGGTGACCGACGCCGCCTCGACCGTCGCGATCGATGCGAGCCATGCACCCGCACGCGAGCCCGCTCGCGGCGCCACGAAGCCTGCGGGCCGGCGACCACCGACGCACTCGACCGGGTCGCGATACACGACCTCGAGCGAGACGGCTTTCGGCGACGTCGCCGTGATCACGCAGCGCTCGAGGTCCGTGTAGGTTTCGAGCTCGAATACCGCCCGGCACAGGACCGCGCAGTCCGCGTCGCTGGCGAGGCACGCGTCGATCTGCTGCCCGAACGCCGCGCGCGACGCCAGCGCTGCGTCGGCGATGCGGTCGTCATCGGGACACGTACATCCGGCCGCGAACAGGCTCGCGCCCGCGAGGATCTCGATCAAGCGCTTCGACTGCATGACGAGCCCACACAGCACGCCGCATGCCACGCCGGCCTTCGCGGAGATGCCGAGATGCACGCGGCGCGATCACGACACGGCTGTCGCGAAAATCGATGGATACGCGAAGTGGCGGGGGCGATCGCCATCTTCCGCGGGCACATCGCTTGCTGCGTGAGCTCGCATGATTCGCTCGATCGCTCTCGCCTGCGTGATGTGCGCCGTGATCTTCCCCGCATCGGTCGCCATCGCGAGCCCGGGGCCACAGTTCGCCGCCGGCCTCGACTACACGGTCGGCACCGGCGGCAGCGTCGACGAGCTCGATCTCGGCTGGCGTCTCGAGGCCGGCCTGTTCGTCCGCGTCGGCCGCTGGCAGGTCACGGCTTCGGTGCCATGGCATCCGCACATCGAGTCGAGCAACCCGGAGCGTGACAGCCCGCAGCTGATGGGCGTCGGCCTCTCCGGCCGCCTCGGCTATCACCTACCGGTCGATGGCCACGGTCGGATCGTGATCGCCGGCGGCGTCACGCGGCGGTGGATCTCGTCGAGCACCGCGGTGATGCGGACGTGCAGCCTGACTGGAGACTGCATCGCGGGGTTCGACCACGCGACGCCCTCGTATCACGCGTGGGCGCCGCAGCTGCGGATCGGTATCGGTCCCGAGAAGCTGATGCGCGAGATGGTGCTCGCGACCAGCTTCGAGCTGATCATCGAGGCGATCGGCCTCAACGACGTGCCACCCGCCGGCATCCGCGAGGTCGCGGTGATGGCAGGTGTCACGTTCACGATCGGCGGCGGGCCCCAGCGTTAGCCTTCCTGATCGCTCAGAACTTGTAGCTGAGACCGACGCGACCGTAGAGCACGAGGTCCTCCTCGGCCATCGGGCCGGAGAACTGATCGGTGAACAGCGCGCGCTCGTCCTGGAACGGAGCACCCTCGATGATGCCGAACAGGTTCCAGCGCTGGCGAACCGCGATCTCGGCGATCAGGCTCAGCATGAACCGCACGCCGTAATCGCGGCCGAACATGTCACCGCCGCTCTCGCCGGTCAGCTCTTCCATCCGCGCCCGCTCCATCGGAGTGAAACCATCCACGGTCTCTCCCCGGACGGCAGTCTTGAGGTAGCCATCACACGCCTTCGTGGGCTTCGCGTCGCTCTTGAAGCTGGCGCTCGCGCCGCTGCCGTTGATCTCCGGGCAGTGACGATCGCTCCAGAACTCGAGGTACGCGCGGCCCGTGATCGTCACGTTGCTGAGCGCGGTCAGCGAGGCGAGGATGCCGGCATCGAACGTCGCGCCGTTGCGCTCCGACTTGTTGTCGAACAGCTTGGTGCCGTACCAGAGGTTCGAGAACAGCGCCGCCGAGAACGGCTCCTGGTTCGCGACCATCATCCGGCCGCCGAAGCCGAGCTCGGTGCGCGCGAACATCGTGCGCACGCCGATCGACGCGTCGAAGCCCCACTGCTGGCTGATCCGACCGGCGCCGACCGTGATCCGCAGCCCGCCGAAGTACGGATAACCGGCGTCGAAGTCGACGGTCGAGCGGCCGCGCGGCAGCGCGCGTGCGCCCCACGACGACAGGCCCTTCTGCTCGTTCTTCAGCTCGCTCTCGCTCTTGCCCGCGATCGACAGCTCGCGCGACAGCGTCTCGGTCTGGCCGCCCTGGATGTTGATCGTCTCCTCCGACGCCACGAAGCCCGGCATCTCGAGGCGAACGATCGTCTTGCCGGTCTCGACCTCGACGTCCATCGGCGTCTTGTCGCGACCGTCCTTGTCCTTGGCCGGCAGTCCGTTGATCAGCACCGACGCGCCCGCCGGGTTCGACAGGATGCGCAGCCGGCCGACGCCCTTGAGGTCCGCCATGATCGAGAGCACCTTGCCAGTCTCGACACGGACTTTTTGCTCGAACGGCTTGTAGCCGGCAAGCCGCACCATCACCGAGTGCTCGCCCGCAGACACCTTCTTCTCCTGCGGCGCCTTGCCAACGACCGCGCCGTCGATGATCACCTCGGCCTCGGGCACTGCCGATAGCACCTTGATCGTGCCCTGATCGGCGGCGACCTCGGGGTTGAGATCGAACTTGACGACCTGCGAGCCGCCGGCGGTGACCGTCACCTTCTTCTCGCCGGTCTTGAAGCCCGACGCCTTGACCTGGACGATGTGCTCGCCCGCCTTGACGTCCTTGATGTCGACCGGGACCGGGCCCATGTCGATGCCATCGATGTTCGCGCGCGCGCCCGGCGCATCCGACAGCACGCGGATCACGCCGACGCCACCGTGGAGCAACGGCGCGAGCTCGGCGCGCACCTTGGTCTGCTGGTTCGCGACGACGGTCACGGTCTGGCGCCACGGCGGACCCGGCGCCTTCTTGACCTCGATCACGTGGACGCCCTCGATCACGTTGCTGATCACCGACGGCGTGTTGTCGGGGTGCTTGTTGCCGTCGACGTAGACCTCGGCGTCCTGGACGTCGGCCTCGACGACGATCGTCCCGTACTTCGCCTTGGCGACGGCCTTGAGCGTCGGCGTCAGCGTCAGCGCGGGCGTCGTGCTGAGATCGACCCACTGGGTCAGCGTCTCGAAGCCTTCCTTCTTGATCTCGATCAGGTGGCGGCCCGCGGTCGTCTTGATGACCATCGGTCCCTGGATCGTCCCCTGCGCGACGCCGTCGACCGAGACGGTCGCGCCGACCAGGCTCGGGTCCGCGTCGGCGCGGATCTCGAGCTGCGGCTGGCGGGTCAGCGGGACGAACAGCTCCTGGACCTTGCGGACCCTGCCGACCTTGAACGACTTGATCGCCGGCTCGTAGCCAGCTGCCTCGACGATCACGGTGACGGTCGCGGCGTTGAGCGTGCCGGTCCACGGCGTGTTGCCGACGGGACCGCAGCTCTTGTCGCCGATGTAGACCTGGGCGCCCTGCGGCGCCGAGTCGATCTTCACCTTGTACCGTCCCGAGCGCGGACAGTTTGGTTGGGCACTCGCGGTGCTGGTGTGGAACACCAGCGCGAGCAGGATCATAAGGGGCGCTAAAAGACGCGTAATCCTCATCAGGTACCCTCTAGTTTGTCTTCGCCGGAGGCGAAGTGAAACGGACCAGCTGAAGGTATCAGGACTCGACGCGTGCGGGGCCGGCGACCGGCTAATTGCGCCCTCCGCGGTCGCTCGGCCAGACGGCCTCGCTCCGGCTGGCGACGGGCAATCACCACGTCCGTCACACCATCTGGCATTCAGAGCAGGCGTGCGGCGAGCGCACCGAGCAGCGCGAGCCCGGCGACGATCCGGTAGATCGCGAAGCCGATCAGATCGTGCGACCCCAGCCACTTGATCAGCCAGGCGATCGACAGGTAGCCGCTGATCGCAGCGGTCGCGGTACCGACCGCGATCGCCGGGATCGCGTCGCGCCCGAGCATCCGGAACGCATCCTTGGCCTCGAAGATGCCAGCGCCCGCGATCGCCGGGATCGACAGCAGGAACGAGAACCGCGCGGCGTCACTTCGCGAGAACCCGAGCAGCAGCGTCATGCAGATCGTCGCGCCGGACCGCGAGACCCCGGGCACGAGCGCGATGCTCTGGGCGAGCCCGACGAGCAGCGCGTCGCTGAGCGTGATCCCCGAGAGCGGCCGGTGATCCTCGCGACCCGACGTGTACTTGTCGATGACGACCATGATGATGCCGACGACGATCAGCGCCGTCGCGATCACGTAGAGCGAGCGCAGGTCGCCCTCGATGTGCTTCTTGAGCAACAGGCCCGCGATCACGATCGGTACGGTCCCGGCGGCGAGCAGCCACGGTAGCCGACCGTCGGGGCCGCCCGGATCGCGCAGCATCGCGGCGGGCAGCGCGATCAGATCACGCGCGAAGTACGCGAGCACGGCGGCGAGCGTTCCGAGCTGGATCACCGCCGTGTACGCGGCCCCGGGGTCAGGCATGCCGAACAGCGCCGGCAGGATCCGGAGGTGCGCCGTCGAGGACACCGGGATGAACTCGGTGAGGCCTTGCACGATCCCGAGCAAGGCCGCGAACCACAGCGCCATGCGGACACGCTAACATCAACGTGTCGTGAGCGAGAGCATCGTGCGGTGGTTCGCGTGCATCCTGATCGGAATCACGGCGTGGTCGTGCGGCACGGGTGTGCCCCGCCGCTCACCTGCCGCCGGCGGCAGCGGCGGCAGCGCTGCGCCGCGAGCAGGGACCGAGCCCGACGCGACGCGCGTATCGCGCATCGAGCCTGCCGCGAACGGACCGTCCGAGCGCGAATGCGAGGAGCTCTTCGCGCACGCGCTGACGATCGGGATCGCCGGGCACCCCGCGAAGCCAGCACCGTCGGAGCCGGACCAGCAGGCGATCCGCGCCGAGCTCCGCGGCCAGGTCCTCGCGGACTGCCGGGATGGCACGCGCGAGACGCACCGCTGTGGGCTCGCCGCGAAAACGCTCGACGAGCTGGCCGCCTGTCACTCGACGCGGAGCAGCTCGACTTCGAACAGCAGCGTCGCGCCTGGCGGGATCAAGCCGCCGGCTCCGCGGTCGCCGTAACCGAGCTGGGGCGGGATCAACAGGGTGCGCTTGCCGCCGACCTTCATGCTCGCGACCCCCTCGTCCCACCCCTTGATCACGCGACCCATGCCGAGCGGGAAGTCGAACGGCCGACCCCGATCATGGGAGCTGTCGAACTGGGCCCCCTTCGCGCCGTTGACCCATAGCCAGCCGGTGTAGTGCATCACGCACTTCTGGCCGGCGGCGGGAGACGCGCCGGTGCCCTGAACCTTGTCCTCGTATTGCAGTCCGCTCGCCGATTCGATCATCAAGATCATATTAATCGACCGGGGCGGCTTTCTGGGCTCCCGCGGCAGATCAAAGAAACCATCAATAGACTCGGTAACGTCGCCAGGTCGGGCCCACGACGGGGTCGGTAAATCCGGCAGATGTTCAGGGTTTGACGTGATCGGCGCTGCTTTGTCGGCGCCGGCGGTCATTGTACGATGGGGTCGCCGCCAGCTCGGGGGACGAGCGGCGTGCGACGGAGCATTTGATGTCGAAACGACTCTACGGGTGCATCGTCGTGCTCGCGGCCCTGGCGTGGTCGCGTCCGGTCCATGCGGAGCTCTCGGTCACGCCGAGCCCGAAGGATGTCGGTTCCGTCGCCATCGGCGCGGGCGGGTCAGTCACCGACACGATCGACTCCAATGTCGCATCGCCCGGCGAGGAGCTCGACGAGATCGTCGTGGCCGGTGGCGCGACGTGCGCGGTGTTCACCGTCGCGCCGACGAGCGCGACGCTGCCGGAGCTCGTTGCGAGTGACAACCCGCTGCCGATCACGGTGACCTTCACGCCAACCACACGCGGGACGCTCACCTGCACCGTGAATCTACTGAACGCGGCCGACGTGTCGCTCGGTACTTTCCAGGTCACTGGCACCGGCCTCGGTCCCGAGATCGCGGTGCCCGCGACTGCGGCGTTCGGCTCGGTCCGCGTCGCCAACGCCGCCACGCTGACCGCGAGCGGCGACGTCGTCATCCAGAATACCGGCGATACCGGCCAGAACCTGAACATCACCGCGCTGCAGATCACCGGGGACTTCACGATCCCGTCGCCGCCGACGCTGCCCGCGGCGATCGCACCGGGCGGCTCGCTCGGCATCGGCGTCGTCTTCGATCCGAGCGCGAGCGGCACGCGGACCGGCTCGCTCGTGATCACCAGCAACGACTCGGTGAAGCCGATGGCGACCGTCGCGCTTTCAGGCAGCGGCACCAACGCCGTGATCGGCGTGACCGACGTCGCGTTCGGCACGGTCACCAACGGCACGACCGGGACCCTCGACATCTTGCTGTCGAACACGGCGGCCGCGCCGGTCGGTCCGTTGCGGGTCGCGAGCGCGACGATCGCGGGTGGCTCGTGGTTCACGTTCGATGACGGCGGCTGTGCGGACCAGACCGCGTGCACGCTCGGCATCGATGTCACGACGAGCACGCTCGTCGGCGTCCGCTGCGCGCCACCGGCGACCGCGACCGGCACGCAGACCGCGACCGTCACGTTCACGAGCGACAGTGATCCGGGCGGCGACAACGAGGCGGCGATCAGCTGCACGGCCGGCCGCGCCAACATCGCGGTCGACAAGCCGGCGCTCGCGTTCGGCGACGTCGTGATCAACACCTCGAGCGCGGCGCAGACCGTGACCGTCACGAACAACGGCACGCTGCCGCTGACGTACAGCGCGAGCAAGGTCGGCGCGCAGGAGGCCCGCTACACGCTCGGCGGCAGCTGCTTCGCCGGGTGCACGGTCGCCGCGAACGGCGGGACCGAGTCGTTCTCGGTGACGTTCAGCCCGAACGTCGAGGGCACCGCGGACATCGTGATCAACCTCGACACCAACGATCCCGACGCCGGTGACGATCCGTTCGTGATCGTCGTGACCGGGCGCGGCGTCGCGCCGCGAATCTCGGGCCCTGTGGTCGTCGCCGTCGGTGACGTCGAGGTCGGCAAGACGAGCGTGATGCAACCACTGATCGTGACGAACACCGGCACCTCGCCGCTCACGATCTCGAGCGCGACGCTCGCCGCCGGCGCCACCGATTACACGATCATGGGCACCGCCGGCAGCCAGACGATCCCGGCGGGCAGCATGGGCATGTGGAGCGTGTTCTGCTCGCCGCAGGCCCAGGGCGCGCGGCCCGGCACGTTCCGTATCCTCAGTGATGCGACGAACGCGCCGACCCTCGATGTCCCCCTGACGTGCAACGGCACGCGCGGGTTCCTCGTCGTCGAGCCGGCGACCCACGCGTTCGGCGGCGTCGCGCAGGACACGACCGCGTCGACGACGGTCACGCTGCGCAACACCGGCAACCTCGAGGTCACCGGCATCACTGCTGCCGTGCTGCCCGCGAACGTCGGCTACACCGTGCTCGCGAATACGGTGCCGTCGACCCTCGCCGCCGGCGCGTCGGCCAGCGTGACGGTGCAGTTCGCGCCGACCGCGACCGCCGATGGGGGCGCCGCGACCGTGACGTTCACCGGCAGCTGGGGCACGAGCCCGACCACGACGACCGCGACGCTGTCACTCACCGGTGATGGCCTGACGGCTGGTTACGACGTCAGCGTCACGACGATCGACTTCGGCAACCTGCGGTTCGACACCCAGCCAACCCGCACCTTCTGCATCACCAACACCGATCAGGCGATCGTCACGATCCAGAGCCTCGTGATCACGCCCGGCGCGAACACCGCGTCGAACGAGTTCGTGGTCGTCGACGTCAAGAAGCAGACGACCTGCGGCACCGGCGGCGTCAGCGTCGAGCTCCCCCAGGCGCTCGCGCAGGGCGAGATCCTCGAGGTCACCGTGCGCGCGCAGCCGGCGAACCGGCTCGGCGCGATGGCCGCGACCCTCGTGGTCGGCAGCAACCTGGCGGCGAACCCGAATCGCTCGGTGACGCTCACCGGCAACTCGACGAGCGCGATGCTGACGCTCGTCCCCGGCGACACCCTCGACTTCGGCGCGGTCGACATCCAGGGTCCACCGGCGGTCAGGCAGGTCACGCTCCGCAACACGGGCAATGCGCCCCTCGATCTCGCGAGCTTCGCGCGAACCGCGAGCCCGAGCTTCACGCTCGCGCTGCCCGCAAACACCACGCTCGCTCCGAACGCAGAGGTCACGATCATCGTGACCTACGCGCCGACGGTCGCGCGCGCCGCCGGCTCCGAGGAGACGTTCACGATCTCGCACTCGATCGCAGGCTCGCTCGGCGCACCGGCGATCGGCACGGTCGTCGTCCGCGGGCGCGGCATCGACCGTGACCTCGTGCTCGGCCCGACGCCCGTGTTCCCCGACACGTTCCGCAACCCAGGCACGCTCGGACCGGTGCGGATCGTCGCGGTGACGAACCCCGGCGAGGCGCCGCTGACGATCACCGCGACGATGGTGTCGAACGACGCCGAGGTGTGGAAGCTGCTCGACCCCGATCCGATCATCGTCCCGCCGGGCGCGACCGTCGAGATCCGCGTCCGCTTCGAACCGAAGATGGCAGGCCCGGCGCCGAGCGCGCGCCTGCAGATCGTCAACGACGACGATGACGACGGCCCGCCGGTGACGACGAAGATCACCGAGGTCGTGCTCTCCGGCAACGGCGTCGGGCGCAACGTCCAGCTCAACCCGAACCGCTTCGACGTCGGTTACGTCGACGTCGGGAGCTCGATCTCGCTGGCCGAAGCGCTCGTCGTGAAGAGCTTCGACAGTGAGCACGCGTTCACCATCCAGACGATCGAGATCGACGGTGGCGATGGCGCGTTCATGATCGAGGAGACCGTCGACGGCATCCTGCTCGAGCCCGATGGCCGGCGCACGTTCACGGTGACGTTCAGCCCCGAGCGGCCCGGCGAGTTCACCGCGCGCGTGCGGCTGTTCCTCGACATGGACACCGAGCATCAGGCCGAGGTCGAGATCCACGGCATCGCGGTGTTCGTCGACGCGCGCGGCGGTGGCGGGTGCAACACCGGTGAGGGCGTCGGCGGCGGCGCGCTGATCCTGATCGCGGTCGTCGCGCTGCGCCGGCGGCGCGCTGCGATCGTCGCGCTTGGCGCCGCGCTCGGCGTGCTCGCGGTGCCAGTGGCGGCGCGCGCCGACAACAACATCTTGTTGACGGTGTTCGCGCCGACACCGGCGACGACGACCGACGGCTTCCAGCTGCAGTCGCCGGCAATCGGCTCGCACGGGGACTGGGCCGTGGGCGCCGTGTTCTCGTACGCGACCGATCCACTGCTTCACCTGACGAGCGATGGCGGCCAGCAAGGCGTGATCACGAGCAGCTCGGTCGTCGTGCTCGGCGGCGCGATCTCGGTGCTCGGCAGTTTCGAGCTCGGCGCGCACATGCCGTTCTACTCGCAGAACGGCGAGGCCCGCGGCGATCGGTTCATGGAGTACACGACCGATCCGGCGAATGGCACCGCGACCGGTGATCTGACGGTGCACGGCAAGACGCAGCTGTGGCGCCGCGACCTCTCCGGCAACGGCGCGCTGCGGCTTGGCGCGAGCATCCAGCTGACCCTGCCCACCGCGACCGAGGGCAAGCTGACCGGTGTCGACGATCCGACGTCCCGCGTCCTCGGCCTCGCGTCGCTCGTGCCGGGCGCCTTCGCGAACCGGGTGACGCTGTCGGCGAATGCCGGCGTCGTGATCCGCGCGGCGACCACGTATCGCAACCTCGAGCAGAAGAGCGGCTTTCTGTGGGGCCTCGGCACCGCGATCCGCGTGGCCGATCCGCTATGGGTCACCGGTGAGGTGTTCGGCGACCTCGTCCCGTCGGGCCGCGAGAGCGTCGATGGCTCGATGACGACGCTGTCGCCGATCGAGTGGCTCGGCGGTCTGCGCTGGCGACCCGACCATCGCTTCACGGTCTCGCTCGCCGCGGGCCGCGGTCTGACGAGCGCCGCCGGTGCGCCTGCCCTGCGCGGCGTCCTCGCGCTGACGTTTGCACCGCGCAGCGAGAAGCTGCGGCCGATCCATGCGCCGCCGCCGCCGAAGCCCGACGTCGACACCGACGGTGACGGGCTGTTCGATCGTGTCGATCGGTGTCCCGACGCGGCCGAGGACGTCGATCTGTTCGACGACACCGATGGCTGCCCGGATCTCGACAACGATCGCGACGGCATCGCCGACGCCTCCGATCGTTGCCCCCTCGAGGCCGAGGACAAGGACGGCTGGCAGGACGACGACGGCTGTCCCGAGAAGGATAACGACAAGGACGGCATGCTCGATGCATTCGACAAGTGCCCGAACGAGGCCGAGGACAAGGACGGCTTCCAGGATGCCGATGGCTGCCCGGATCTCGACAACGATCGCGATGGGATCGCCGACGCGCAGGACGCCTGCCCGCTCGAGCCCGAGGTCGTCAACGGCGTACAGGACAATGACGGTTGCCCGGATCGGGGCGAGTCGCTGGTGCTGCTGAGCCCCGATCGCCTCGAGATGCTCGGTGGCCTGCAGTTCCAGGGCGCGAAGCTTGCGAAGGCGAGCTTCAACCTGCTCGGCCAGATCGCCGCGACGCTGCGAGCGCATCCCGAGATCGTGCGCGTCCGCGTCAGCTGCCACGTTCACCCGACGGGCAACGACAGCAAAGACCAGGCGCTTTCCGAGAAGCGCGCCGAGGCCGTGCGCGACTGGCTCGTGCAGTGGGGGATCGCCGCGGACCGGATCGACATCCGCGGGTTCGGCGGTTCCAAGCCGCTCGTGCCGGCCGATCAGCGAGGCGCCGCTGCGCTCAACGAGCGGATCGAGCTGATCATCATGGACCGGAAGTAGCGCGCGCCACCGCGACGCCGATCACCCGCGTCGCACCGGCCGCGAGGAGAGGCCGCGCTGCCGCGGCGAGCGTCGAGCCGGTGGTCACGACGTCATCGACGAGCACCACGGCGCGCCCCGCGATCGCGGCAGGCGAGCGCACCGCGAACGCACCGTGCAGGTTGTCGCGGCGCACGGCGGCAGGCAGCGTGCTCTGAGG
>JACCTC010000082.1 GCA_013812655.1 Deltaproteobacteria bacterium | reverse complement strand
CCGCGGTGGTGACCGGTGCGGCGGCCGGTGGCGCCGACCCCGCGTCGTCGGCGCGCGCGGTCCCCGCGGTGGCCGCCAGGAGCGTGGCGGCGAGCAGCCCACGGGACATCGGGCAAAGCCTATCCGGCGAACGCCGATCGGGCACGTCGGCCCGCCGGCAAACCACGGTCATGGCGCGATCGCAGGGACGTGCGTGGGGGCAGACCGCTCGCCCCTGCGCCTTCGGCCAGTTGACACCGCCGGTCGCGCGGCCGTTACTCGCGACCATGCCGCGCGTGCTCGTGCTCCTCGCACATCCGGTGCTGGAGCGGTCCCGGGTCAACCGGCGGCTGCTCTCCGCGATCAGCGATCTCGAGTCGGTCACCGTGCACGACCTCTACGAGGCGTACCCGACGCTGTCCATCGACATCGCGCGCGAGCAGGCGCTGCTCGTCGAGCACGACGTCATCGTGTTCCAGCACCCGTTCTACTGGTACTCGGTGCCGGCGATCCTCAAGGAGTGGCAGGACCTCGTGCTCGAGCATGGCTGGGCCTACGGGGCCGGCGGCACGAAGCTGCGCGGCAAGCTGACGCTCAACGCGATCTCGACCGGCGGTCCCGCGCAGGCCTATCGCAAGGAGGGCTACAACCGGTTCACGGTGCGCGAGTTGCTCGCGCCGTGGGAGCAGACGGCGAACCTCTGTGGCCTGCGCTACCTCGCACCGTACGTCGTGCACGCCGCGCTCAAGGTCACCGGCGAGAGCGACATCGTGACCCCGCGTGATGGCTATCGTCGGCTCGTGACCGCGCTGCGCGACGACCAGATCGATCTCGAGCGGGCTGCGCGCGCCGAGAACCTCGCCGACGAGATCGACGCGGTGCTCGCGCCGCGGGAGGTCGCATGACCGACAGCGTCCTCGCGATGGCCTTCGTCTACCTGCTCGCGGCGGTGATCTGCGTGCCGGTCGCCAAGCGGCTCGGCCTCGGTGCGGTCCTCGGCTACCTGGTCGCGGGCGTGCTGATCGGGCCATGGGTCCTCGGGTTCGTCGGCCACGAGCACCACAGCGTCGGTCACTTCGCCGAGTTCGGCGTCGTCATGATGCTGTTCCTCGTCGGGCTCGAGCTGCGGCCCGCGCTGCTCTGGCAGATGCGCAAGCCGATCTTCGGCCTCGGCGGTGCGCAGGTCGTCGGGACCGCGGTCGTCGTCGGCGCGGCGGCGCTCGCCCTCGGCGTGCACTGGAAGCCGGCGCTCGCCGTCGGCTTGATCTTCGCGTGTTCGTCGACAGCGATCGTGCTGTCGACGCTCGCCGAGCGCGGCCTGCTCAAGACGCAGGGTGGTCAGGCGAGCTTCGCGGTGCTGCTGTTCCAGGACATCGCCGTGATCCCGATCCTCGCGGTGTTTCCGCTGCTCGCGATGGTGCCGGCGGTGCTGTCGCCGGATGCCGCGGCCGCCGCGGGCGACAGCCGTCCGGGCTGGCAGACCGGGCTCATGCTGTTTGGCGCGGTCGCCGGCGTGATCGCGATCGGCCGGTTCATCGTGCGGCCGGTCTTCCAGTTCCTCGCCGCCGTGAAGGTGCGCGAGTCGTTCACCGCCGCGGCGCTGCTCATCGTCGTCGGAATCGCGCTGCTGATGCAGCAGGTCGGGCTGTCACCCGCGCTCGGGACCTTCCTCGCCGGCGTCGTGCTTGCCGACAGCGAGTATCGCCACGAGCTCGAGACCGACATCGAGCCGTTCAAGGGCCTCTTGCTCGGACTGTTCTTCATCTCGATCGGCGCGCAGATCGACTTCGGGTTGATCGCCTCGGAGCCGGCGATGATCGGCGGCATGGTGCTGGCGACGATGACCGGCAAGCTCGTCGTGCTGTGGTCGCTCGGCCGCGTGTTCGGCCTCGACCGGCCGAGCCGGTGGCTCCTCGCGTTCTCGCTCGCGCAGATCGGCGAGTTCGCGTTCGTGCTCCTGCAGTTCGGCATGACCGAGCGCGTGTTCACCGCGGAGTTCACCGCGCCGCTCGTCGCTGCCGTCGCGCTGTCGATGGGGATCACGCCGCTCTTGTTCGTGGTGCTCGAGCGGGTCGTCCTGCCGCGGCTCGCCGATCCGGGTCGCGAGGCCCGGCCGCACGACGAGATCGCGACCGACGCCGAGACCCCCGTGGTGATCGCCGGGTACGGTCGGTTCGGGCAGATGGTCGGCCGCATCCTGCGCGCGAACCGCATCCCGCTCACGATCCTCGATCTCGATCCCGAGATGGTCGAGCTCGTCGGCAAGATCGGCGTCAAGGTCTACTACGGCGATGCGTCGCGCGTCGATCTGCTCCACGCCGCTGGCTGCGAGCACGCGAAGCTGTTCGTGCTCGCGGTCGACGACAAGGAGGAGGCGACGAAGATCGTCGAGAACGTGCGCCACCACTTCCCGCACCTCACGATCCTCGCGCGAGCGCGCGATCGCCAGCACTACTGGGAGCTGCGCAAGCTCGGTTGTGCCCAGGTGTTCCGCGAGACCTTCGGGTCCGCCTACGAGGCGGGCATCGCCGCGCTGATCAAGGTCGGGTTCCGCTCGTACACCGCACACCGGCTCGCGAAGCGGTGGCGTGATCACGAGGAGCAGACGCTCGAGGAGCTCGGCAAGCACTGGGGCACGAAGGACTACTTCGCGCGTGCGCGGATGGCGATGGAGGAGGCGGAGCGCCTGATGCGCCACGAGGATCCGACCGTGTACGTCGAGCGCGACGCCGCCTGGGACAACGAGTCGCTGCGCGCCGATCGCAAGGTCGACGCGGCCGCGATCGACGCCGAACGCTCCTGACTCAGTCGCGCGACGTCACGTTGACTCAGCCGAGCCGCACGCGGGGATCCGCGGGCTCGAGCGCGGACAGCTCGTTCTTGCGGACATCGAGCCGACGCAGTGCCGGCAGCCGCGCGGCGGCGAGGACGGCGAGGCCATCCATCCCGAGCCCGGTGTTCTTGAGCTCGAGGTGCGCGAGCGCGGGGAGGTTCGCGGCGTTGCTGGCGATCACGTCGGCGCACGAGTCATCGAGCTCGTTGTTGCTGAGGCACAGCTTCGCGAGCCTCGGCAGTGGTTCCGCGAGGAGCGCCTCGAGGCCCTCGCTCGATAGCTCGCAGCCCGAGAGATAGAGCGTCTCGACGCGGGGGAGCTGCTTCCACCGGCGCAAGCCCTCGATCCCCTCGTCTCCGAGGCCGTTGGAGGTGAGCACGAGGTTCGTGCAGTGTGGCAGCCCGCCCTTCAGCATCGCGAGCGCCTCGCTGCCGAGCTCGGTCGCGGTGACGTTGAGGGCGCGTAGCTCGGCGGTGCGCTTCGACTTGCAGAGTGCCGCAAAGCCGTCGTCGCCGAGCGAGCCGCGGATCACGAGCCGGCGAATCCTCGGGAACCAGCTCGCCTTCAGCATGTCGCCGATGTCGTCGCCTTCAAGATCGAGGAGGGTGACGTCTGTGACCGGTTCGGCGGCAAAGAGCTTGGTGCCGATCGCCTGCAGCTGCTCGAGTGTGCCCGAGACCGCCTCGAGGAAGCCGCGGCTCGATCGCCAGTGGGACGCCGTGTAGGGCCACCACGTGGCGGCGTGCGCCTCGACGAGCTCGCGCCGGCGCGCGACCAGCTGCTCGCGCTTGCGGATCGAGAGGGGGCCAGCGAGTGCGATCTCGACGAGGATGTACTCGCCGCGTGGATCGTTGTTCGCGATCAGCTGGTCGGCGTAGACCTGGCGCGCGACGTCGCTCGCGGGATCCTCGAGCACGGCACCGAGCAGGCTGCCGCGGCGCGCGCCGGTGGCGCTGCCGAACGCGGACGCGGCGCGCGGCGCAGCGGGGAACCCGGCCCTGGTGTCGGAGTCGCCTGGTGAACCGGAGCTCGCGACGGGGAGCGCCGAGCCGCCGGCCGCAGCGTCGAGTAGCGCGACGTCATCGGCGGTCAGCGCGCGCGGCGTCTGCAGCGACATCCCGAGCGCGCCGGGCTTCATCGTGATGCCGGCGCCGGACTCGAACTTGATCCGCCCGCGGAGCTCCGAGATGTCGGTCAGTGGCGTCGGCGACGGCGACGCGACCCAGGCCGCGCCGTCATGGGTCGGGTTGTCGAGGATTGCGACGAGCCACAGCGCTTCGTCCGGCGGCCGGACGGTAACCAGGTAGAGCTTGCCGCCGTCGCCGAGCGGCGCGAGGTTCTTGTTCGCGCTGATGTAGCGATCCATGTGCAGCTGCGTGCCGAGCGCCGGGCTCTTGCCCGCCGTCTTCTCGAAGACCGCCTTCGCGACGATCGCCATCATGTCAGCCACGGCGCGGCTCCTGGGCGAGGAGGCGTGCGACCTCGTCGAGGTAACGTCGACCGAGTACCGGATCCACCATGTGCACGTACGCGGCGTAGCCCGCGAGATAGGCCGGGAAGTCCTCGTGCTCGCGCGTCTGCGAGGCGACGCCGTGCTTCGCGCAGTTGTGAAGGATCGCGCGAAACCGCCGGCGATCCTCGCGCGGGATGTTGACGCGCTCGTTGACGACGAGGCCGGTCACGCGCTGCTGGTGCTTGGCGCGCAGGATCCGGCGCTTGTCGTCGCGCTCGGTGAAGCCTTCCTGCTGGCAGATGCCATCGACCCACCACAGAAAGCGACCGATCCGCACCTCGGGCATGGTCGCGAACGAGAACGTGAGGTCGTCCGCGTAGCGTGTGTAGCGGGCGCCGTACTTCGCGGCGAGCCGCTCGAGCCGGTGATCGAGCCGGCGACACGCGAGGTTCGCGAGCGCGGGCGACGTCGGCGCACCTTGCGGCAACATGCCCGGCCACACGACGAGCCCGCTCTCGAGCTTCGGCCGGTAGGTCGTCAGACCGGCGAGCGTGCCGGCGACGTCGTCGTTGTAGCCGAGGTGCTGAAAAAGCCCCTTGACGCGCCGGTAGTGCAGCGTCGGGAAGAAGTCCTTGAGATCGAGCTTGACGACGATCGCGGCGCGCTGATGCGGGCCGGCGTTTGTCACCGTCGAGCGTCCGGGAACGAAGCCGTGGCAGGCGTCGTGGAGCGGGACCTTCGCGAGGATCCGATCGAGCAGTACGCGCTGCACCTTGCGGAGGGGGCCACGCGGCGCGGCGATCCGGCGGGTGCCGCCCTTGGCCTTCGCGATCTCGAACTCGACGTAGCCCGAGCCAGGACCGACGCCGGGCCGCATCAGCTTCGCGAGGCCCTGCGGATCGACACCGACGAGCGCCGCGACGTCGGCGCGGGTCGCGAGCGCGGGCAGGCCATGCTGCGCGAGCGCCGTGGCCCGGGTCGCCGGCTTCGGCTTGCGGCGTGGCCCGTCGTCGGTCGGGAAGATGCCGAACGCCCAGCCGGTCGGGTTGTGGCCGCCGATCGCCGAGTCGCTGGTGATCTGGTAGCGCACGTCGGGCGGGGCGACGTCATGGAGCCCGAGCTTGCTGACGGCACGCCGCGCCGCGACACGAACCGTGAGATCGGGATCCTTGACGAGCCGCCGCAGGAAGCGCGCCGCGGTCGCGCGCGGGAACACGAGTCGCGCGGTCGTGATCGCGATGTGGCGATGCGCGGGATCGAGGCTCGCGAGCTGGGCAGCGACGCCGGGCACGAGCAGGCGCGAGACGTAGTGGCGGCCGACCTGGAGCTCCGCGGGTGCGCGCGGGTTGGCGAACATCGCGTTGATGCGCTCGAGCTTGCCTGGCCCGTCGGGCTCGGCAGCGAGAGTCTTCAGCTCGAGGAGTAGCTCGACGAGAGTTTGCACGGTGCCTTGGGTAGAGGGCCTCGGGGTGGAAGCCACTTGCTCTGCAGTTAGATCCTCCAAGCCGAAGGAGCAGCAGGCGGGCTCGGAGGAACAACGTTCTTCATGTGCGGTCGAGATCAGCCGCGGCGTGACGCCACGGACGGAAAGCTAGCTCTGACCACCCCGAGGTCAGCGTCAGGATCGTCGAGCGACACGGCGCTCGCAAGCGACCGGCAGCGCAAAACAAGGTGACGGCGAGGGTCTCCGGGTGAGGGTGCGACTTGCTCGGCATGACATGCGCAAGCGTCCTGTTGGAGCCGTGAGCGAGGCCGCGTGCGCATACGTTCTTCATGGTCGGTCGAGATCAGCCGCGACGTTGCATCGCGGACGGAAGGCTCGCTCGTCCTCACCCGGAGACGCTCGAGCTTACCGCATGCCGCGACGCTTCGTGCCGAGCCGCGTTTGCGATCGACGAGCCTCGGCGGCGCGTGGGAGCGGACGGGGCATGCCCTCGGCGTCAGCTGGCGGGAGCTCGGCCGCGAGCAGCTCGCGCGCGGCAGCCGCGGCATCGCGGGTGGGCTGGCGGACGAGCGTGTTGAAGCGCGCGCTCTCGGCGTGGACATGGGTGCCGTGGGC
>JACCTC010000068.1 GCA_013812655.1 Deltaproteobacteria bacterium | reverse complement strand
CTAGCCCTACCTTCGCAGAAGGTGGTTCTACGGTCGCTTTGTTCATGATCGTTTTCGACGAAGAACGATCGCCAAAGGCCGGCCGTCCGGATACATGTAAGAAGTGCACATCTTTGAGCGCGAGGTTGACGGTCGCCGCTATCGCGTAGCGGCCCAGTCTGTCTGGGATTCCACGCGAAAGCGGTCGGTCTCTCGTCAGGTTACGCTCGGTCCGGTGGAGCCCGCCGGGGAAGCTGATCTTGGTGTGACGTTCACCGTCGGGACCAAGCGCGTCGGCGACGTTGGAGCACTCGCATGGGTCGCAGAGAAGCTCGACCTCGTTGGAGTCATCAACCGTGCGTGCGGAGGCTCGAGCAAGACTGGCGCCTCGATCGGCGAGATGGTGCTCGCTGTTGCGATTCAACGCGCGACGGCACCTGGACCCAAGCGGGATTTGCCGGAGTTTCTCGACGGATCCTTGGCGCGAATCTCGTGCCTGCCGGCCCATGCGTTCAGCGGGCAGGCATTTCATCGACTCGCCGAGGGTGTGACGGCGGCACAACTCGACGCCGCGCAGATCGAGATCGCGCGTGCGGCGGTGAAGGATTTCAAGTTGTCGACGGACGTGCTCGCGTTCGATACGACCAATTTCGATACGCACATCGCGACGACCACGACGAGCGATCTGGCGCAGCGAGGACACGCGAAGAGCAAACGCAGCGACTTGCGCGTCGTGGGACTCGGGTTGCTCGTGAGCGAGACCGGCCACGTGCCGTTGCTCCACCACACATACCCAGGCAACGGTTCGGATCAAGGGGTTCTCGATGCTTGCCTTGAAACTCTTGGGCATCTTCACGATGCGCTCGATCAAGGCGAGGGTCGAAAGCGACCCGCTCAGCGCACGCTTGTTCGCGACGGTGGCTTCTGGAGTGAACAACTGGAGCTCACGCTCGACGTCGTCGGCTACTACAGTTTGATCTCGCTCCCGATGAGCCATCGTGCTGCGACGGAGGCGCTCGCATTCGCAGCCAAGCGTGGGTCGATGCGCGCGCTCTCCGGAACGCTCAGCGAAGTACGGGTCGCCCGACTCAACACGAAAGTAGGGGAACTCGATCGCACGCTGCTCGTCGTCGAGAGCAAGACGTTGCTCGAGGGTCAGAAGCGCGGGATCGCCGTGGCACTCACGAAGGCGCAGCGAGAACTTGGCAAGCTGGAACGCCACGTCGAGGGCAAGAAGATTTCGCGGAGCTCCCTCGAGCACCGCGTCGAGAAGGCACTCCGGCGTGAGCACCTCGCCACCTTCGTCGTGACGGAGATCGCCGGGACCGAGGCTGAGCCGACATTCACGTGGCGGATCGACGTCGAACAGCGCCGGGAACTTGAACGCAATCGACTTGGCCGACGTGTCCTGTGTACCGATCAGCACTCCTGGAGCAGCGAACGCATCGTGACCGCCTTTCGGGGACAGTGGAATGTCGAGGAGTTGTTCCGTCGTGCGAAGGGCGGCGGCGTTGTGCCATGGGGGCCATCGTTTCAGTGGGCGGACGCCTCGCTGCGCTTGCACACGTTCGCGTCGGTGATCGGCCTCATGCTCGTGAGCCTCGTGCGCTTGGCGCTCGACGCCAAGGTGTCCGCACGCGAAATGATGGAGAGCCTCGGAGCAATCGAGGCGACGATGGTTCGGACGTCGAGGACCGGCATGGGGCGACGTCCCACCGTTCACCTTGCACCAGAGCTCGATACGTTGCAGCGACGAGCCGTGAACGCCTTCGAACTCGACCGTTGGCTCCCTGCACTTTCTTCAGCTATGCGTTTGCGCAAGAAAACGACCACTTCCTCGTCGGACTCATGACTCACAAGCCGCGACATCAAGCGAAGGTAGGGCTAGGACGCGTCAACTTTGCATGGTGATGCCGTCCCTGATGTTTCGCACTAAACACCATTATCAGTTGGTGTGTATAACATCAGCTCAATAAGCGTAGAACCGGGCGAAAGAGTACAGCGCGCGATCAACTTCGTAAAGGTCGGAGTCAATGGTTGATTCAGGCCAAGAAGCGTAACGGTGGCTGTGGGCGAGAGGTAGGTCGGGGCCGCTGTGGTGCAACCAAATAACGAGCTGCACGAATGTTTCGTGTCTAGTGTAATCGTGTTGGCGGCTTTCTCGATACCGAAGAGCGAACAGGAAATGGATCCGATGCTCGAGCTACTGCTGCGATCACGGTACCAAATATAAACGAATGCACCGGTCAGGTCGCTTTGGGTTCCGCTCCACGAGAGTGGGCAAACAACGGTTTGGGCATTGGTATCGTTGTTTCTTATGCCTGTATTTCCGTACTCTAGAACTGATTCCGCTCCCTGAACCACGTGCCTGCAAACGTTCGCTGAAGAGTAGTGGGCCCGAGGCCCAGCGTCAGCATTGTAGGGAATCGCCGCAATTGTGGCGAAGACAAGCGTTCCAATAGATTTGTAAGAACTCTGCACGGAATCTCCCTTGTGTGTGGAGATAGGTCTCGCAGCCGTTATCGCGGGTGTGGATCTCATCCTGAGCACCGTCGAGGAGATCCGGAACGCGGCGTAGGGCGGCGCGTGGCTTGAAAGGTGGGGCAGAGCCGTGCCATCGAGGGTTTACCAAGACTCTTCGACGGAAGGA
>JACCTC010000067.1 GCA_013812655.1 Deltaproteobacteria bacterium | reverse complement strand
TGGCGCAGCCGATGGCGCGGCCGATGACGCGACCGCCGGCATTGGCGGAGGCGTCGCGGGGATCGGTGTCGAGATCCCCAATGGCGGTGGAGCGTGCAGCGGCGGCAACGTGGCGAGGAGAGTCGGTGCGATCACCGCGCTCGGCGCGGGTGGTGGCGCTACAACGGGCGCTGCAACGGGCGATGCGACGGGCGCTGCAAGCTCGGGTGCCGCGCCGACCGGCTCGGGAACCACGACGCCCTCGCCGATCAACGAAGCTGGCTGGAACAGTGGCACGTCGTCGCCGGGAACGGTGCCACTCGCGGGGACCGGCGGCGGCGCGACGTCGTCATCGTCCTCGCCATCTTCCGGGGCGCGGAAGAACGTCGCGGTCTCCTCGTAGAGCGTGCAGTCGACGAAGCCCTCGAGGGACTCGTCCGACAGGTTCATCAGCGGATTCGCCGGCAGCACGAGGTCTCCGCCCGGCGTACGCTCGGGCGCCGGCGGCGCCGCCGGAGTGTCGATCGACACGATCGGGACCTCGACGGGCGTCGCCTTCGCGGGGACCGAGATCGTCCGGCTCGGGACCGCCGGCACGCGGCGCGGCAACGGCGCCGGCTTCGGTGCGGTCGGGATCGCGGGCAACGCGATCGGCACGGGTGTCTCGGACACCGCCGCGTCGGCTTCGGCGACGGTGGCGTCGCCCGGCCCTGCGGCGCGCGCTTCCTGCAGCATCTCGAACACGAGCTCGCTCTCGGGGGTCAGCCGCTTGATCCCGAGCCGGATGCCGGGGCGCTTGTAGACATTGTCGGGCGTCGTCCACGCGGCGAGCACGACGCAGAGTCCGCGCAGCACCGGGGTGCGGTCGGCGAGCTGGATGGCGAACGGCGTCTCGAGGCCGACCGGGCGCGAGTTCAGCGTCGCGACGAAGAACGACTTCTCGTCGCAGAACCGATGAAATGTCGCGACGAATTGCTCCGTCGTCGCGCAGCGCGTGGCCACGCACAGCGCCTTGGTCTTGGTCAACGCACGCCCCCGCCCTCAGTGTATGCGAGGTTCGCGAGCGCTCACCAGCGCGCTGGCAGGGAGTCGTGCGGGGCCATGTACGTCCAGCGGCGACGTGTCACGACGCCCACAGCACCGTCGCGAACGAGCCCACGATCGCGAAGATCAGCAGGAGGTCGAGGAAGCGACCGTAGCTCTGGAGGCGCTGGCGCAGCGGTGCCTTGCCGGCATGCTCGGCGATCGGCAGCTCGGAGCGGCGGACCTGGCGGACCAGCGCATCGAACCGATCCCAGTCGCGCGCGGCGAGGAACCATTGCGAGCCCTGCTTCGCCTCGAGCGCGATGCCGTCGCGATAGATGTGCGCGCGGACGATCTTCGACGCGGACTGGTGAAAGCCGAACGCGATCCAGCCCCAGCGCACGCCATCGCGCGTCACCGCGACCCGCGCGCGCCGGATCGCGAAGCCGACACCGGCGAGCAGCGCGTACGCGATCGGCAGCGCGAACAAGGTCGCCGAGCCGCGCCGCCACGGGTGGCGTGACACGAGGTACCAGGTGATCGCGCCGAGCACGATCGCGGACACCAGCGCGATCGTCGACAGCCGCACCGAGCCGCGCGGCGCCTCGAACACGCCGAGCGGCGTGCCGACGAGGCCGATCCCGGGTGGCAGGTCGATCACGCTCATCGTTCGTTCATCGTTCGTTCATCGTTCGTTCATCGGGCGCTCACGACCCGGTCAAGCCGGGTGCCTCGACCGCACTGCGCAGCCGCGCGATCAGCCGGGTGCGCTCCTGCTCGTCGGTGATCCGCGCGCCGCCGCGGGTGACGTAGAACACGTCGGCGACCTTCTCGCCCTCGGTGGCGACCTTGGCGAGCGAGATGTCGAGCCCGAGATCGGCGAGCGTCTGGGTGATCGCGTAGAGGACGCCGACCCGATCGCGCGTCGAGACCTCGACGATCGTCGCCTGCGCGGACTCGTCGTGCAGCCGGATCTCGGTCGGTACGCCCGGCGTCACTCGCTTTGGCATCGTCGAGCGCGGCCGCCGGCGCGCGATCAACGTCGCGACGGCACCCGGATCGGGTGCGTTGCCGGCGAACAGCGCCCGCAGATCCTCGGTCAGTCGATCCCACCGCGGATCGTCGTCGGCGATCGCAGCACCCTTGAGATCGCGGACGTAGAACACGTCGGTGACCAGCCGCTCGTCGAGATCGACGTGGCCGAGCACCGCGCCGAGCACGTCGACCCGGCTCGCGGTCAGCGCCCCGGCGATCGCGGCGAGCGCGCCCGGCGCATCCGGCGCGACGATCGCGATCTCGCTGTGGCCCTTCAGCGGGAAGCAGTGGACCTCGAGCGCGACCTGCGGCGACGCGGCACGCGCGACCGCGGCGAGCTTGACGTTGCGCGCGATCTGCCGCGGTGTGAGCTGCGTGAACAGCCGCGGATCGATGCCGTCGACGATGCGGCCGAGCGCGGGATCGTCGAACGCGCCGGCGAGGTGACGGACCTTGTCGCGGGTCTGTGTCAGCTCGAGATCCTGCGCGTGCTGCTCGGTGCTCGTGCCGCCGCGGAAGTACGCGCGCGTCCGCACGATCAGGTCGCGGAGCAGGCCGTCCTTCCACGCCGACAGGTTCTCGGGCGCGGTCATCGCGGTATCGCAGAGCGTCAGCAGATAGAGGTGCACGAGGCGCTCGTCGGTGCCAACCACCTTGTCGGCGAACCGCTCGATCACCTCGGGATCCGAGAGATCGCGACGCTGCGAGAGATGCGACATCGTCAGGTGCTGGCGGACGAGGAACTCGGCGAGCTCGGCATCGTCGACCGACATCCCGAGCCGCAGCGCGATCGCGCGGGTGACGACCGCGCCCTTCTCGGCGTGGCCCTTGCCGAGCGGCTTGCCGACGTCGTGGAGCAGCGTGCCGAGGAGCAGCGGCGCCGGGCGCTGGATCTCGCGCCACAGCTCGGTCGCGAGCGGATGCGCGGTCGCGAGCTCGCCGCGTGCGATCCGCTTCTGCATCGCGAGCGTGTAGAGCTGGTGCTGGTCGACCGTGTACGTGTGATAGAGGTCGTGCTGCACGCGCGCCGTGCACGGCGCCCACTCCGGCATCAGCGCGTTGAGGATGCCGAGCTGGTGCATGACCTCGAACGCCGACGGCTGCTCGGCATCGCGCAGATCGACGAGCGCGTCGAGCAACAGCCGCGCGGCGAGCGGATCGGCGGCGAGCGGCGCCGGATCCTTGGCGATCGTCTCGGCCGCGAGCTCGCGGGTGTGGCCGTAGACCGGCAGCTTCTCGGCGACCGCGACCCGGAACAGCCGCACCATCTCGCTCGGCCGCTCGACGAACAGCCGCGGATCCTTGATCGCGAGCTCGCCGTTGAACGTGATGAAGCTCGCGTCGATCTGCGCGATCCGCGGGCGCCGCCGCGCCGGCACGCGGGCCGACTCGAGCAGCCGGTCGGCGACCTGCACGACGCCGTTCGCGTTGACGTAATACTGCTGCATCAGCGCCTCGACCGCGGGCGCCACGGCGGGCCGGACGTCACCTTCATGGTGACGCTCGTCGCCGAACCGGAGGAACGGCGCGAGGCGCGGCGCGATCGACTCCTGGATCTCGAACGTCAGCTGATCGAAGCGGCGCTTCACCGTGAGCTGGACGAGCGCGCGGATCCGCAGCAGGAAGTCGCGCGCGCTCGTCAGCACCGTCGCCTGGCGACGCGTCAGGTGCCCCATCGTCACGAGGTTCGCGATCAGCGCCTCGGCGCCCTCGGGATCCTCGCCCGGCCGCGGCGCGTGCCAGCGGACCGCGGCCGCCCACAGCGCGGTCGCGAGATCGCGCAGCGCGCCGATGCCCTGCTTGAGGTTTGGCTCGAGCAGGTAGAGCGACGCGCCGAACCGATCGTGGCGCGCCTTCTTCTCGGCCGCGAGCGCGGAGATCAGATCGTTCGGGTTGCCGCCGGGCGCGAGCGCTCCGAGCGTCGCGCGGACGAGCTCGGTCGTCAGCTTGCGATCGCCCGCGATGTGACGCGCGTCGAGCAGCGCGGTCGCGGTGGCGAGGTCATCCTTGGCGAGCCGGGCGGCCGCGCGAGGCTCGCGGAGCGAGTGGCCGATCGCGAGCTTCTCGTCCCACAACGGATAGAGCAGCTTGTCGCAGACCAGCTTCGCGGCGGCCTCCTCGCGGTCGTGGAGGACGATGAAGTCGATGTCCGAGTACGGCGCGAGCTCGCGGCGTGCCCAGCCGCCGGTCGCGACCAGCGCGAAGCTGCCGCCACCTGCGGCTGTGAGGAACCGCTCGGCGAGCGCGTGATCGTAGACGTCCGAGATCGCGCCGCACACGCTGCTGCCGCTGCCCGGCTCGCGCGCGCGATCCGCGAGGCCCGCGAGCGTGGCGTCGAGGGCAGCGCGCAGGCTCGGAGGCGTCGCGATTACCACCCGGTAGGCATAGCCCGAAAACCCGGGTCACGGCGTGCCGACGTCGAGCACGACGTAGCCGGCGTCGCCCTGCACGGTCGGCGCGCCGAGCTGGATCCCGGCGACGGCCGGCATCGGGAGCTTGCCGATCGCGTCGTCGACCTTGCTGCCGATCACGCCCCACACGCCGGTGACGATGCCCTCGAGCTCGC
>JACCTC010000018.1 GCA_013812655.1 Deltaproteobacteria bacterium | reverse complement strand
CCGTGAACTTCGCGAAGCCCTTCGTCGACTGGACCTTCGTGATCGCAGCGGTCAACGTCGTCTTGCCGTGATCGACGTGACCGATGGTCCCGATGTTGACGTGGGGCTTGTTGCGGACGAACTTTTCTTTCGACACGGATCGTTCTCCTAGGAGGGCTGGCTGGTCGCTGGAGTTGAGAGCTGGGGGATCGTCAGGTCGTCAGATCGAGGCGCGGGCTCGGCGAGACATCACATCGTCTCGGACTTGAACAGGCACTTCGGCGTAGTGGTCGAATTCCATCGAGTAAGTAGCGCGACCGCGGGTTCGGGACCGGAGGTCGGTCGAGTAGCCGAACATCGAGGCCATGGGGACGAAACAGGCGAGGGTCTGTACACCAGGACGGGCGGTAATTCCAGCGACTTTTCCCCGTCTGGCATGCAAATCGCCCAGCACGTCACCGACGTACTGGTCGGGGGTCGTGACCTCGAGGGACATCACGGGCTCGAGCATGGTCGGCGACGCGCTGCTGGCGGCCGCGACAAAGGCCTTCGAGCCGGCGACCTTGAACGCATAATTGTTCGAATCCACGGGGTGATAGCTCCCCCCGACGACCTGGACACGGAGGTCGATCATGGGGTGGCCACTCAACACGCCACGCTCGACGGCCTCGGTGACACCGGCCTCGACGGCGGGTGCATGCTCTCCGGGGATTTCGGTCGCGGGTGCGCGGTTCTCGTAGACGTAGCCGCCACCGCGGTCGGTCGGCTCGACGACGAGCCGGACGTGCCCGTACTCGCCGCGCGAGCCTCCGGAGCTGCCGACGACGCGGACGAACTTGTGCTCGCCCTCCTCGCGCCGGGTCACGGTCTCGCGGTAGGCGACCTGCGGGTTGCCAACGCGGGCGCGGACGCCGAACTCGCGGAGCACGCGGTCGACGACGATCTCGAGGTGAAGCTCGCCCATCCCGGAGATCACGATCTGGCCGGAGTCGGCATCGGTGCGGACGTGAAACGACGGGTCCTCGATCGCGAGACGCTCGAGCGCGAACGCGAGCTTGGCGTGCTCGGCCTCCGTCTCGGGCTCGATCGCGATCCCCATCACCGGGTTCGGGACGATGATCGGGTCGAGCAGGATCGGCTCGCGCGGATCGCAGAGCGTGTCGCCGGTCGCGACCGGGGTCTTGCTCGCGCCGCCCGACGCCGACGACAGCAGCGCGCCGATCATGCCGGCCTCGATCGTCCGGATGTCCTCGCGGTGGTTCGCGAACATTCGCACGAGCCGGCCGACGTGCTCGAGGTGACCCTTGGTCGCGTTGAGCACGGTGTCACCGACGGTGAGGCAACCGGCGTAGACGCGGAGGAACGTGAGCTGGCCGCCCTGGCCGTCGTTCTGCACCTTGAAGGCGAGCGCGGCGAGCGGCTGATCGTCGCCGATCTGGCGGACGACCGTCGGCACGCTCGTCGGGCCGAGGTCGGGATCTTGCGGGTCGCGGCCACGGACCTGACCGACGTCCTCGGGGGACGGCAGGTAGTCGAGGACGGCGTCGAGCAGGTTGTGGATGCCCTGGTTCTTGAACGCCGCACCGACGAGCGTGGGGACGCCACGGCCCGATAGCGTGACCCGGCGGAGCGCGGCGCGGATCGCGTCGCCCGACAGCTCGCGGCCGGCGACCCACGCCGACATCAGCTCGTCGTCTAGCTCGGCGATCGCCTCGATCATGATCTCCCGCGCGCGGCTGGCGATCGGCACGTGCGAGTGCGGGATCGGGCCGTCGGTGAACTTGGTGCCAAAGCTCGCCGCGTCCCAGGTGCGCGCGCGCATTGTCACCAGATCGATCACGCCCTCGAAGGTGGCGCCGGATGCGCGCGCCGCGTCGACGAGAGGTCCCGCGGCGGACGCCCGCGGCGCGAACAGCGGGGCCTGGATCGCGATCGGGTTCGCGCCGAGCCGGCTCTTGATCTCCGCGATCACGCGCTCGGGCTCGGCGCCTTCGCGATCACACTTGTTGATGAAGGCGAGGCGCGGCACGTCGTAGCGATCGGCCTGGCGCCACACCGTCTCGCTCTGCGGTTCGACGCCCTCGACGGCAGAGAACACGGCGACCGCACCGTCGAGGACGCGTAGCGATCGCTCGACCTCCATCGTGAAGTCGACGTGGCCCGGGGTGTCGATCAGGTTGACGACGTAGCCCTTCCAGCCGAGCGTCGTCGCAGCCGCGGTGATCGAGATCCCGCGCTCCTGCTCCTGCTGCATCCAGTCGGTGACCGTCGAGCCTTCGTCGACCTCGCCGATCCGGCTCGTCGCACCCGAGTAGAACAGGATGCGCTCGGTCGTCGTCGTCTTGCCGGCGTCGACGTGGGCCATGATCCCGATGTTGCGGGTCCTGGCGATCGACACCTGGCGGGCCTTGGCGGTCACGGCGGGTTCCGAAGAAGGAACGAGTGCCGCGGGTGCCCCTCTGAAGGGAGCTGAATCGTCGGAGCGAGGTCTGGCGGCCTGTGCCGTCAGCGGTCGGTCCTACGAGCTCGATGGTTCACCAGGCGTTCCCTGGTGCCTTCCGAGCCCCGCTGCGTACGTTTCGATCCTGCTTCGCCTCCTGAACGCTACGTGGTGACTCGGTTACCAGCGGTAGTGAGCGAACGCCTTGTTGGCGTCGGCCATCTTGTGGACGTCTTCGCGCTTCTTGACGGCATTACCGCGGTTCTGCGCGGCATCGACGATCTCGTTGGCGAGGCGATCCATCATCGTCTTCTCGTTGCGGTCGCGGGCGTACTCGACGAGCCAGCGCATGCCGAGGGCCAAGGACCGGTCTGGGCGGACATCGACCGGCACCTGGTACGTCGAGCCACCGACGCGGCGGCTCTTGACCTCGACGCGCGGGCGAACGTTCGACAGCGCGCGATCCCACACCTTCAACGGGTCGTCCTTCGCACGCTCGGCAACCATGTCGAACGCCTTGTAGACGATTCCCTCGGCGACGGCCTTCTTGCCATCGCGCATCACGACGTTGACGAACTTGGTCAGCCGGCGGCGCTGATCGACAGGCGCGTCGGTGTACTTCGGGTCGGGGAGGACCTGACGCTTGGAAACTTCACCTTTACGAGGCATCTGATTTTCTCCGCGACTGCTTACTTGGGACGCTTCGCGCCGTACTTGCTGCGCGACTGCTTGCGGTTCTGGACACCGGTGGTGTCGAGCGTGCCGCGGATGATGTGATAGCGCACGCCCGGCAGATCCTTGACGCGACCGCCGCGGATGAGGACGACCGAGTGCTCCTGCAGGTTATGGCCCTCGCCCGGGATGTACGACGTCACTTCCATCGCGTTCGTCAGTCGAACACGCGCGACCTTGCGAAGCGCCGAGTTCGGCTTCTTTGGCGTGGTCGTGTAGACGCGGGTGCAAACGCCACGCTTCTGCGGGCACTGCTTGAGGGCAGGAGACGCACTCTTCGTGCGAATCTTCTCGCGACCCTTGCGAACGAGCTGATTGATAGTCGGCATCTGGCAATCCTGGGCGGGCGTAACGGAGCGCGAATCTTATGGATCGGCGACGTCATGTCAAGGCCAACCCGTGGGGGCGTTGGATACCTCGCCCACACCTTCAGAGTCGAGGAGTTCGGTCGACTACCAGTGTTGATGAGGTCAGTTCCCGCGGTCCCGCTCGCAGTTGTTCTGACAGCCGTCGCCGCGATGGCCGCACCGGCGGCCCGTGCCGATGGCTGGCTGGTTGCCGAGACCCCGGCGGCAATGGCCGTCTCGGATGCCCAGCAGGGCGTGTTCCGGCCTGGCGTGATGCCTGCGGTCGGCCTCTACGCCGATAACGGCTGGCTCGCGACCGGCGTCCGGCTCCGCATGGGTCTCCTCCGCAACGGCCCGGCGCCGGGCGAGCACCTGCAAGATCCCGGACTTGGCGGGCTGACCACCGCGAGCCTCGCGCTGCGCGTCCATCGCGGCGGCGCCTGGATCGAGGCGGCCGCGGGTGGTGGCCTCACCGGCAAGGACCTTGTCCCGGCCCTCGAGCTCGGTGTCGGCTGGAGCTACCCGATGGATAGCCTCGACATCGGCCCCAGCGCCCGGATCGTCCGCGTCGTCAGCCACGACTCGATGGACACCCTGGGCAGTGCGGATCTGCTGGTCGTCGGCATCGACGTCAAGTTCGGCCGCGATCGCCGACGCACCCTGCCCCGCTCGATCGCGACGATCGCGCCTGCAGCGATCGAGATCCCGCGCGAGCACATCTCGATCGAACGCGATGTTGACACCGTGATCGAGCACGAGGCGAGCTGCGCGCGCGTCCTCGACGGCTGCCCGCTTGCCGACATGATCACGATCATCGATGACCGGATCATCCTCGACGAGCGCGTGCTGTTCGACCTCGATCGCGCGCGGGTCCGCACGCAGGGCAAGGTCATCGTCCGCGCGATCGCCGAGCTGTGGGCGGCGCATCCCGAGTGGAAGCGGATCACGATCGAGGGCCACGCCGACGTCCGCGGCGGCGACGCCTACAACCTCGGGCTCAGCCAGCTCCGCGCCGACCGCGTGCGTGCAGTGCTGCTCGAGGGCGGCGCCAGCGCCGACCGCGTCGAGGCGATCGGGCATGGCCGCGCGCGACCGCGCGACTCCGGCTCGTCGGAGTCCGCTCACCAGCGCAACCGGCGTGTCGAGTTCGTCATCGACCGCCAGGTCAACGCATCGACCAACGCATCGACCACCGGAGGTACGCCGTGATTCGCATCAGCTTGCTCGTGACCGCTGCGCTCCTCGCGCCTATCTTCGCCGGCGGTTGTCTCGATTCGCTCGTCAGCGATCCATGCGAGGCCGGTTACTCGCTCGTCGACGGTGTCTGCGTCGGTGATCCGACGAACGCCGGCCCGATGACGCCCGCACGCGGCGACCGCGCCGACGCGCCGGACTCGCCGCGGACGCCACCGAGCGACAACCCGACCGCGCCCGATGGTCTCAACCCGGATGTCTGCTCGCTCGCGACGCTGTCGTGTGACGGCATGTGCGTCGATGCTCGGACGAACCCGGATCACTGCGGGACTTGCGACAACGCGTGCGCGAGTGGCAGTTGCACCGCCGGCATCTGCGACTGAGAACCTCAGCGGATCTGCTTCACCATGTACGCCGCCCACTTCTTGACGTGGGGGTTCTTCTCGTTCGCTGCGGCGTGCCTGAGGTACGGCACCGACGCGCGGCCGATCGTCCGCCGCAGGAACACCTGCGCGCGCTTGTTCGTGCGCATGCTACCGAGCATGCGGATGATGTTGCGGTTGAGCGTCGCGTTGCGCTTGTAGCCCGCGTTCTTCGTGATCGCGGCGCGGTAGTGATCCATCGCGACCGACCACCAGCGTTGATCGAAGTAGAGGTTGCCGAGGAGGAACGGCACGTACGCGCTGTTCGGTGTCTTCTTCCAGATCGCGCGCAGGCTCGCGAGCGCGAGGTCGTGCTTGCCCTCCTGGATCAGCTTGACGGCCTCGCGGATCGTGGTCGCCTTCGCGGGCGCGACCGGCGTGCGCTTCTCGACGTCCGCGGTGCTCTTCGGCGCGTCCTCGGCCTCGTCGTCGACCTCGGGCTTCGTCGGATCCTCGGGCGCCGGATTGGTCGCGGCGACCGGATCCAGCGTCATCTCGATCTCGCCATCGCTCTGGCCGGCCTCGCCCGAACCATCCCCCGAACCGATGCCGCCAGCGCTGCCGACCGCGTTTTGGTTCGGATCGGCGCTGCCGCTCCCCGCGTTGGGATCGACGGCACTACCGAGACCGACGGGCTCCGCGCTGCCGGTACCGACCTCGGCCGCATCGACCGCCGCGTCGCTCGACGCCACCCCGGCCCCGCTGCCATTCCAGATCCCGGTCGGCAACGGGTCGGTCGGCCTGGCGTCGCTCGCGGGCACGGGCCCGGTCGCGAGCACATCAGCGCCGCTCGCCGTGCTGATGCCTGCGGCAGGGTCTGGCTCGTCGTCGTGCCTGGCGCCGCGATCATCGCGCTGCTGGATGTACCAGGCTGCTCCGGCACCGCCCGCGAGCACCATCAGCGCGAGCACGATCCCGGCGCGGCTACCGCTCCGCCGGGCTGCTGCGCTCTTGTTGTTGCTCTTGTCGCTGGTGTTGCGCGCGTTGACGTCGACGATCGTCGACTCGATCCGGTGGATATCGGAGCGCCGCGCCGATGGCGAGACGGTCACACCGTCTGGGGCGACCCGCGCGCCGGCCATCCCGTCGATCGCGGCGGCGAGCTCGATCGCGCTCTGGTAGCGATCGTCCGGATCCTTCGCCATCGCGGTCTCGATGACGTCCTGGAGCCCAACCGGCAACACGATCGTGCGCTCGACCCGATCCGCGAGCTTCGGGATCGGTGCCGCGCGATGCATGCCGAGCAGTGCGAGCGTGTCGTCGGCCTGGAACGGGCGCTCCCCCGCGATCATCTCGAACAGCACGACGCCGACCGCGTAGACGTCGGTGCGCGCGTCGATCGTGCCGCCGCCGACGGTCTGCTCGGGTGCCATGTAGTTCGGCGTGCCGACGACGACATTGGTCTGGGTCGCGTCACGGCCGACCGCGCCGCGCAGCCGGGCGAGCCCGAAATCGAGGATGCGGACGTGCTCGCCGGTCCCGATCTCCTCGCTGATCATGATGTTCGCCGGCTTGACGTCGCGATGGACGATCTCCTGCGCGTGCGCGTGCGCGAGCCCGGCCGCGATCTGCCGGGCGATATTGAGCGCACGCGTGGGCTGCAGCGGCCCGAGGTCGAGCACCGAGCGCAGCGTCTGCCCGGCGACGTACTCCATCACGAGGTACGGCGAGCCTTCCCACACGCCAAAGTCGACGACCGACACGCAGTTCGGGTGTGCGAGCTTCGACATCACCCGGGTCTCGCGCTCGAACCGCGCGAGGAACTCGGCGTCCTGCGCGAACGACGCGTGAAGGAACTTGATCGCGACGAGCTTGCCGACCGGGATGCGCTCCGCCTTGAAGACGACGCCCATCGATCCCGACGCCATCGCGCCAAGAATCTTGTAGCGATTGTCGACCAGCGCGCCGATCAGATCGTCGGCGGAGTCCCTGGCACCCTCGGTGAACATGACCGGCGTGGAGCGTAGCACGCGCGGGGTGTGACCCTCAGTGCGTCCACTTCTCTTCGCGGCGATGCTCGCT
This sequence comes from Deltaproteobacteria bacterium, assembly GCA_013812655.1. Lineage (GTDB taxonomy): Bacteria > Myxococcota_A > Polyangia > Haliangiales > Haliangiaceae > JABFXX01. The sequence goes on along the minus strand of JACCTC010000018.1, from coordinate 7,417 downwards.
GTCCTCGTATTCATGCGCCATCACGAAGTGATAGGCGACCTCGCGAGCCTTCTCGTTCTCGACGACGCACTCGAACAACCACTCGCCGTCGGCCTCGGTCGGCTCGACCTGGACGTAGGCGATCTCGGCGGGGAACACGAGGAGCTCGCCGACGAGATCCTTCGCGCGCGCGAGCTGGACGACGTGGGTGCGCTCGTCCTCGGTCATCAGCGTCCAGTGGAAGTCCTCGTGGTCGAGCAGGACGACCTCGGGCGTGCCGGCGCGCAGGATGCAGTTCGCGTGACCCGCGAGCCAGGTCCAGAACTTGTCGAAGCTGAGTGTCGTGGCGACCGCAGCCAATCTCTTACCCTTCGGGCCCATACCGGCGGACTTATAGCCGCAGCCCGCTCGCCAGCCAACCACCGAAGTGTGATCCCTGGAATCGGCCGCCCAGGGACACGCCAGCGGAGGTCGTGGTCGCGAGCGGGGCGATCCGCACCGACTCCGGTGACGGCGAGTCGAAGACATAGAGCAGCACGCCGACGGTGCCGGCCGCGAGCGCCGCGCCGCCGAGGACCCACGAGATGTTGCGATCGGGATCGCTCGCGAGGAACACGTTCTCGGCCTTGAGGTCGCGGTGCACGATGCTCCCGTGGGCGGCATCGAGCGCGCGCGCGACGCCGCGGAGGATCGGCAGCGCCTCGGCGAGCGCGAGCTTGTCGGCGCGATCGATCCGCGCGTCGAGCGGCTCGCCATCGAGGTGCTCCATCACGTAGTAGTGGCGGCCGTCCGCGAGACGCCGACGCGGGTCAACACAAACGATCCCTGGGTTTAGAAGCGGCCGCCGAGCGTGATCCCGGCGCCGCTGGTGGTCACCGCAGGCGTCACGCGGACCTCGCTCTCCGACGGTGAGTCGAACCAGTAGAGGACCGCGGCCGCCGATCCGAGCAGCACGGTCGCGCTGCCGACGACCCAGGCGCCAGTCACCAGCTGATCGCGGCGGTCGCGGAGGTCACGGTACTCCGTCGCGTCACTCGCGGTCTGATCGCCGGTCTTCTCGAACGCCTCCTGCTTGTCGGCAGCTCGGCCGTCCTCGACGACCGCACCGAGCACGGTCGTTGCCGTCAGCAACGCGAAGACGCCCGCGGCACCGGCGACCCACGGCACCATCTTGCGGCGCGTGGTCTTCTCGAGCGGCTCGTGGAGCGTGAGGATCTCGCCACGGCTGACCTTGAGCTCGCGGGCGACGGGTTCGCGACCCGAGCGCAGGATGGTGACGACGTGGCGGCCAGCGGGCAGCTCGAGCTCGGCGACCGGCCCGGTGGCGCGCGGCCGGCCATCGATGCTGATCCGCGCGCCCCGAGCGGTGCGGACCGTGACCTTCGCGGGCCGCGGCAAAAGCGTGATGTTCGCCGTCGCCTTGTCGCCGGCCACGACGCGCTGGGAGATATCCGCGGGCAGGTAGCCCTCGGCCTCGACGTGGATCTTGTGGGGCCCGGGCGTGACGTCGATCCGCTCGAAGGCCGGCACCGGCTTGCCGTCGAGGAGCGTGATGATCTTCACGGCGTTCTCCTCGGGCAGGTCGGCGATCTCGCGCATGGTCTCGCCAGTCTTCGCCTCGGAGCCGAGCTCGGGGTTGATGACGATCGTCGTGCGCTCGACGGCGGAAACCGTGACCATCTTCGCGCCTGCCGCGGTCAGCTTCTCGACCTCGCGCTCCATGTTCTCCAGGCTGTCGACCGCATCTCCGACGCGGGCTCCGGACTTCACGTTGTCGAGATACAGCTGGTAGAGCTCGACCGCACGCTTCGCGAGCTCGAGGCGGCGGTCGACGCGAAACTGCCGGCGATAGGCCTGCGCCGCCGAGAACGCGATCTCGGGGAGCGGCAGGATCTTCAGCGCCTCCTCGAAGTGCTCCGCGGCCGCCGCGAAGCTCTGCGCCTTGTAGGCCTTCTCGCCGATCCGGAAGTGCTTCTCGGCCGCGCTCCGCGTCGCCGCATCCTGTGCTGCCGCCGGCGCCGCGAGCGCGCCGAGCAGCGCGATCGCGATCATCAGGATCACGCGGCTCATCGCATACCCTCCACGATGTCCTCGTCCGAGTCGCGCGAGCAGCCGAGGTCGCGCGACGAGCACTGCTGGTAGACGCGAACGGTGGCGATGCCGTTGTCGCGGTCGACGGTGATCAGATCATCGAGGCCGTTGCCGTCGATATCACCGCTTCGCAGCTCGCGGGCATTCTCGGTCGAGAGCAGCACCTTCAGGCCCCGCAGCTCGCCGTCCTGGACATCGACCACGAAGACACGCGTGCCGCTCATACTCGTACAGAGCGCGAGCAGATCGCTCGCGAACGAGGGCGAGGTGTCGAAGCGGTCGACCCGACGCACCCGTGCCGTGGTCGCCGCGGTGCACTCGGTCTTGCCGAGCTGGGTCAGCGAGAGCCGCGCGCCGAGGTCGTAGCAGCCCGTCGGCATCGCGGTCTGCCGGTCGACCGCGCACAGGACAAGGCGAAACGGCTCGCCCATCGTCGGAACCAACGAGATCGCGAGGATCGGCTGGCCATCGACCGTCAGCACGTCGACACTGCGGAACTTCGTCGTCTTGGGAATCTCGGCCTGCGAAGGCCACGTCGTCGCCATGACGTTGACGCTGCCACCGTGCGGGTCGAACGTGATGACTTGAGCGTCTTTTGCCGAGTTCTGACCGAACGCGATCACCCGATCGTGGTTTTCCGACGCCGGCCAGGATACGTAGCGCGCGCCATCGATGCAGAACCCGTTCTGGTTCGCGCTGGGCCTGCAGTCCGCGAGCATGCTGACGGTGAGCGGCTCCGACCCCTCGACCTCGCTGCCGTTCGGGCCGTTGGTCCGCCACACCCGCGGTGCGGGGCTACCGTCGCCGTCCTCGATCGCGAGGATGTCGAGCCCCGGCGCGCCGACGTCATCGTTGAAGTTACCGGCGACGACGGCGCGGAACACCGACGGGATTGGCGCGACGCGCGGATCGAGGAAGCCGAGCAGCGTCCGCTGCGGGCTGCCGTGCATGATCGTGATCTTGGTGCCTTCGGCGTCGCTGAACAGCACGACGAGATCGTCGACGACCCCGAACAGGTCACTGGAATCAGGCACGTCCTGCGCGAGTAACGAGATGATCCGACCGTAGGTTCCGGTGGTCGTGCCGGCCAGCAGCTGATCGGGCGTGCCGTATGCGATCACCAGCTCGTTGCGGGCGGCACCCGCGAGCACGCGGGTCTGCACGTACCCGACGTCCTGATAGCTGTTGCCGTCGTAGTCTCCGATCGTGAGCAGGTCGACGGGACCGTCGGTGTCGAAGCGGTAGCGAATGAAGCCTCCGCTGATGCGGTACAGCACGTCGATGTCCTCGACGAGATCACCGGTGATCGTCGACGCATTCGCGATGATGTCGACATCGCCGTCCCGGTCGAGGTCCGTGACGACGACCGAGCGCAGCGGGCGATCGGCCAGATAGAGTGGCGGCGCCACGCCCAGTGGGCCGGTCGAGGGGGCGGGGGGCACGGCGAACACCCCACTGGTCATCGCGATCGCGACCGTCGAGTTGCCTGGGCCCGGTGGCGTCAGCGGGATCCAGGCGATCGGCGAGGCGTCGCTGGTCGACAGCACGCGCGCGGTCGCAGGTGCCGCGAAGCTGCATGTCGTGGTGCCAACACCATCGAGCGCGAACGTGTTCCCTGCCGTGGCCTCCTTGATCACGAGCGACGGACACGCTCCGGGGCCGATCGGCGCGAGCACGGGTCGTGACGCGGGCACGCGGCCGGTGCCGAGGCTCACCGGGATCTCGGTGACGGTGTAGCTGTTGCCTACGGCCTGGATCCCGAGGACGCACAGCTTTTGGGTGCCGGACGCTGGCTTGAAGGTCGCCGCGAGCAGGAGGTAACCGGCGTTGACCTGGAACAAGTCGACCGCCGCCGGCTCGAACGTCTCGCCGGTTGCCCCGCAGAGCGGATGGGGCGCGGGTGGCGCGCCCGGCTGATCGGCCACGAAGCGGATGATGTACGCGGCCTGCGCCGACAGCGGCGCACTTGGAGGCATGCCGATGAACCCGATCACGCCGGGCGCCAGGCCGTGCGAGAACAGCGGCGTACCGGTCATTCCCACGTTGATGAGGCTCGGAAACGGAAACGGCGAGAGCACGTCGTAGGGCGACGTGTAAGCGACGACGCCGTCGGCTGCCGGCAGCAGGACGTCGAGCCGGCCGTCGACATCGAGATCCGCGTACGAGGCATGACCGCGCGCGATCGGCGTCAGCACCGAGCTTCCCGTCGACAGGTTCGCCTCCGGGCTCCCGAACAGCGCGCGGATCGCCGTCGACGACTGGATCAAGAGGTCATCGTAGCCATCGCGGTTGATATCGGTCGCGCGGAACGTCTCGACGGCCGTGCTGACCGCGTGAGGCTCGCGGAAGCTGCCGCCCGGTGCGTGACAGAAGTCGTCGGCACCGCACACGAAACCGGCGGCATTTGGATATTGCTCGCATTGAGCGTCTTCGGTCGCGCCCGCCACGAAGTCGCACTTGATCCCGCACGCCACGCAACGCTCGTCCTTCGAGTCACAATCTTCGCCGGCCTCGAGGATGCCGTTGCCGCACCGATTCGGTTCGAGATCGCGCAGGTCCGAGCACGCGCCGACAGCCAGCGCGAGCACGCAGAGGATGCGGTTCATTTCTTGTTCTTTCCAAACGGATCGGCGAGCGCGTCGGTATTCGGCGGATCGTCGGGCCGTGGCGTGACGCGTTTCTTCTTGAGGCCGACCTCGAGATCCTGATCGCGGTCCGGCACGATGCGTTTCGGCTGCGAGTGGTAGTTGGCGGCCCGGAACAGAAGCGTGACCTCCTTGTCGCCGCGCTTGAGCTGCACGGGTGCGGGCGTCAGGCCGATCACCTCGCCAGCGAGCACGACCTCGGTCCCGGGCGGCACGTCGCGCACGCGGATCGTCACGAGCTCTGGCACGGGCTCCACCGCCGGCGCTCCGGCATCGACGCTGACGACGGCAGGTACGGTCGGCGGTGCCACCGCCGGTTTGGCAACCGGCGCGGCGGCCACAGGCTTGTCGGGTGGCGAACGGTCCGCGCGCACGGCGACGAAGGCCGCCATGCCGCCACCGATCAGGAGCGCGGCGAACGCGGGGATCAGCCACATCGAGCGGCGCCGGGGCGCCGTGCCGATCGCGCGGACTGGTTTGACGGGGTCGCGGACCGCCGACGACGTCAGCATCGGCGTCGGCGTCTTGTCGTCCTGTAGCGCGACGACGGCAGCGATCACCGAGCGTGGCCGCTGCTCGGGGTCCTTCTGCATCATCCACTCGAGCGCCTGATCGACCTCGGGCGACAGCCCCGGGTTGCGCTTCGACGCGGGCTCGGCCGTCTCGTGCATCTGCTTGTGCAGGATCTCGACGACCTCGCCCTCGAACGGATACGTCCCGGTCAGCATGCGATAGGTGAGGATGCCGAACGAGTAGATGTCGGTGCGGTGATCGACGTCGCGGCCGCGGCATTGCTCGGGGGACATGTAATAAGGCGTCCCGATCGGCACGCCGGTCCCGGTCTTGTGCGAGAGCGCGTCGTCGGGCCCCATCAGCTTGGCAATCCCGAAATCGAGCAGCTTCGGCCAGACCTCGGTCCCCTGCCCGTCGGTGTCCTGCGCGATGAAGATGTTCTCGGGCTTGAGGTCGCGGTGGGCGATGCCCTTGGCATGCGCGGCATCGAGCGCGCGTGCAATCGAGCGCAAGATCGGCAGCGCCTGCTCGATCGGCAGCGGACCGCGCACGGCGAGGTAGTGATCGAGCGGATCACCCTCGAGCAGCTCCATCACGTAGTAGTGGCGGCCATCGGCGAGCTGGCCGAACGAGAAGATGTCGATGATGTGGCGGTGTCGGATCTGGTTGACCGCGCGCGCCTCGGCGACGAACCGCGACACGATCTCGCTGTCCGCCGAGTACTTGCGCGACAGCACCTTGATCGCGACGCGCTTGCCGATCAGCGGCTGGACCGCGCGATACACGGTGCCGAACCCGCCGCGGCCGATCTGTGCCTCGACCACGTACTCGCCGACCTGATCGCCGGCGCCAAGATCCTTCTCGGGCATGCCACGCAGCGCCCCCGGCGTGTGGGTCGGACCCGACGCGAGCTCTTCCGCAGAGGTCGCCGCCGACGCGAACGCACCCCGGCCCGGCTGGCTCGCGCTCGAATCGGCGAGCGTCGCATCGTGGCCGACGTCCTCGAGTCGGCGGATGTGCGGCCGATCGCTGTCCGAAGCCCGGCGCGGATCGTCGTTGTCGTCGTTGGGCCTGCCCACCAGCCCTCGATTGTAACAGGCCCGCCGAGACGTCGCCTGTCCTCCCCAGAAGCTGCCACTGCCACACCACCGCACACCTGCCTCGGCGACACCCACCGGCCGAAACCGCGCCGAAACGCCGAAACGTAAACGTAAACGACGACGGCCGGGCGTGAACCCGGCCGTCTGCGTATCGCGAGCGCCTCGCTTACTCGGCGGCTTCGGCCACGTCGTCGCCTGCCTCGTCGTCGACGCCCACGTTCATCGCGTAGCCATCCTCGTCGACCGCGGCGACATCGACCGTCAGGCGCTTGTACGCGCCCAGGCCGGTGCCAGCCGGGATCAGCCGACCCATGATGACGTTCTCCTTGAGGCCGCGGAGGTAGTCGACACGCCCGTTGATGGACGCCTCGGTCAGCACCTTCGTGGTCTCCTGGAACGACGACGCCGAGATGAACGACTCGGTCGACAGCGACGCCTTCGTGATGCCGAGCAGGAGTGCATCACCCTTCGCCGGCTGGCCGCCAGCGACGATCACGCGCTCGTTCTCTTCCTCGAAGATGTGCTTCTCGACGTGCTCGTCGAGCAGGAAGTTCGTATCGCCCGGGTCGGAGACGCTGACCCGGCGCAGCATCTGGCGAACGATCGCCTCGATGTGCTTGTCGTTGATGCGAACGCCCTGGAGGCGATAGACCTCCTGGATCTCGTCGACCAGGTACTTCGCGAGCGCGCGCTCGCCGAGGACCTTGAGGATGTCGTGCGGGTTCGCCGGGCCATCCATCAGCGCCTCGCCCGCGCGGACGCGGTCGCCTTCGCGGACGGACAGGTGCTTGCCCTTCGGGATCAGGTACTCGCTCGGATCGCCGACCTCGGGAACCACGAGCACCTTGCGCTTGCCCTTGGTGTCCTTGCCGAAGTGCACGGTGCCGTCGATCTCGCAGATGACTGCGTGATCCTTCGGCTTGCGGGCCTCGAACAACTCGGCCACGCGCGGCAGACCGCCGGTGATGTCCTTGGTCTTCGTGGTCTCGCGCGAGACCTTGGCGATCACGTCGCCGGCCTCGATGAAGTCGCCATCGTTGACGTAGATGTTCGAGCCGACCGGCAGGAAGTACCGCGCCTCGCCATCGC
>JACCTC010000507.1 GCA_013812655.1 Deltaproteobacteria bacterium | reverse complement strand
CAACTCGCGCGCGAGGCCTCCGGTGCGGTCCGCTATCACCTGCTGCGCGCTCTCGCCCGGATGGCCGTCCACGACGAGATCATCATCGCCGCCCCGCTGCTCCTCGCCGAGCTGCAGCTCCACCTCGGCGAGTACTGTCTGCTGCTCGCGCTCGCGGTGCCGATCTACGCCGATGGCGACGTGCGCGAGAGCGCCGCGCTGCTGCGCGGCATCCTCGCCGACAAGACCTCGCAGGCGCTCGACCGCGCATTCCTCGCGTTGCAAGCGCTCCACCCGCGCGAGGACATCCGCGGCATCGCGCGGGCGATCAAGGGCGCCGATCAGCGCGCGCGCGCCCACGGGGCCGAGTTTCTCGATACGCTGACGCGCAGCCCGCTGTACACGCGCGGCGATACGACCCGTATCCGCGCTCGCCTGCTCGTGCTCGGCGAGGAGCTCGAAGATCGCGAGCGGCTGGCGCGCATCGGCCTCGCGGCCTCGATCCCGGCGTCCGCCGCCGACGCAGTCGTCTGTCTGCTCGCGGCGCCCGACTCGCTGCTCTCGGCCTGCGCTGCCTACTACGCACTCGATCTCGAGACGCCGGAGCTGGCCGCGGCGATCGACGAGCTCGGCGCGGATCGCCCGCTACTCGAGCGGCTGAGCGTGGACCACCGGAGCGCGCGTGTCCGCTGAAGTTCCCGCGATCGACGAGGGCCAGCGCGAGCTCGACATTCGCGTCGGGCTCGGCATATTCGCCTCCGAAGCGCAGCTCGAGCACCTGCTGGGCATCGCGCGCCAGGTCGATGTCGAGGCGGGTGAGACGCTGTTCGCGCGCGACGCGCCGGTCGCCACGCTGTTCCAGGTCATTACCGGCGAGCTCGAGATGCGCGCCCCGGATAAGGCGAGCTGGCGGATCGCGGGAGCCGGCACTGTGGGCTTCGTCGACTTCATGCTTGGCCGCCACCATGGACGCACCGCGATCACGACGACGCCGGTGCGTCTCATCGAGCTCGATGCCACCGACTACCGCGACTACCTCGAAGACAACTTCGACGTCAGTCATCGGATCCTGGCGCACCTGAGCGGAGAGCTCATCAACGACGCGGTGTCACGGCCCGAGGCGCCGCAAGTGCTGGCGACGCCCGCGGCGCCGCGCGAGCGCTCGATCGCGGCGGTCGAGATCCCGATGGTCGAGCGCCTGATGATGCTGTCGCGGATGCCCGCGTTCGCTGGTGCGTCGACGCAGGGTCTCGCCGATCTCGCGCAGGCTGCCGCCGAGGTCAGGCTGCCGGGGGGCACCGTGCTCGCCGCCGCAGGTTCGCGCCCCACCGTCGTGTCGATACTCATCGAGGGCGAGGTGCAGCTGGAGTTACCGAGCGGCGTGCAGGTGACGCGCGCCGGACGCTGCCTCGCCGCGCATGTCGAGGAGCTCGCGACGACCGCACGGCTCACCACGGTCACGGCGATGTCGCCGGTGATCCTGCTCCAGCTCGAGCGCGAGCTGCTACTCGATCGGTTCGAGGAGAACTTCGATCTCGTGATGTCGCTGTTCGGCTTTCTCGCGCGCGAGCAGGAGATCCTCAACGACCTTGCCGCGGCAACCGGCCAGCCGCTCGCGACGGACTGGCGATAGCTCGGTGCTCACGCGAGGCGCGCGAGCGTCTCGAGGAGCACCTTTTGATCGAAGCTGCTCTTGACGATGTAGGCGTTCGCGCCGGCGTGCATGCCACGCGCACGATCCTCGTCGGTACTGCGCGCGGAGACCAGGATCACCGGTACGCTGGCGAGCTCGGGCGAGCCGCGCACTCGCCGCGTCAGCTCGATGCCGTTGAGGTTCGGCATATCGACGTCGCTGACGATCATGTCGCAGCGCTCCTCCGCAAGCTGTCGCCACGCATCCTCGCCATCGACCGCGGTACGAACCACGTAGCCCGCGGCGCGCAAGATGTTGGACTCGAGAGCGCGCGTGGTCGCCGAATCGTCGACGAGCATCACGGTGCGGGCCCCGCGCGTAACCGTCGGCGGCGCGAACACGGCGAGGTTCACCGTGCCGAGCGTTGCGTCCACGAGGTCCGAGGCTTGAACGATCAGCGCGACGCCACCGTCGGGCAGGGTGGTCGCGCCGGCGATGCAGCGGATCCGGCGGAGCCTGGGATCGAGCGACTCGAAGGCGACCTCGATGGCGTCCACGATCTGCTCGACGGCGAGCACCACGCGGCGCCCGGCGTGACTCAGCACGAGGCCCGGCACGCGGCGCCCCATGGGCAGAGGCACCTTGCCCAGCACCGCCTCGAGCGGCGCGACGACGAGCCAATCATCGCCGACGCGGAGCAGCTCGCGCGTCTCGCCCCGTTGGATCGTGGCCGGCGTGATCCACACCAGGCGCTCGACGGCGCTGATCGGTACCGCATAGGCGATGCCCCCGGATTCGATGATCAGAGAGCGCAGCGTCGCGACCGTGAACGGGAGCTCGACCGTGAAGGTCGTTCCCTCGCCCGCCACCCAGTCCACGTGCACCGAGCCGTGCAGCCGCTCGACCCGCTGCCGCACGACATCGAGGCCTACGCCACGGCCCGCGAGCTCCGTCAGAATCGGCGCGCTCGATACGCCCGGCTCGAACATCAACTGCGCGAGCTCGCGCGGATCCGTCGTCGTCCAACCGCGCTCTCCGGCGAGCCGCTGCAGCCACGCGACATCGAGGCCGGCACCGTCGTCGCGCACCTGGAGGACGAGCGTGTCGCCGCGAGGCGTGGCCTCGACGGTGACCTTGCCGCGCGCCGGCTTGCCTGCCGCGACCCTCGCTGCCGGCTCCTCGATGCCGTGGGCCACGGCGTTGCGTACGAGCTGCACCATCACGTCGCGCAGTGCCTCGACTTGCACGCGATCGAGCTGGACGCCGCGTGCGTTGATCACGAGCTCGATCTGCTTGCCGACTGCCGCGGCGGCCTCGCGGGCGATGCGGCCGCAACCGCCGACGACTTCCTCGAAGGGCCGCAACCGCAGCCGTCGGATCTGATCGTCGAGGATCTCGGACGAGCGCGCGATGCGGTCGACGGAAGCCAGCAGCGCGCGCTGGCAGCGCTCGAGGCTGCGCAACCAGGCCTGCCCGGCAGCCTCCTCGCGGAGTTGCTCGAACGCACGGATCACCGGCCCGAGGCTCTGCCGGGCCTGCATCACCGTCGCGGACTGCGAGACCAGGGTATCGAGCGCGGACGCCGCGACGCGAAATGTCTCGCCGCCGTCGTCGACCAGCCCGACGGCCGGTGCGGCGACGTCAAGGACCGCCGGGACCTCTGCGTCGAGCAAGCCGATTGCCGCGATCCGCTCGAACCGTCGCGCCGCGGGCGGCGTGCCGTGGCGCAGCGGGCCGCGCGCCTCGTCGAGTGCGTCGGCCAGCTCGTAGGCCTGCGCAGTCGGCGGCGCCTGGTCCTCCGCGAGCCGGGTCTCCACGCGATGGCACGCCGCCTCGATCGGCTCCTCGCCGACGGACCTGCTGGCGCCCTTGATCACGTGGAGCACGCGGTGCAGCGCAGCGCGCGCCTCGGCCGAATCGGGCTCCGTCTCGAGCTCGGCTGCGACGCGCCTCAGCTCGTCGACGCGATCCGCGAGCTCCTCCGCGAACATGGCCGAGAGCTGGCGCCGCAGCGACTGCTCATGCTCGTCCATCGCCCAGCCCGTCGGTGCGCTCGGCGAGCAGACCCTTCAGCGATGTGCCGAGCGAGGTCAGGTCGCGTGCCGCCTGGCCGACCTGACGCGTCGTCGCGAGGTTCTGGGTCGCGACGCCCGCCACGTCGCGCATCGCCTGGTTCACCTGCTGGAGGCCACCCGCCTGCTGTCGCGCCGAGGCGGCGATCTGTGCGGACGCCGTGGCCGCATTTCCGATGATCTCGGCGAGCGAGCGCATCGAGATCTGTACCGTCTCGGCGGCAAGCGCCGCTTCGTCGAGACCTTGCGTGCTGGTCTCGGCCATCATCACGGCGAGATTCGACTGCTTCTGGATCGTGCCGAGGATGCGACGCACCTGCTGTGTCGCGGTCTTGGACGCATCCGCGAGCGCCTTCATTTCCGCGGCCACCACGCTGAAGCCACGACCGTACTCGCCTGCGCGGGAGGCCTCGATCGCAGCATTGAGCGCGAGCATGTTCGATTGCTCCGCGATGTCGTCGACCGTCGCGATGATCTCCTCGATCGATTGCGCGTGCTCCGCGAGCGCCAGGATCGATTCCGCCACGCGCATCGCCTGCTTCCTCGCGACCTCCATCGTGGTGGTCGCTGCGTCGAGTGAGCTCTGCCCGGACTGCCCGGCCGTCGCGGCATCGCGGGCGCCCTGCGCGATCGCCTGCGCGCGCTCCGCGGCCTGCGCCGAGGTCTGCACCACCTCCTCCACGATCGTCGTGGTCTCGGCGACCGCCGCCGATTGCTCCTGCGCCCCCGCCGCCTGACCCGCCGTCGTCGCCGCGAGCTCCTCGGCCGAGGCGGCCAGCCGCGTCGCGACCTCGGCGACCCGGCTCAGGATCTTCGATCGCTGCTCGGCGCGTTCGGCCAGGTCCGCTTCGGCGCGCTGCCGCCGCACGGCCATGTCGTCGAATGCCGTGGCGAGATACCCGAGCTCGTCGGTGCGTTTTCCGCCGATCCGATGCGCGAGATTGCCGCCGGCCACTTCGGTGACCCCGGTGAGGATGCTCGCGAGCGGGCGCAGAATCGAGCGCGCGATCAGCACGCTCGACAGCAGCGAGACCAGCACGCCCAGCACGATCGCGCCGAGCAGCAGGACGTCCGCGGCCGCCGCCGCGTCCTTGGCGTCCGCCTTGCGCGTCGCGAGCAGCGCGGTCTCGGTGTCCGAGATCGTTGCGATCTGGGCGCGCAGCGCATCCATCACCTGCTTGCCGCTGGAGATCGTTTCGCGTGCTGTTGCGTCGTCGAACGCACCCTTGCGACGGAGGTCGATACTGGTGGTCAACAGGCTCAGCCGGCTCGCGATCGCCGGGATCAGGGCCTCTACGCGGGTGTGCTGTTCTGGATTATCCTCGGTGAGCTTGATCAGCGAGTCGACCAGGCGGGTCGCGTCCACCTGCGCGGTGAGATATGGCTCGAGGAGGGCCTCCTCGGGAACCAGGAAGAACGCGCGCGCTACGGTCTCGGCGTCGACGACGCGGGTCAGCACTCGCTGCAGGGTCAGCTTGACCTCCTGTGTGTGCTCGACCCATCGCATGGTCTGGGCCTGACGATTCGAGCTGAGGCGCGCGACGACGCCCACGATGAGCAGCATGGCGACCGGGATCGCGAATCCGAGCATGATCTTCTTGGCAATGGTCATCTGGGCTCCGACAGGTGGTCGATCAAGCGATCGACATCGACAACCAGCACGTCGTCGATGATCGCGCGCAGCCACGGCTCACCCGGGCGGCGAAGGTCAGGTAGGTCATCCGGCACGTCGACCGCGTCGATCACCGAATCGACGAGCAGGGCGAGCGGCGAATCGCGCCCGGTCAAGAGGACGACCGGCGCGTCGGCGCGCATCTCCTCGGGCAAGCCGCGCCACGTTCGCCCGCCGAACACGGCCACGACCTTGCCATCGAGCTTCGCCACGCCCACGATCGCCGCCGGCGCGTGCGGCACAGGCGTCCAGCGGCCGAGCGCCCTCACCGAGACGACGCGCTCGAGCGGGAATCCAAGCCGTTGCGGACCAATCGCGGCGACCAGCGCGCGCCTGCGCGTCGCGACCGCGACCTCCGAGGGGATGCGCGCGAGCAGCCTTGCGCGCGCGAGCAGGATGTCATCGGGCTCCATCGAGGACCTCCAGGCCGCGGCGACACGCCGCCACAACGCTGCCTGCCGAGTCGTCCACCCAGGGCAGCAGCTCCGCCGGGTCCAGCCTCTCGGCGAGCGCCAGTGCGGTGCGATACGCCCGGCGGGCCTCGTCGCGACCGCCGCGTGAGCTCCACAGTGATGCCGCGAGTAGCTGCGGTGCCACGCGGGTCGGTTCGAGGTACACGCACTTTGCGAGCGCGGCAAGCGCCGCCCTCGGATCCGATTCGGCGAGCAGTACGGCCTGGAGGAAGTGCAGCTCCGCATCGAGCGGCCGTGCGTGGAACGCCTTCGTCAGCAGCGCCTGGGCACCTCGCACATCACCGGTGTCGGCGAGCCGGCGGATCTCGGCCGCAGCAATCGCAGCAATCGCAGCGATCGGTGCGATCCGCGCGATCGGGGCGGGTCTGGCGATCGGTGGTGGCGGTGGTGGCAGCGGCGGTGGTGGCGGCGGCTCGACCGGCTTCGTCATGGGAGAGGCCCATGACACTGGCCGTGGCCTCGCTCGACCCTGTGGCCTGTAGAATACGCCTCGCTCGTTGATCACCAGCTCGAGCGGAGCGTGCTCATCGAGCCGCGGCTCGGATGGACCGACGGCAAGCCAGCCATTGGGATCGAGCGCCTCCGCGAGCTTGTTCGCCGCGATCGCGATCGACCGGCGGTCGAAATAGATGAGCACGTTGCGGCACAGGATCAGGTGCTGCCCCGACGGATAGACATCCTCGACGAGGTTCAGGCGCCCGAACTGCACGGCCTCGAGGAAACGCGTCGGGACCTGAAACTGCGTGTCCGCAACCTCGAGGTAGCGCGCCGCGGGCGTGGTTGGGCCCAAACGCGTCGACCAGGCGCGGTACCGGCCGACGCGGGCGCGCGTGATCGCCGGCTCGGAGAGATCAGTGCCAAGCACGGTCGCCCGCTCGAACAGACCGCGCCGCGCGAGCATGAACGCGAGCGTGTACGTCTCCTCGCCGCCCGCGCACGCGGCGCTCCACACCCGCAGCTTACCCGTCGTCGCCTCCGCGAGCTCGGGCAGCACGATCTCGTCGATGAACGCGAGTTGCTCGATGTCACGATCGAAGAAGCTCTCGTGTACGACGAGCCGCTCGAGCAGGGCCGGCAGCTGGTCGAGCAAGTCAAGATCGCTGCGCAGCTTGCGCTCGGTCATGAACTCGCCGATCGCCTGGATCGCCGCGTCGCGACGCACCTCGGGGAACGTCAGGCCGCTGTGCTCCGCGATCATCGCCAGCACGGCATCGATCTGCGGTACGCGCCCCGTCATCACAGCCCGGCCTGGCTGGCGGCGATAGCCTGCGCGGTCCGCGCCGTCTCGAGATCGGTGAGGAAGGCTGCAAGCTCGCAGATCACGAGCAGGCCGTCTGCCAGCTGCACGAGCCCGGCGATCACTGGATCCGTGGACCGGGTTGCGTGCGCGACGAGGTCGAGCTCGATCTTGCGAAGCTCCTGCACGCGACTGACGCGGACGACGGCCCAGCCGCGATCGCCGACTGCGACGACGACCATGTGCTCGTCGCGATCGACGGGCCGCCCCGGCAGATCGAAACGTCGGCGCAGATCGTACACCGGGCATGCCTTACCCCGCACGTTCACCATTCCCTCCACGGACTCAGGACATCCCGGTACGAGCGTGATCGCTACGGCGCGCGTAACCTCGACCACGGCGGTCGCCGGCAGGGCGAGCGTGATTGCATCGAGCGAGACGATGAGGAGCTCACCGATCACGTCAAGCCGGCTTCTGCGTCGGGCTGCGCAGCGCCCGTCACGTCTGCTGGATCTTCATGGTGGTGGGCACAACACACTTGGCGAACGCTGACCGTCGGAGTGCCAGGCGCGTCGGTCGGTGGCACGAGGATGAACTCGGGGCACGCCATCCATATCGGTGCGAACCCGTGGCTGAGCGCTAGAGTGTAGCACCTGGTAGGTCAGAAGCCGCCGGTACACACCGTGACAGGGACGCGCCGAACGACGCGACCCTGCTGGAGCACCCAGCTACTGCGTCTTCTCGGCAGATCCCGCCGCCTTCGCAGCTTCCTCCGCGTTCTTTTTCTGCGTTGCAAGAGCGTTCGTGACGACTTCCTCGAGGCCCATGTTAACTTGAATGCGTGCGTTGCCAGTGAAGCAAGCGGTGACGCCTTCGGCGGTGGCCGGTGCCGCCTTCACGCACGCGCGCTCTTCGGGTGTCCACGCGATCACGTTGCTCTCCGGCTCGCCGTCGCAATAGTCGCGCATCGAGAGCGCGGTCCACGAGATCAGGCCCGAGTCGGGCTTCGCGTTCGAGAGCACGTTGCCCGGCGTCGCGGCCATCCCCTTGGCGTACGCGTTCGCGGCGTCCCGGCAGCTGACGTCCTCGACGGGATCCGCGGGTGTCGTGGCTGCTGCGCTACCCGTCACGGCAGCGCTTCCACTGCCGGTTGCGGCGGATCCGGACGACCCGCCGTCCTGCTTGCTACAAGCCGCCCCGGCAATCGCCAACACGATCACGAGCTTCTTCATCCCACCACAATACTCGATGCCACAACCGCTGACTCCGCAGTCGCCGCGTCGACCGTTGCCTCGCGCTGTTAGCTCACAGCTTGTTGTCGATGTGCTCGCGGACGAGGCGCGCGTTCGGTGCCTTCGGATCGAGCGCGAGGTAGCGCAGGTAGGCCGTCTTCGCCGCGCCCTTGCGACCCTGCTTCTCGTGGACGAGCGCGATGCCGTACCAGTTCGGCGCGTAGCTCGGATTCGCGCGGCGCCCCTCGGTGAACAGGGCGTACGCCTTCGCGATCTCGCGCTTGTTCCAGGCGGTCAGGCCCTGGGCATACAGCTTCGGTGCATCGCGCTTCGGGCGCGCCGGGGGCACGGGCTTTTTGGCGCCATCGTCGGTCGTGGTGTCGGTCGTGGTGTCGGTCGTGGTGTCGGTCGGCTCGGCCGTCTCGACGTGCTCGTCCTCGGGGGGCACCACGTTCGCCACGGCGCCCTTGATGACCTTCAGCGTCACCCCGTCGGCCACACGGAGCCGGACGTGGTCGTCCGCCACCTGCTCCAGGGTGCCGAAGATGCCCGAGGACAGCATGACCTCGGAGCCGGGCTCGAGCGTGGACTGCATCGCGACGACCGCCTTCTGGCGCCGCGACTGGGGACGGATGATCAGCAGCCAGAACAGCAGCGCGATACCGATGATCGGCAGCAGGCCGACAAGATCCTGCACGGCGAAACCTCACAGAGTTGGGAGTGGGCAGCGGCCGATCCGGCCGGCCAACGGTGAAGTGTAACGGCCTCCTCAGCGGCGCCCGCACATCAGTCCTCGAACAGCACCGGGTCTGTCGAGGGA
>JACCTC010000492.1 GCA_013812655.1 Deltaproteobacteria bacterium | reverse complement strand
CGCTCGAACCGCGAGCGACAGGTGCCCGCGAGCTGCGAGCCGCGGGCGCATCGTCGTCGCGATCGCCATCCGGCGGAGCGGCGTCGTCGAAGACCTCGTCGCGCGGCGAGTCCTCATCGGCAATCATGTCGAGGTCGGCGTCATCGGGACCGCGCTCGGCCTCGGCCTCGGCACGTGCCTTCGCGCGGGCGCGGCGCGGCATGTCGGTCGCCTCGCGATCGGAGCGCCAGGTGCCGCGGGCGACCGCGCTGTGATCGAGTCCGACCATGTCACGCAGCTCGTTGAGCTCGTGCTGATCGAGCTCGCGTGCGTCGCCGATCCGCAGATCGAGAAACGTCAGGTTCGCGAACGCGACTCGCTGCAGCTTGTCGACGCGGTATCCGAGCGCCTCGAGCATGCGATGGATCTGGCGGTGCTTGCCCTCGTGGAGCGTGATCGCGAGCCAGGTGTGCTTGCTCTCGCCGGGCAGCACCTGCACGTCGGCCGGCATCGTGATCGTGCCGTCGTCGAGCTGAACGCCCTTGCGCAGCAGCTTGACCTCGTCGAGCGAGAGCTGGCCGTGGACCTTCACGTGATAGGTCTTCGGAACGTGGCTCGCCGGCGCGAGCAAGCGCGCGGCAAGCTCGCCGTCGTTGGTGAGCAGCAAGACGCCCTCGGAGTAGAAGTCGAGGCGCCCGACCGGCTTCACGGGGACCGGCAGGTTCGGCAGGTAGTCCATCACTGTCGGCCGACCCCGATCGTCGGTCACCGCGGTGATGCAGCCCTTCGGCTTGTTAAAGACCACGTAGAACGTATCGAGCGCGACGACCGCCTCGCCATCGACCTCGACCTGGTCGCTATCAGGATCGACCTTCGTCCCGAGGACCGTCGTCACCTTGCCGTTCACGGTCACCCGTCCAGCCGTGATCATCTCCTCGGCCTTGCGACGGGCGGAGACCCCCGCCGCAGCCAGGTAGCGCTGCAACCGTACGGGCGTGCCCATGTTTACTCCGTGCTTTGCTCGACAGCGGGATCGTGCCCCGCCTGCGCCTCGACCGCGACCATCGGATCGATCTCCGACTGCGCGGCCTTCGGCTCATCCACATCGCGTGCCTCGTGTGCCTCGCCGATGCGGCCCGAACCTTCGGGCCACTCGGACGACGCTACGCTCAACGATTCGGACACTTCGACGCTCGTGCTTACCACATCGATCACGGGTGTCACGGCCTCGGCGGCCGCAGCTACGTGTAACTCGTCGTCAAATTCGTTCGGGGCGCCGCTCGTATCGTCACCAGCGGCCTCGTTCGGCTCATCGCTGGCCACTTCGATGACCTCGTCACTCGCAGCTTCGATGACCTCGTCGCTCGCCGCTTCGATGACCTCGTCGCTCGCGGCCTCGATGACCTCGTCACTCGCCGCTTCCATGACCTCGTCGCTCGCCGCCTCGATGACCTCGTCACTCGCCGCCTCGATGACCTCGTCACTCGCCGCTTCGATGACCTCGTCGCTCGCCGCCTCGATGACCTCGTCGCTCGCGGCCTCGATGACCTCGTCACTCGCCGCTTCGCTCAGCTCGTCAACCGCAACAGCCGCCGGCTCTGTCGTATCTGGCACGGATGCCGAGTACGACGCGAGGAAGTCGTCGAGCGTGCTGGTCTCGGTGACCCCGGCATCCTCGATCACGCCGTCGGGCTCGAAGCCGCCCTCGTCGCTCGGGCCACCGCCACCACCGCCACCACCGCCACCACCACCGCCGCCGCCGCCGCCGCCCTCGGGATCATCACTGCCATCGGCGCTGATGCCGAGGCGGTCGCTCATCACCTGGCGGCTCTCGTCGGTGAGCTCGGAGTACTCGCGCAGCGTCGGGAGCTCGCGCAGGTCGCCGAGGCTGAAGAAGTCGAGGAACTCCTTGGTCGTGCCGTACAGCATCGGCCGGCCGACCTCTTCCTTCTTGCCGAGGATGCGGATCAGCGCGCGATCCATCAGCATCTTGAGCGTGCCGCTCGAGTCGACGCCGCGGATGTCATCGATCTCGGGACGCGTGATCGGCTGGCGATACGCGATGATCGCAAGCGTCTCGAGCTGCGCGCGAGACAGCCGTACCGGACGCCCCGCGATCAGCTGCTGGACCCAGGCGGAGAACTGCGTGCGAGTGCGGAACTGGTAGCCGCCGGACACTTGCTGCAGCACGAGGCCGCGGTCGGCGAAGTCGGTCGCGAGCGCCGCGAGAGCTGCTTCGAGCCGGCGGGTGTCGCTGACCCGGGTCAGCTGCCGCAGGCGCTGCACCGTGATCGGCTTGTCCGAGGCAAACACGAGCGCCTCGACGAGATGCTTGAGCTGCACGTCGTCCATCGACGCCGCGCTCGTCGGCAACGTCGCACCGACCTCGCTCGCCTCTTCCTCGCCACCGGCCTCGAGCACCTCGTCGGTGCCCGGCTCACTGACCTCCGCGCCTTCGCCGTCGTCGCCAGCGACGTCCATCACCGGTTGCTCGCCGAGCTCGCTGCTCTCAGCATCGATGCCGTCCGCGATCCGCGATGCCTCGTCGCTCGCGAAAGGGTCTAGCGACGCCTCGAGCGACGTGTCGCCAGAAGCCTCGATCGTCGCAGCTTCGACCACGACGTCATCGATGACGTCCGCCGCCGCCTCCTCCGGCGTCGGGATCTCGTCCGCTGGCTCACCCTTGCGGCGCTTGCGACGCCGCCGGGACACGTCATTAACGGCAGCGACGAGCTGGTCAGGTCCGCCGTCGACCTCGCCGATCCCGACGTGCGCGACCGCGCCTTCCGCCGCGACGTCCACGACGCCGGGCTCGAAGGACGCCTCCACGGAAGCCACGGGCCCCGAACCCTCCGCGAGAATCTCGTCGGGAGCCTCCGGCGGGACGGCCGGGACGGATTGACCCTGCTTGGACTTGTGCTTGTTTCCGCGCGACTTGCGACTCACGGGGGTACCTCTCGCCGGCCCTTCTAGCACGGCGGTCCGACACTCTCGGTCAGCGGTAGTCGTCGCTGCCGACGATCGACGCCTCGACCCGTGCGCGGAGATCGTCCCCCGCCCGCTCGATCATGATCTCCTCACCCGGGTCGTGTTGGGTGATCGCAATCAGCCGCAGCTTGGCCATCTCGAGTAGCGCGAGGAACGTCACCACGGCCTCGTGCTTGACCTCGGGCAGCGTGCGCGGCTGGCCATCGCGGATGAAGCTGAACATGCTCGAGAACGCGAAGCGACCCTCGGCCTCGAGCCGATCGGTGAGCTCTGCGATCTTCTGGCTCAGCGTGAGCCGGTCGATGACGACGTTGTGCGAGACCTTGAGCTTGGCCTGCCGCATCACGCGGTCGAACGCCTCGATCAGCTTGTGCACCGGGAACGCCGCGAGCGGCGCGATCGCATCCGGATCGACGCCGTCGCCCACCGCATCCTCGCTCGGCGCCCCACGGCTCCACACGTTGCGGCCGACGACGGGCTGGTGCCCGAGCTGATCGGCAGCTTCCTTGTACTTCTGGTACTCGAGGAGGCGACGGATCAGGTCGGCCCGCGGATCGAGCTCGACCTCGCTCTCGGGCGCGTCGGCGTCCTCTTCCTCGGCGACCTCGGGCGTCGGCAATAGCTCGCGCGACTTGATGTGGCAGAGCGTCGCGGCCATCAGGAGGTACTCGCCGGCGACGTCGATATCGAGCGCCGCCATCGTGTCGAGGTACGACAGGTACTTCTCGGTCACGAACGAGATCGGGATGTCCATGATCGACAGCTCGTGCTTCTTCACCAGGTGAAGCAGCAAATCGAGCGGCCCCTCGAAGACATCGAGGGCTACCTGGTAGCCGGCCTGATCCATCGCACTCTCTTTACTACGCCAGGACGACGCCGGGACGCTGCCGGACTACGAAAGCAGCAGCGCCGCGAAGCCCTTGTAGAGGCTGTCCGCGCACCACATCGCCGGGGTCTGGAACAGCATCCGGAACTGCGGGATCAGGATGACACCGAGGATGATGAACGGGCCGAACTTGGCGAAACTCTCGAACGAAGCCCGGTGCTTGTACGGCACGAGCGCCTGCGCGACGTGCCCGCCGTCGAGCGGCGGGACCGGCAGCAGGTTGAAGAACATCAGGACGAAGTTGGTCATCACGGCGAACGTGAGGATCTGGCCAACATCGGAGCCGACCGTCAGCACCTCGAACTTGAGGAGCAGGACGTGGGTGAGCGCGAGCAGCGTGCCGAGCAGCAAGTTCATGCCCGGTCCGGCGACCGAGACCAGGATGCTCGCCGTCGACATCTTGATGCCCTTGCGGATCCGGTGCGGCTGCCACTGGACCGGCTTGCCCCAGCCAAAGCCACCCGCGGTGCCCGCGGCGGCCCCGTAAATGCCACCGACGAGCGGCAGCAGGAGCGTGCCGATGGGATCGGCGTGCGCGATCGGGTTGAGCGTGACGCGGCCCTGCCGCTTCGGGGTGTCGTCGCCGAGCTTGTACGCGACGATCGCGTGGCCGAACTCGTGGACCGCAACCGAGACGATCAGGGTGAACAGGCCGACGAAAATCCAGCGAATGTCTTCGGCGCTCAAGTCCATGTCGTTGCTGGACTATGAACGGTGGATCCCCCGCCCGCAAGACCTCAGAACGAGCTCGAAAGTTGCCCCCGGTAGCCCATCGTCGACGATCGGTCTCCCATGGCCCGCCGCCTCTGCCTCGACGAAGCGGTCGACCTGTTCCTCGATCACCTCAAGGTCGAGCGCGGCCTGGCGCGCCACACGCTCGAGGCCTACGGTCGTGACCTCGCGCGGTTCCTTGGGTTTCTGTCGCCGCGCGGCCGCGCCGACGTCGACGACATCACCCCGCTCGACGTCACCGACTTCCTGATCTCGCTCGCCGACGGTGGGCTCGCGGCGCGCAGCCGGGCGCGCACGTTGGTCGCGGTCCGCGGCCTCTGCAAGCACCTGGTCGCCGAGCGCTGGCTCGAAGCGGATCCGGCGGCGCTGATCGACAGCCCGCGCACCGCCAAGCAGCTGCCCGGCGTGCTCGGCGAGGAGCCGGTCGCGCGGTTGATCGCGCAGCCGCCCAACACGCCGCGCGGCCGCCGCGACGCGGCGATGATCGAGCTCGCCTACGCCTCGGGCCTCCGCGTCTCGGAGCTCGTGACGCTGCCGATCGCCGACGTCAACCTCAACGCCGGCTTCGTACGCGTCACCGGCAAGGGCAACAAGACGCGGCTCGTCCCGCTCGGCGAGGCCGCGCGCGATCGGATCGCTCGCTACATCACCGACGACCGCCCTGCGTGCGTTCGCGATCCCCGGCAGCGCGCGCTGTTCCTGACCGCGCGCGGCGGGCCGATGACCCGCCAGGCGTTCTGGAAGGCGCTGCGCGGCTATGCGCGACGCGCGGGCATCCGGCTGCCCGGCGGCGAGGTGTCGCCCCACAAGCTGCGGCACTCGTTCGCGACCCACCTCGTCGAGCGCGGCGCGGATCTGCGCGCCGTCCAGGCGATGCTCGGCCACGCCGACATCTCGACGACGGAGGTCTACACGCACGTCAGCCGCGCCCGGATCATCGAACAGGCGCGGAAGCACCCGCGAGCCAGATGATATAGTCCCCCATCATGGGGAACGTGCGCAGGGTGCTGTCGCTGATGCTGGCCGGGACGTACGTCGCCGCCGCGTGTGGTGGCGCGC
>JACCTC010000487.1 GCA_013812655.1 Deltaproteobacteria bacterium | reverse complement strand
CCAGCGCAACCTCGCGGTCGGCCTCGCCGTCGGCAGCGTCGTCCTGATCGGCGCGGGCATCGTGCGCTACCAGCTTCGCGACAAGGGCGAGACCCGGCAGGTCGCGATCACGCCAACGACGAACGGTGGCCTCGTCACCTGGATGGGACGGTTCTGATGAGTCAGCTCGCATCCTCCACGCGCCAGCTCGGCCTGCTCGCGCTCGTGCTCGTCTGCGTCTCGCTCGCCAGCTCCGGCTGCCTGCGATCGACCACGTTCAACTGCGACGACAACTCCGACTGCGGCGGCGGCGGCACCTGCGAGGTCGCCGAGGGCGGCTATTGCAGCTTCAGCGATCCGAGCTGCACGGTGTCGATGCGACGCTTCGGTGATCACTCCGGCGCGAAGTCAAACCAGTGTGTCGGCGAGACCGGTGGCGTCGACGGCGGGATCGACTCGCCGATGGGCGATGGCGGCATCGATGCGCCGCCGACGGGTTGCAAGGGCAACTACATGGCGCTCGCGAATTCCGGACCGCGCGGCCACAAGTACCGCCTGCTCCCGAACAACGGGACCTGGGTACAGCAGCGCGACGCGTGCGCGGCGGATCAAGCGTTTCTCGCATTCCCGGATGGCGCCGCGCTCGCCGATGCCCAGGCCGAGCTCGCGGCGCTGACCACGCTGGCCGGTAACGGCGTCTGGATCGGCGTCACCGATCAGCTCGCCGAGGGCACGTACCGGACCTCGCTGAACATGCCCGCGTCGGCGATCACGTTGATGTTGCTCGTCGGCAGCGGCGGGAACTCGAACGGGCAGGATTGCCTGGCAGGGACCGGGATGACGCTGACCGACGAGGACTGCAACGGTGACCGCAAGGCCGTGTGTGAATGTGTGCCTTGATGCGACGGGATCGCGGCCCGGCCGAACCTTGACGCCATGAGCCCACAGGCCCCAACCTGATAGCTGGTGGCGCAGGCGTTTCCGTCGAAGCTCGGCCGGTACCAGATCGTCAAGCATCTGGCGAACGGCGGTATGGCGCAGGTGCTGCTCGCCCGCGCGACTGGCATCGAGAACTTCGAACGCCACGTCGTCGTCAAGCGTATCCACGCCGAGCGGGCGGAGGATCCGCAATTCGTCAAGATGTTCCTCGACGAGGCGCGGCTCGCGGCGCAGCTCCACCACAACAATATCGTGCAGGTGCACGACATCGGTAAGGAGAAGGGCGAGTACTTCTTCGCGATGGAGTACGTGCACGGCGAGGACCTGCGCAAGCTCCTGATGGCCGTCAACAAGCGCCAGGGCACGGTCCCGCTCGAGCACGTGGTCACGATCGTCACGACCGCGGCCGCTGCGCTCCACCACGCGCACGAGCAGCGCGGCGCCGACCGCAAGCCGCTCGGGCTCGTGCACCGCGATGTCTCGCCCGCAAACATCCTGGTCGGCTACGACGGCAACATCAAGGTCGTCGACTTCGGCATCGCGAAGGCCGCGCTGCGCGGCGGTGACTCGACCCAGGTCGGCGCGCTCAAGGGCAAGGTCTCGTACATGGCGCCCGAGCAGTGCGCCGGCAAGCCGATCGATCGCCGCAGCGACGTCTACGCGCTCGGCATCGTGCTCTACGAGCTGACGACAGTGCGGCGGCTGTTCAAGGGCGAGAACGACTTCCTGACGATGAGCGCGATCGTCCAGGGCAACATCCCGAAGCCGACGACACACCGCCCGGACATCCCCGTAGCGCTCGAGAAGATCATCCTCAAGGCGCTCGCTCTCGAACCGAAGGAGCGCTACCAGAGCGCTGACGAGATGCGCGAGGCGCTCGAGCAGTTCGCGGCGTCCCTCGGCCTGCGGACCTCGACCGGCGCGCTCGCTGGCTACATGAAGCAGGTCTTCGGCGTCCGTCCAGAGCCATGGCTCGTCGAGGATGACGTCGCCGAGCTCGAGCTGAGCGCCGACTTCGATGGTTCGGCGAGCGGCATCGCCCAGGCTCCCGAACAGGCGGTCGAACGCCTCGAGATCCCGCAGGAGCTCGAGGTGACGGCGAGCGCGCCGATCATGCGTGCGCGCAAGCACGCGATCACCGGCGATCCGCCGAGTCGCGCGATCCCGTCCGTCATCAAGCCAACGACGCGCCCCGCCGCAGCGGGCAACGCCGTCGCGCGGCCGCTGCCGCCGCCGAAGGTCGCGCGCATCACGCCGCCAGGCACACCGCCGGTCGCGTCGGGTGCGAAGTCCCCGCCGCCAATCGCGTCGGGTGCGAAGACGCCGCCGCCGGAGCTCGGCAAGGTTGCGATGCCGCCGTCGAGACCGACGCCGACGCCGAGGCCCGGCGTCAAGACCGGCTCCAATGCGGCGATCGCCGCGAATGCCATGGGTGGCGCCGGCGTTGGAGCTGCGCTGGCGAGCGCGGCCGCGGCGAGTGCCCCGACCGCGACGAGCACGGTGACCGCCCTGACCGTCGCGAGTGCAGCGAGGGTGGGCGCGAAGGCCGCGGCGACCGAGCCGACCAACGCTTTGTTGAAACCGGCGCTTCCGATCGACGACGAATTCTCGAACGTACCCGACGAGGATCTGCCGATCGAGATCGCCAACACGATGGTGCCGATGCCGCCGGTCCTGCCGCCCACCGACAAGCTACCGGTCGCAGCGACGTGGAGCTCGGCGGAAAAGTCGTCGACGGGCTCGGGCACACCTCTCGCGTGGACCACCGACGATCCCGCGGATCCCGCGCTCGCAGGCTCGGCGCTGTCGGGGCAGAAGAAGTCGATCGCGATCGGCGTCGGACTCGCCGCCGTGGTGCTGATGGTGTTGTTTCTGATCACGCGCGGCGGCGGTCGCGACCGTGGCGACGAGAACTCGCCCCCACCCGCCGCTGCGAAGCCGAGCGTGCCGAGCGTCGTCGAGCCCGGCGTCGCGGCAACACCAGCGCCGCCGCCCGAGATCACCCCCGAACCGATCGCGTCGGGATTTGGATCTGCTGCGGGATCGGACTCGGGCTCTGCCGCGGAACCTGACGACGGCGCGGGATCGAATGATGGATCGGCTGCAGGATCGGCTGAAGGATCGAACGCGGGCCCGCCGGTCGTTGTCCCAAACCGCGCCGGATCAGGGGCCGCCAAGAAGAAGCCGCCGATCAAGAAGAAGCCCGCCTGGAATCCCGACGAGCTGTTCCTCGACTGACCCGAGCTCCCATGAAGCCAACCCTCGCCCTGATGATCGCCGGCGCGCTCGCGCTGCTGCCCGCCTCTGCGGCTGCCGACAACAAGGCCGACGCCAAGGTCCACCTCGACGCCGCGGCCACAGCCTACAAGGAGCAGCGCTACGCGGACGTCCTCGTCGAGCTGAACAAGGCGTACGCACTCGAGCCAAGGCCCGAGCTGCATTACTCGATCGGCCAGGTCTACGTGAAGCTCGATCGCTGCGCGGACGCGATCGGCTCCTACGAGCAGTTCCTCGCATCGAAGCCGCCGCGCGTGCGCGCCGAAGCCGCCGAGGAGGCGATCGCGACCTGCAAGGCGAAGCTCGCGGCCGCGCCGCCCGTCGAGCCCACGGGTGACGCGATCGACACCGAGGCGCCGCCGAACGTCCCGTCCGAGACGCCTCCTCCGATGATCGCGCCGGTCGTCAGCGACGAGCGGCCAGCCTGGTACAAGGACAAGCTCGCGATCGGGCTCACCGCCGGCGGCGCCGGCCTCACGCTGATCGGCGTCGTGCTCTACGTCAACGCACGCAGCTCAGCGAGCGATGCGGGTTCGGCGGACAACTACGGCGAGAGCGTCGACCAATATGACAGCGCGCGCACCAAGCGGACGGTGTCCCTGGTGTTCGTGGCGGCGGGCTTGACCGCGACCGGCGTCGGCGTGTGGCGGTTCATGAAGCAGCGCGACGCCCACGAGTCCCGGCAGCTCGCGATCGTGCCCACCGCGAACGGCGGCCTCGTGACATACGGCGGCGGCTTCTAGAACGTGCGCTGGCGCACCCGATTTGACAGCGGTGCGCTGCCGGCAGATCCTCGTCGACAATGAGGTCGGCACTCCTGATCGCGCTGTTCGCGACGGCCCTGGCCGGCGTCGTCCTCGGACTGTCGAGCTGCCTCTCCAAGCCGCGGTTCGAGTGCGCGAGTACCGGCGACTGCGCATCGTCGAGCGGGCCCGGCGTGTGCGAGCCCGACGGGTTCTGCAGCTTCACGGATGCGTCGTGCCCGAGCGGCCGCCGCTACGGTGATCTATCGGGGCCGCAGGCGAACCAGTGTGTCGGCGTCCCACCCGATGCGCCGCCGCCACCCGACGCTGCGCCCGATTCGTACGTCCACGATGCGCGCGAGTGCTTCGGCGACGGTGCGTACCAGCTGTGCTTCACCGCGATGCCGCCGATGGGCGTCGTCAACCTCGCCGGCGCGCTCGACACCACGACCGACGTGCGCTGCCAGCCGACGATGCCGCAGAGCTGGACCGATTCCGGCCAGCCCGACTCGTGCCTGATCATGGGCAACTCGATCACGGTCTCGGCGGCGCTCACGGTGACCGGCACGCGCCCGCTCGTGCTGCTCGCCGAGACGATCGCGGTCAACGCGCTCCTCGATCTCGCGAGCCACCGCGCGATGGCGAGCGGACCTGGCGCACCGGCCTCGCAGTGCGCGGCATTCGGCTCGACGCCGGTTGGCGACGCCACCGGCGCAGCCGGCGGCGCGGGCGGCAGCTTCACGCGCAAGGGCGGCGATGGCGGCCGCGGCAACGGTGGTGGCGTGCTTGGAGGAATCGCAGCACCCGATACGGTGGCACCGACGGTGCTGCGTGCGGGCTGCGCGGGTCAAGCCGGCGGCGCAGCCGGGGCCGTGACGGCAGGAGCGCCGGGTCAGGGTGGCGGCGCGGTCTACCTCACTGCGAGCCGCATCCTGATCAGCGGCAACGGCGTGATCAGCGCGTCGGGCGCGGGCGCGGTTGGTGGTGGGTCGCTGACGGGCGGCAGCGGAGGTGGAACGGGCGGCATGATCGTCTTGCACGCGGCGGAGTCGATCGCGGCGACCGGCGGCCGGCTCGTCGCGAACGGCGGCGGCGGTTCGGGCGGCGCGGAGGTCAACGTGAACGGCCTGCCGGGTGCTGACCCGGTGCCGGCGACCCAGTCGGTCCCGGCCCCGGGCGGAAACGGTCCCGGCGGCAACGGTGGCGACGGGTTCGCCGGCACGACCGCGGCCCAGAACGGTGCGAACGCCGGTGGCAACAAGGAGACTGGTGGTGGTGGCGGCGGCGGCGGCGGCTACATCCAGTCCAACCGCGCGGTCACCGGCGCGCTGGTCTCGCCACCCGTGACCGTCGTTCCATAGGCGCGTCGCGTGCGGCCTCGCGCGACGATCCTCGTCAAGCTGCTCGTCGCGCTCGTGCTGCCGACGGTGGCGTTGTTC
>JACCTC010000104.1 GCA_013812655.1 Deltaproteobacteria bacterium | reverse complement strand
ACCTCGCACGGGCCGATCGGCGATGGCCTCGCGCGCCGCCTGCGGCACGGTCGGCTCGACGCGCTCGAGACCGGGTTCACGCGATGGGCACAGCGTCGCCACGAGGGCTCGAGCCGCACCGCGATCGACGAGTGGCGCGAGTTCATCGCGCTGCATGCGGCGTACAGCGCGGCCGTCACCGCGGGCGGCCTCGAGCTGCGCCGGCTCGCCTTTCCGCACGCGTTCTCGACGGGAAGCAACATGGCGGCATGGCTCTGGAACGCGCACAGCGAGTACGTGCTCTCGCACGCGATCTCGAAGTGGCTGCTCGCCGAGGCGCTGCTTGTCGGTGACACCGAGGCGATCGAGCTCGGCCACCGCAACTGCCGGCTGCCGGTTCCCACGCGGCTCGGGACGATCGAGGACGATCAGCCCGTCGCCGACGCCGAAGCATGATCTTAGCGATCCCAGTCGCAGCCCAGCTCGTCGCGCGTGATGTGACAGCGCAGGCACATCCTGCGGTTCTTCGAGTCCAGTGCCTTGCAGCGCGCGCTGCCGCGCCAGCCGGCCGGATGCGGCGAGGCTCGCATCGCTCCGGGCTCGGCGCTGTGACACTGCAGGCAATCCTCCTCGCGATGACACGACGCGCAGCTCGTGATGTTGCGGCGTGCCTCGCGAGCGTGAAGGCCGCCGGTCGCGGTCGCCCAGCTCGGCGGATGGAACGCGCGTAGCGGCGAGCTGTCGTCGAACTCGGTCGGTGCGCGGGTGCCGACGCCGGTGCGCTCGTGGCAGCCGACGCAGAACGTCTGCGCGCGATGACAGGCCGAGCAGTCCGGCGTGCCGCGGCGCGCCTCGACGGCATGCGCGAGCACGTAGTTGCCGGGGTGAAACTCGAGCGGCTTGGTCACGCCCTGATGGCACGCGACGCACTCCGAGCGGTCGTGGCACGCGGTGCACGTGGCGTCGAGCTGGCGCGCCTCCTGCCGGTGATCGCGCGCGAACCCCGGGCCGTGCGAGTCGCCGAGCCCCGAGTGACGCGGTACGAGGGCCCCTTGCGGGAACTGGGTCTGCACGAGGCCTCCCAGTCGCGTCAGGTGGCAGTCGGCGCAGCGACGCTCGGCAGTGCCGTCGCGATGACAGGTCAGGCACGACGCCATCGTCGGCAGGTGGCGGCGGGTCGCGAGGTCGACACGCGACAGATCGCCGTGGCACCCGGCACACGGCGTCTTGCTGTGAGCGGCGTGATCGAACTTGAGCGGCGGAGTCTCCATCGTGATCCGCGCGATTGGCAGCGTCGGCGAATAGCCCGGATGGCAGGCGGCGCAGCGTGCGGGCGGCGCACCGGCGACCACGAGCTCGGGCTGCGTGCGATCGATCGGATGGCACGCGCGGCAGGCCGCCTCGGTCGGGACCAGGTTGTCGACGGCCGAGCGCGAGGTCAACGCGGCCGGGTGGCAGGTGATGCAGGTCGCGCCGCGTGCGAGGTGCTTGCCATGCGAGAAGATCAGCGGCAGCTGCTGCGCCGGATACATCACCGGCGACCAGTCGTCGGCACGGCTGCCATCCGTCGCGCTGTCGGCGAGCACGACCGCACCGCCGAGAGTGGCGACGATCGCGAGCACGGCCACTCGTGCGGCCACTCGCGCAACCACCAGTGCGGCCACGCGTGCGAATAGATGTCGGAGGATGCGCATCAGGGTTCTGGCGTGAAGGCGAGGTCGAGCACCGCGAGCGCGCGAATCTGGAGATCATGAAGCGCGTCGTGCGCGCCCTCGCCGATCAGGTGGAGTGCGGCATTGTCGCCGAGCCGAACTGTCGAGCTGAGCACGGTCCCGCTCGTGACATAACGCGGGCGATGATCGTCGGGCGCGACGCCGAGCACGATCACGCGTCCGCGGAGCCACAGGTCACGGCGCGCGCGCCACGCAGCCTCCCCGCCTCCGCCGACGCGCCGTCCGCCGTAGCCGTCATCCCACTGGCCGTCGAGACGGGCGCGCCAGCGATCGGTGAGTACGCGCTCGACGGACGCATCCAGGCCGCCGGCGTAGGCGACGCTGCCGGCATAGCGCCGCAGCCAGCCATTCGCGGTCGCACGTACCGTACCGTCGTAGCGATAGCCGACGCGCGCGTCCGCAGTCGCCTCGATCGCGAACACGTTGAAGATCGAGTCACCATCGAAGGTCGGCGAGAAGTACTCGAGCACGGGCTCGACGACATGCGCGCCGCGCTGCAACCGGACCCCGAGGTCCGCGCGATCGAGCGTTGCATGAAGCAGCGAGTAGCGTGCACTCGCATGCGGGCGGATCGTCAGCGGTCCCGCGGCGAGCTCGCCATGGACGCGCGCGTGCAACCGCTCCTCGTTGATCCCGCGCTCCGGCGCCTGCCCGAAGTCGTTCGGGTACAGCCCGCGGTCCTCGAAGTCGAGCCGGTCCGCGGGCCCGATCAGCCCGACGGTCGACGACCACGTGCGCCGGTAACCGAGCTCGGCGCCGATGCCGCGGGTGCGTGACGTCACGAGCGCGGCGCCGATCGTCGGCTGCCAGACCTCGCGCTGCGGGCAGTACTCGTAATCGCTCTCGAGCCGGGTGTTGGTGATCCGGCGATCGCGATCGACGAGCTGCCACGTGCCGGTGCCGGGCATCGCGCCCTCGACATACTCGCGGCAGCCAGCGCCTGACGTGCCATCGAGCTCGTATGCTGACACCCCGAGTGGCGTGGCCGCGCGCACTCGCAGGCCGCTCGCGACCTTCACCGCCAGCGGCACGTCCGGCAGCTCGACCCGCGCGGTCGCACCGTCGATGGCCGAGGTGCCCCAGCCATCGTCGACGAGCACGCGCCCGAGCTGCAGCGACACGCGATCGTCGGCGATGCCCGTGACCTCGAGGTGGCCGTACAGCAGATCGAGCTCGGCGACGGACTCCGCGAGCTCGGGGATCACGTCGATCGCGTCGCGACGCATGAGCTCCGTCAGCCTGATCCGGCCATTCGAGTACGAGCCGAAGTCGTGATCGATCCGGAGGTAGCTCTGCCACGTGATCCGCACGCCGCGATCGGGCAGCCGCGCGCGACGTCGCGCCTCCGAGAGGTTGCCGACGTCGAAGATCCGCAGGGCGAGGGTCTGGGTGTAGCGGCGGCGGCCGAGGAACAGATCCGGCCCGAGGAGGCGGTAGCTGCGGAGCTGGTAGGCCTGCCCGATCGTGCGCGTCCGCAGCCAGAACTCGTACGCGTGTGCCGGCGTCGCGCTGACCGCGAGGATGATCGCGGCGATGCACGCCCTTCGCATCGTTCGCGACGGTATCACGCTGCCACGGCGGGGTTTGATCATCGGGCGACGGTCACGGTGTCGATGGCCACCTCCGCGCCCGCCCCGACCGCGGCCACCCCCCACGCGCCACGCTCGCCTCCGGCCGGCTGATCGACCGCACACGCGACCAGCGAGATCCCGTCGCGGCGAAGCTCTGCCCGACCGTCGTCGATCACCAGCTCGAGCGTCGCAGCGATCACTGTGTCGAACGCCGCGACCACCGGTCCGCTGCACACGACGCGCGCCTCGCCGGCGTCGAGCACGACGACACGGGCCGCGACACCGGGCACGAGCTCGCCGATGACCGCGCTGCCCGGCCCACGCTGGCGCGCGACGAGCCCGATCCCGCCGGCACGAATGCGCGCCACGACAC
>JACCTC010000471.1 GCA_013812655.1 Deltaproteobacteria bacterium | reverse complement strand
CGTGAGCTCGACGCGGCGCGCACCGAGCTCGTGGAGATCACCGATCCGCTGACCCGGGCCGGGCTTGTTCTCGACCTCGCGATCGCCGAGCGCCGCGCGACGGTTCGCCGGATCGTCGGTGCCGGCGTCGTGCTGCTCCTCGGGTTCGCGATCGCGACGCTGCGCCGGCGCGCCGGGTCGTGGCGCGCGACTGCACGCACGCTCGCGCGGCCACCGACCGAGGTACTGTACGCGCTGCCGATCGCCGCGGTGGTCGGCGTGATCGCGCTCACCGGCAATCCGCTCGTCGGCAAGGCGGTCGTCTACATCCTGCTCGCGGGCCTCGCGATCGCGTGGCTGTCGGGCAGCGCTCTCGAGGTCGCGCGCCGTCGCGGGCCACTCAAGAGCCGCACGACCGTGCTCCACGCGCTGTTCGTCGTCATCGGCGTGCTCGCGATCCTCTACTTGATCCTCGATCACGTGCGGCTGCTCGACCTCGTCGGCGACACCTGGCGCACTGGCCCGTCGCCGCGCTAGCCGCCAGGCCGATCGATCAGACGATCAGCGCTTGTACGGTCCCGAGATCCGCACGCGCGGTGAAGAGCGGCTTGCCGTTCTCGATCCCGCAGCACTGCGCGGTGCGGAACGACGGAAACGCCGGGACGCCGAGCAGGAGCGCGCCGAGCGACGAGATGAACGGCTCGTGGCTGACGACCACGACCGCGCGGCCGGCTGCCAGGATCTCGGCGGCCGCGACGCGGGGATGCGCGGATGGCTCGAGGCAGCGCCGCGACGGGATATGACCGAGAAAGTCGAGGCTCGTCGCGAGCAGCTCCGCGGTCTGCACCGCCCGCGGCAACGGCGAGCTCAGGAACGCATCCGGCGTGACCTTGTTCTCGCGGAGCAGGCGGCCCAGGCCCCGGACCGCTTCCCGGCCGCGCGGCGAGAGCCAGCGGTCGCGATCGCTACCGGCCTCCTCCTCGGGAATCGCATCACCGTGCCTGACGAGATAGATGAGCACCGCGATCAGTATAGTTCACGTGCCCTGCACCACGCTCGTGGGAGATCGGGACAGAGTAAGCTCTCACCCGTGAATCGAGCCATGTGCGTGCTGGCGCTGGTCGCCGGCTGTGGTGACGGCGGCGACGGCGGCGGCGGTCCCCCCATCGAGCTCGGTACGCTGGGGTCGCTGGCCGACGAGTCGGGACGCGGCAAGTTCCGGTTCGGCGTCGCGAGCGCGGCGACCCAGATCGAGGACCGCAACACCGCGACCGACTGGTACGTGTGGACGCTGCCCGAGGCCCAGGGAGGCATTGGCAAGGGGACGTTCGTCGGCGATGCGGTACGCGGCTACACCCGCGTCATGCAGGATCTCGAGCTCGTCCGCGACCTCGGCGTCGACAGCTACCGATTCTCGATGGAGTGGGGGCGGATCGAGCCCCAGCGCGACGTCATCGACGAGTCCGCGCTCGCGCATTACCGTGCGCAGCTCGAGGCGATGAAGGCGATGGGCATCAAGCCGCTCGTCACCGTGCATCACTTCTCGAACCCGATCTGGGTCGCCGATCCGCGCGCGATCGGCTGCACGGAGGGCCCGACCGACACGAACCTGTGCGGCTTCGGCTCCGCCGGTGGGCCGCAGATCGTCGAGGAGCTCGGCGAGCACGCGACGCTGCTCGCGACCCGGTTCGGCGACCTCGTCGACGAGTGGGGCACGGTCAACGAGCCAATCAACTACATCTTCGCGGCCTACGCGGTCGGTCAGTTCCCGCCGGGTATCGTCTCGCTCGACCCCGCGCAGTTCGCGATCCGGCTGCGCGACTACATCGCCTCGCACGCGGCGATCTACGACGCGATCAAGGCCGCCGATACCACCGACGCCGACGGTGATGGTGCGAGCGCGGTGGTCGGCCTTTCGGTCTCGGTCGCCGACTGGATCCCGACACGCGCGAACGCGGCCTCGGACAACCCGGAGGATCTCGCCGCCCGCGATCGATTGCTCTACCTGTTTCACTACGTCTTCATCGACTCGATCACGAGCGGCACGTACGACGCGAACCTCGACGGCACGCGCGACGAGCAGCATCCCGAGTGGAAAGGCCGGCTCGACTGGCTCGGTCTGCAGTACTACTTCCGCGCCGGCGTGACAGGTGACCGGCCGATCCTGCCCGCGCCGATCACCGTGACGCCGAGCTTTGGTGGGCTCGATTTCGGGGCGTGTCGGCCGTCGCCACAGCCGAGCTACTGCGTGCCGACGATGGGCTACGAGGGCTGGATCGATGGCATCCACGGCGTCCTCGTCGCGTTCGCGGCGCGCTATCCGGCCCTGCCGCTCGTGGTCAGCGAGTCCGGCATCGCGACCCACAGCGGCAAGCGGCGCGCCGAGAACATCGTGCGAGTGCTCGAGGCGATCGATCGCGCGCGCACCGGGGGCGTGGACGTTCGCGGCTACTACCACTGGAGCCTGACCGACAACTTCGAGTGGGCCGAAGGCTTCGCTCCACGGTTCGGGCTCTACTCGGTCGACTACGCTACCTATGCGCGAGAGGCCAACGAGGGCACCGAGGTCATGAAGGCGATCTCGACCACGCGGACCGTGACCTCCGCACATCGCAAGTCCCACGGAGGCACCGGACCGATGTCACCGGAGCCGGAGCACACCCTCGACACGTACTGTCGCAAGGTCACCGAGTAACGTTACAATCGACGGATGGTGCGCTGCTGCTGGCTCGTCGTGCTCGCGGCCTGCAAGTTCTCGGCGGGCACCGGCTCGGGCCCGGGCGACGGGAGCATCGACGTGATGCCGCTCGTCGACGCGGCGCCGCCCGATGCGCCAGACCCGAATTGCTTTGGCAGCGGCGCGTTCTATGTCTGCGTCCAGGCCGTGCCGTCGGCCTCGGTGCGCCTGATGGGTGCGTACAGCACGACGACGTGCGCGGCTCCGGGCGCGCCGGCGATGATCGGGAACACGCCGGTCTGCGCGATCGTCGGCGGCGTGCTCGAGCTGCAGGCCGGCGACGTGTTTGGCATCGGCGGTGACAAGCCACTCGTGCTGATCGCGGTCGACGACATCTTGATCAACGGCACGTTCGACGTCTCGAGCGGGGTCGGCGATACGGGACCTGGCGCGAACGCGACCGAGTGCAACAGCACCGGCATCGCCGGAGTAGGGAACGTCAACGGCGGCGGCGGTGGCGCGGGTGGCAGCTTCGGCAGCAGGGGCGGCAACGGCGGCAGTGGCGCCGGGGGCTCTGGCGGCCTCGCGACCGCGGCCGTGATGGCACCGGTCACGATCCTGCGCGGTGGCTGTCCAGGTGGCGCCGGCGGAGCCGGTACCATCGTGACCCCCGCCAGCGTCGGGCCCGGCGGCGGGGCGGTCTACCTCGTCGCGCGCGACAAGATCGAGGTCCGCGGCATCATCAACGCGTCGGGGGCGGGCGGCAGTGCCACCGTGCAGGGGAAGAACGGCGGCTACGGCGCCGGCTCTGGCGGCATGATCGTGT
>JACCTC010000469.1 GCA_013812655.1 Deltaproteobacteria bacterium | reverse complement strand
GGTCGACGTCGTGCGCAGCTCGCGATCGATGTCGTCGGCAAGCACCGGATCGACGTGCGCGAGCAGCCCGCGCGCGATGCCGGCGAACCGCCAGACCAGCGCCTCGCGATCGCCGAGCAGGCGGGCGAGGGCGGCACGGATCCCGGGGCGCGCGAGGATCGAGACACCACCGCGATCACCCGCGTCGTGGCGGCGCACGGCTTCGCGTGCACCATGCGCGAGGATCCGCGCGGCGAGCCGGCGATTCGGCAGCGACCCCATCGCCGGACCCTCGACCCAGCTCGCGGCGAGTGCCGGCTGTGCGAGCAGCCCGAGCGCGAGCTCGCCGATCGCGCCAGGTGCGGTCAGTGGCGCCGCGAGCACGACGCCCATCCGCGCGCGTAGCGCATCGCCACCCGATGTCGGCGCGAGCAGCTTGGGCGA
Source organism: Deltaproteobacteria bacterium (assembly GCA_013812655.1). Taxonomy (GTDB): domain Bacteria; phylum Myxococcota_A; class Polyangia; order Haliangiales; family Haliangiaceae; genus JABFXX01. Next base: position 7,097 of record JACCTC010000469.1, on the reverse strand, counting down.
CGACCGCGCGAGCGCGATCAGCAGGCGCACGAACGTATCGCGGTCGGCATCGCGTAGCCGGGTCAGCACGCGGCGGCCTAGCTCGCGGCGCTCGGAACCGGCGGGGAGTGCCTGCGCGAGCTCGAACAACGCGATCGCGCCGGCGGCCGGGGACAGCCAGTCGAGGTCGACGAGCATGCCCTCCTCGAGCGCGAGCCTGACGGCGTGGAGCAGCTGATCGGGCGCGACGCCCTCGAGTGGCGCGGGCTCGTGGTCGGCAACTTGCGCGAGCATCGCGAGGCCCTGGCGGATCACCTTCCTGCGCTCGTCAGGATCGACGATCGCACGCAACGCCGCGAACGCGGCGAGGTAGGTCCGCCCGGAGCCCATCCATCTCCAGCCTATCAGCTACGTCCGGCGAGGCGTCAGTTCTTCGGGGCCGAGTGTCTCCTCGTAGAACCGATCGCCACCCGCGCCGAGACCGGTGATCGCGAGGCGGTCGCCGGTGACGTCGAGGAGTCCGACGTTGTAGCGGGCTGCCGTGAACAGGACGCCCGGGCCGACCGGCGGGATCCCGAGCCCGCGCGCGAGCGGACCGATCTGGATCTCGCGGATGCCGAAGGCGTGGCGGTAGGCCGCGAAGTAGTGCTGGTCGGCGCTGACGAACAGGATGCCCGGGATGCCGACGAGCGCGTCGAACAGCTGCTGGCGCTCGGTGCGAAATCCCGTCCACGCATCGACGCCCACCGCGAAGTCGAGCGGCACGCTGGTGAACACGAGCTTGAATGGCGCGGTGCTCGCAGCGATGCCGTCGAGAAACCACTGGCGCTGGGTCTCCCCGAGCATCGTCTTTGCAGCGTCGTCGAGCGCCGCGTTCGCGCTGCGGAACCGCCGGCAGTCGAGCAGGAAGCACTCGACGTTCGCGCCCATCCGCCAGCTGCGATAGCGGATCTCACCACGCGGCTCGTGAAGCGGGAAGAACTCGTCCCACGCGGTCATCGCCGCGGCATAGCGCGCCGACTCGGTGGTCACGAAGCTCGCATCCCAGTCGTTGCGGAACTCGTGGTCGTCGTAGATCGCGCGCACCGGCATCGCCGACAGCAGCGTGCGGATCCGCGGCAACGTGCGCACCTCGACGTGGCGTTCGCGGTAGGCCGCGAGATCGAACGCCGGCGGGCCATTGTCGGTATAGGGGAAGTCCCCGAGCGAGACGAGGAGATCGGGATCGGCGGCCACGACGTGCTCGACGAGGTCTGTCTCGAACTCGGGGTTCGGGTCGACGTCGGCGGCGACCGCGAGCCGCACCGCGCGTCGATCATCGTCCGCGGGCGACGTGCGCACGCGATGCGGACCGAGCAGGATGCCGTCGGCGGTGCGCACGAGGATCTCGTACGGGGTGCCGGCCGCGAGCCCGGTGACCTCGATCGCGCCACTGCCGCCCGCGGCGAGCGGGATCGGCTCGAGTGACAGCAACGCGCCCGCACGAAGCACGACGGTCACGGTCGTCGCGTGGCGCGCCCACACCGCGACGACGAAGCCATCGGTCGTCGGCTCGAGGACGGCGGCCGCTGCATCGGGCGAGCCGAGGCTATCGGCGCAGCCGATGGCAAGCCCTGCAGCTCCGGCTCCGACCAGGCGCAACCACTCGCGCCGCGTCGGCACGAAGCGAACCCGCGCTCGGCCAGTCACGCTCCAAAGATATCGCAAGCCGCGGCCTCGCCGGCGCGCGTACACGCACGTCGCGTCACGGTCGCTCGAGAGCCAGTGGCGACGGCCCGGTAGCGGCCGGGCTCGGCGGGCGGCACGCGACGTGCTCCTACTCACGACATGCGCCTCCTCAAGCTCAAGCTCTCGACGTGGATGCTGCTCGGCGGAGCAGCCCTGCTCGCCCAACATCGCCGTCGCCAGGCCACGCGGGCCATCGCGCCCGACGAGGCCGATCGCATGACGGACAACTTCGCCGCGGACCCGAACGATCCGGTTCAGGGATTCGACGAGGCTGCCGAGCTGCGCGTCGATCCGCTCGCGGTCGATGTGATGTCGACGGCCGATGCCGAAGCCGCGCAGGATCTCGCGGCGCTCGAGACCGATCTCGATCGTCGCGGGCTCGCGTTCGATTCCTACCCCGTGCCCGATGACATCGACGCCGCGACCGTCGGGACCGACACCGGCGATCTGTATGGTGTCCACGCCGTCGCGACGGTCGACACCAATCTGCCCGATGATCGCACGGCGATGAACGAGGGCCAGAACTGGATCGAGGCCCTCGAGACCAGCGCCGCCGAGAACGGCGCCGACCCCGAGACCGAGCTCGAGATCGATGACGAGTACGACAACCCGCCGCACCCGACCGACACCCGCGACATCCCGGTCGCCGATCGCGGCTCCGCGGGTCCCGGCGGGCTCTGATCGCCGGCGCCGTGCGAAGCTCGCGGCGTGACAACCCGCAAGCTCGATCTCGCCGGCTTGACGACGCGCATCGTCGAGCCATCGTCCCGGCCGACCTCGCCAGACGTCGCGAGCACCGTCGTGCTGCTGCACGGCTTCGGCGCCCCCGGTGAGGACCTCGTGTCGCTCGCCGAGGTGATCGACGCACCGGTGCGCTGGGTGTTCCCCGAAGCGCCGCTGGAGCTCGGCGGCATGTACGGCGACGCGCGGGCATGGTGGCTCCTCGATCTCGCGCGCCTCGAGGACGAGCTGCGTCGCGGTGCACCGCGCGATCGTCGCGACGAGGTGCCCGACGGCCTGGTCGCCGCGCGCGATCACGTGACGCGGCTGATCGATCAGCTCGTCGCGCGGTACCCGACGCCGCGGCTCGTGCTCGGTGGGTTCTCGCAGGGCGCGATGCTCGCGCTCGACGTCGCGCTGCACCGGGAGATCGCTCCGTCAGGCCTCATCCTGATGTCCGGCACCCTCCTCGCGGCATCCGTGTGGGAGCCGCGGCTGCCGAAGCTCGCCGGGGTGCCCATGCTGATGTCACACGGTCGGAGCGACACGCTGCTGCCGTTCGGGATCGCCGAGGTGCTCCGCGACAAGCTGCGCGCCGCGGGTGCTGTCGTCGACTGGCACGAGTTCGCGGGCGGCCACGAGATCCCGATGGCCGTGCTCGCCGCCGCCACGAAGTTCCTCGCCCGAAATTAGTTAGTTAGAACATGCCTTCGACGAGGCTGCACAGGCCGTCGCCGGGGCAGCACAGGTTGAGGCCTTGCGCGCCGCCGTGCTGCTGGGTGTGCAGGCAGACCTTCGAGCCCTGCGACGGGTAGTAGTACGCCCAGAAGAAGCACATCTCGTCGGTCGCCGACTCGCCGAACTCGACGCGCTGGTTGGTCGTGTTGACGTGCGTGCACTCGAAGTCGAGACCACCGCCGGCCGGGATGCTGAACGGCGGTGCGTGCGTCGTGGTCTCGGGCTCGCTCCACAGGAACGGCGCGGGCGAATAGACGTCCGTCATCGGCCCCATCGGACCGGGCGCGACGCGGACCTGGACGTCGGTGCCGAGCTTGTGGGTATGGCCGGTGATCGCGAAGATCTTCGAGGCGCTGAGGTCGAGGTACGACGGCACCGTGAAGAACTGGTGCAAGGTCTGGGTCGCGTTCGGCGCGATGTCGATGTCGGGCGAGCCGATGAACAGGATGTTCGCCTCGTGCTCGATGGTCGCCGGGTCCGCCGCGTAGAAGTCGACCGTCGCCGTCGCGTCGATCGGTGCATCACCTGCGTTCAGGTAGTGCATCTCGATCTTCACCATCTGGTTCGGCTTCAGCGTGTACGCGACCTTGGCGGGCAAGTTGAGCTGGTCGTCGGCCTTCTGCGTGATCATGATCGGCGCGATCATGCCGCTCGTGTTGAGCGCGCCCGTGAAGGGCTGGCAGTCGACCGGCGTCGTCTGCTCGGTCGTGTCCATATCGTCCTTGTAGACGATCAGGTGATGCGAGCTCGAGCTGAGCTGGTTGCGCAGCTGGTGGACCTTGATCTCCGTCGGGTTCGAGAGCCGGATCCAGATGCACTTGGTGCCTTCCTCGCCCGGCGCGACCGAGAGCGGCCCGAAGCTGAGGCGGAACATGTCGCCGGTCAACGACGGCGCGTCGGCCGGCGCACCATCACCACTCTCGCCACCGCCACCACACGCGAACAATAGCGAGAGTCCCGAAGCGAGGATGAGTCGGCGCATGAACGTAGCCCCCTGTGGCCCGGCATCTTACCGATCAGGCACGCGTTGAACAGGGGTGGATTTTGACCGCAGGCCGAGCGACCGCGAAGGTTACAAGTGACGCGAGGAGCGCCTTACGCGGCGCGTCAGCTCACGGCCGGGGTCACGGAGCGATGCGCGTGAGCTTGAAGCCGCGCTTCTCGAGCATCTCGTTGACGCTGCGCTTGCCGACGAGGTGCATCGCGCCAACCGCGACGAAGCCGCCGCCCGCTGCGTGAAGCTTCTCGATCGGCTCGATCCAGGCGGCGTTGCGGCGGTAGAGGATGTCCTCCATCTGCTCCTCGTACTCGGCGGCGGTGAAGCCGTGGGCGAGCGCGTCCTTCCGCTGCTCGTCGGTGGTCGCGAGGATCGCGTCGGCATCGCCGGCGAGATAGACCTCGAGCATCTGCTTCGTCTGCGCGGCGCTCTTCTCGACCGTGTCGAGCATCATCTTCAGCATCTTGAGGTTCATGTGTCGCTCGAGCACGGCCGCCGCGAGCGCCGCCTTCTCGAGGTACACGATCTGCTTCTTCTGGTTCATCGCGCGGCCGAGCAGCACGCCATCCATCGGTGGGGTACTCGGCAGGTTCTTCAGCGCGAGCAGCGTCGCCGCCCCCATCGGCTTCATGCCGTTCATCACCTTGGCCTGCTCCGGACCGATCGCGTCCTCGAGCTTCTTCCAGTAGGCGGGCCCGAGCTGCTCCTCGATCGTGCCGCTCTGCAGCTTCATCAGCTTCACCAGACCCGGATCGCTGAGATCTGACTCCATCGCGAACGTCGGCGCGGCGTCGAGCTTGTCCCACACGAGCTTCGGGAGCCGGACCTCGGCGTCGACGCCCATGTGCATCGTGCCGAGCAAATACGTCGTCTTCCCGTCCTTCTCGGCGGACCAGAAGAACGGCTTCTTGAGCGGATCCTTCGGCGTCGGCGCCTGCTGTTGCGTCCACGGGTCCGCCGCGGCACTGCCGGAGCCGGCACTGCCGGAGCCCGCGCTACCCGGCGTGATCGTCGGTGGATTCGTCGGCGTCGGAACCGACGGCTGCGGCGCCGGTGCGTCGGTGCCTTTGCAGGCCGCGCTGCCAGCGAGCGAGACCATGATCACGAGAGCCCAGTGGTGCGACCAGCGCTTCATATGGACCGTGCTTTAGCACGCCGTTCGTAGCCGCGCTCACAGAACGGCGGCCGCGCATCGGCGACGCTGTGGCGTGCGTCAGGGAACCGTGCTGGGAGTGGTGATCGCGAGCTCGATCGCTACGCTCGGCGCGCCTGCCACCGCACGTGCCGACAACGATCTCTACGATCGGTTGTGGCCGCGCGTTCCCGAGGGTCGCCAGCTCAAGCTCTCCGAGCAGATCACCGCTCACCTCGTCGAGCTCGGCAACACGCTCGGCACGCACATGGGCGCGCTCAGCGACGACGTCCTGCAGCTCCGCTTCGATGGTCGGCGGCGCCGCGCGCACGTCCGGCTTGGCGCAGGTGACGCGCAGTACCTGACGTTCCGGCTCGCGAGCGACATCCAGTTCATCGAGGGCCGCGCGACGATCAACACGCGGATCGATCTCGCGATCGCCGGCCGCGCGATGCGGCTCGAGCTACCCGAGATGGAGATGGTTCCCGCGTCGTATCGCGGCGAGCGCGGCGTCGAGGTCCGGCTGCCGCTGTTTCGCCGGAGCTTCTAGACAAAAACGCCGCGTCCGTTTCCAGACGCGGCGATCTCGCTCGACCGATCGAGCTAAGTTAGCGGTTAGCGCCAGCCGCCCTGGACGAACACCCAGACGTTGCCGCGGAGCTCCCACTTCGCGTCGAACCAGGTCGCGCGCGCACGCTCGCGCTCCCAGTGACCGGGGACCCACACGTACTGGCCGCCTCGGAGCTCGTAGTGACCCCGCGCCCACACGAAGCCGGCGCGACGCTCGACGGTCTCCTGGCGCGGGGGCGGCGGCGCCGCCGTCGGGCCCGAGGCGGGCGGCGGTGCGCTCACCGTCTGCCACGATCCCGCGACGTACTCCCAGCGATCGCCGCGACGCTCCCAGCGGCTATCGATCCAGCGCTGGTTCGCGCGCTCGCGCTCCCAGTGACCGGCGCCCCACTCGTAGCGCCCGTTGCGCCACTCGTAGTTGCCGGTGACCCAGATGAAGCCCTGTCGCGCGGCCTCGCGCTCCTCGCGCCGTGATGGCGGAGGCGCCTCGGTCGGATACTGCGCGACCGGCGCCGGCATCGGCTGCGGGGTCGGCATCGGCTGCGGTGCGCTCACCGACTGCCACTGCCCGGCGACATAATCCCAGCGATCGCCGCGACGCTCCCAGCGGCCATCGACCCAGCGCTGGTTCGCGCGCTCGCGCTCCCAGTGACCGGCGACCCACTCGTAGCGCCCGTTGCGCCACTCGTAGTTGCCGGTGACCCAGATGAAGCCCTGGCGCGCGGCCTGACGCTCCTCGCGCGGCGTCGGTGGCGCCTCGGTCGGATGCTGCGCGACTGGCGCGGCGTTGTCCCACGCACCTTCGATGCGAACCCACGCGCCGCCCTGCAGCTCCCAGCGCGCGGGACGCCACTGCATGCCGCTGCGCTCGCGCTCGTAGCGACCATTCACCCAGACGTACTGGCCGTTCTGCCAGTCCCAGTGACCGGCGACCCACGTGAAGCCGCGGCGAGCCGCGATGCGCTCCTCGCGTGGCGTCGGGGGAGCCTGTGTCGGTCGATCATCGATCCAGTCACCGTCGACGCGGACGAACACGCCGTTGCGGTTCTCCCAGTTGTGCGTGCGCCACCGCTTACCCCGGCGCTCGCGCTCCCAGCGACCCGCGGTCCACTGCCAGCGGCCATCCCGCCAGTCGTAGTGACCAGCGGCCCACACGAAGCCTCGGCGCCCGCGACCGACACGCTCGGCACGCGGTGGCGGCGGCGCCTCGCGTGGCGGACCTGCATCGACCCG
>JACCTC010000099.1 GCA_013812655.1 Deltaproteobacteria bacterium | reverse complement strand
GGTCGCGGCTGAGCAGCGCGCGAATCCGCGCCGGCGCGAGCCCGATGCCCGTTGCCGATGCTAGGTTCGCCGCATGAAGGCGACGCTGTACTGGAAAAGCACTTGAACCAGCTGCCGTGACGCGAGGAGTTCCTTGCGCAAGCAGACTGGTCTCGAGCTCGACGAGGTGAACTACGCGAAGGAGCCGCTCGACGAGGCGACGGTGAAGTCGATCGTCGCGAAGGCCGGTGGCGTCGCCGCCGTGATCAACGCGCGGCATGCGACCGCGAAGGAACGCGGCTGGGGCACGTCGCCGCCGGATGCCGCGACGTTCGCCAAGGCCGCGGCCGCGGAGCCGAACTTGCTGCGACGGCCGATCGTGATCGCCGGCAAGCAGGCGATCGTCGGCTTCAACAAGACCGCGTACGCCAAGCTCGGCAAGTGACGCCGCGGCGCCCTGCGCCCTTGCTTTCTGCTCCGCCGGCGGCTCCCCGGCGGCGCCCCCGGCTGCGTGAACTGCTCGTGAGGTTCGGCCCACCGGATGCGCCGCGCCCACCCACGCGTACAAGGTGAAGCATGAAGCGCGAGCAGATCCCACTGCGATTCGGCACAGACGCGGGTGAGATCAGTCGCCAGCTCTCGTCGGTCGTCCAGAGCGGAACCGATCTGCTGCTCGGCTCCGACGAGGGCTGCACGGTCGAGCGGCTGTCGCCCGACGGTGACGGCTACGCGCACCACAAGAGCTTCGCGCTCACGAAGTACCTCGACCTCCCGCAGGCCGACGAGGAAGTCGACATCGAGGGGCTCGAATGCGCCGACGGCTATCTGTGGATCACCGGCTCGCACAGCGCGCTTCGCAAGAAGCCCGGCGCTGACGACAAGCTCGCCGATGCGTTCGACGCGCTCGCGGCCGTCGAGCACGCGGGCAACCGCTACCTGATCGCGTGCGTGCCGCTCGTCCATACCGACGGCCGCGCGACGCTTCAGCGTACCGCTCCCGCCGACGCCGCCGAGCCGGAGCGCCACGCCGCGCGCGTCGGCGGTGGTCGTCGCAGGAACCGGCTCATCGACCGGCTGCGCGACGACAAGCACCTCGCACCGTTTTTGGATCTACCCGGCAAGGACAACGGCTTCGACATCGAGGGCTTCGCGATCGGTGACGACCGGATCTACCTCGGCCTGCGCGGCCCGGTGCTGCGCGGACACGCCGTCGTGCTCGTGATCGCACCGCGGCCCAGCCGCAAGCGACCCGAGCGGTTGCGGCTCGGCAAGCTCGAGCACGGCGCTCGCTACCAGAAGCACTTCCTCGACCTGCGCGGGCTCGGCATCCGGGAGCTCTGCGTCGACGGTCGTGATCTACTCGTGCTCGCCGGCCCGACGATGGTGCTCGATGGCCGCACGGCGGTGTTCCGCTGGCGTGGCGCCCTCGACGTGCGCAGCGAGTCGATCGTCAAGGAGGACCAGCTCGAGTGCATCCTCGAGCTCGAGCCCGGCAAGCAGGACGATCATCCGGAGGGGATCGCGCTCATCGATCACCGCGGGCGCCGCGGCCTGCTGGTGATCTACGACGCGCCGAGCAAGGCGCGATGCCCAAATCCGAACACGGTGCTCGCGGATTTCTATCCGCTCTGAGCACGTGCCGGCCTGCGCCGCTACGGCTTGCCGACGATCACGAACAGCGTCGCCTCGGTCGCCCTTCCGGGCGCGACGTCGATCACGCCGGCCTTCGAGCCCTTCGCCTTGAGCCGCGGCGCGCCCTTCGCCCACGCCGGCACGTCCTTGACGAACACCGTCGCGGCGGCGAGCGCGCCGAGCTTGTAGCCGACGGCCGGCTTCGCTGCCGCGTTGTCGACGATCACCACGGCAGGTCCGGCATCGGGATCGGCGCCGAGCACGCGCGCGCTACCCGCGAGGGCCTGGCGGATCGCCTCGACGGGGACCGCCATCGTCACCTTCCACGAGCCATCGGTCTCGAGCTCCGCGGTGACAGCGAGCGCGTTCGCGACCGCGCGATCGACAGCTGCCTTGACGGCAGGATCGCCAAGGCGCGTCTCGAGCTTGCCGCCGTCGGCGAGCGGCAGCGCGGGCAGCTGGGCCGCGAGCCGCTTCTTCGCGGCATCCTCGGCGAGCCGGCGTGCAGGTCCGCGCGCCGCGGCCG
>JACCTC010000457.1 GCA_013812655.1 Deltaproteobacteria bacterium | reverse complement strand
GTGCTCGTGCGCGACGGCCATCCAGTACGTGCGCGCTGCAGCACTCATGTGACGCGCGCGGCGGGGCGCGACGAGCGCACGCACGGCGCCGGTGCGGCCGGCGAGCGCGAGGAACATCATCCGCGCGCGATGGATCCACAGCGATGCGTCCTCGCGGCCATCGCAGACGTCCTCGAGCTTGGCGAGCATGCGCGCGGCTCGATCGAGGTCGCCGGTGCGACCGTACGCACCGAGCAGCTCGACCCAGACCGGCGGCGCCACGCCGAGCGCGGCGCGTAGCGAGCCCGGCGCGTGCGCCTCGGGCGGCGGCGTCTCGCCGGCTTTCCGGGGACGCGATGCATCCCCGGAAGGAAACAAGTGTGCCTCGGCGTGGGCGATCGCGTCGGTCCAGCGGTATGCGGCGAGGTAGAGGAGCGCGATCCGCTCGTCGATCGCGAGCCGCGCCTCGGCGGGCGCCCGATCCTTCGCGGCGTTCAGCGCATCGACGGTCTCCTCGATGCGGCCATCGCGGATCTCCTTCATCGCGCCGAGCACCGCTTTCTCCTCGGCGATCCCCGAGCCGGGCGTCAGCAGCTCGGCAACGTCGAGCAGGCGCGACGCGATCCCGAGCCGCTCCGCCGCGGCGAACCGCCGGGCGAGCCCACGCACCAGCGGCCCGATCACGAGCAAGCAGACGCCGGCGCCGATGCCGATCGCACCCGCGACGCCGAGCGCGGCGACGTCGTCATACTTGCGACCGAGCAACCCGAGGCCCGCGAGCGCGGCGGCGCCGAGCTGCATGAGCCCGAACGTCATCGTGCCGTGCGGCTGGCGGCGAACGAAGTAGATGCCCCAGTAGCCGCACGCGATCACGACCGAGATCAGCGCGTACTCGTAGAACATCGCTAGACCGGTGGCTCGACGAAGGCGCCCATCTTGCGGAACTTCTGATAACGCCGCTCGATGAGCTCCGCGGTCGGCAGCTCGGTCAGCTCGCGGAGATGGTTCTTCAGCGACGCGCGCAGCTTGCTCGCGGTCACCGCCGCGTTGCGATGCGCGCCGCCGGCCGCCTCCGGAATGATCTCGTCGCAGATGCCGAGCTGCACGAGGTCGGGCGCGGTCAGCTTGAGCTGGGTCGCAGCCTCGCTGATCTTCGCCGGATCGCGCCACAGGATCGACGCGCAACCCTCCGGCGAGATCACCGAGTAGATCGAGTACTCGAGCATCAGGATCTTGTCTGTCACGCCGAGCGCGAGTGCGCCACCAGAGCCGCCTTCGCCGAGCACGACCGAGATCATCGGGCACTCGAGGCTCGACATCACCTGCAGCGCCTTCGCGATCGCCTCGGCCTGACCGCGCTCCTCGGCGCCGAGGCCCGGGTAGGCGCCCGGCGTATCGATGAAGCAGATGATCGGCCGCTTGAACCGCGAGGCGAGCCGCATCAGCCGCGTCGCCTTGCGATAGCCCTCGGGACGCGCCATCCCGAAGTTGCGGTGCATGTTGTCCTTCGTGTTGCGGCCCTTCTGGTGGCCGAGCACGAGGATCTCCCACTCGTCGAACTGCGCGAGGCCGCCGACGATCGCCGGGTCATCGCGGAAGCTGCGGTCGCCGTGCAGCTCGACGAAGTCGTCCATGATCAGGGAGACGTAATCCATCATGTACGGGCGGCCGGGATGGCGCGCGAGCTGGACCTTCTGCTGTGCCGAGAGGTCCGCGAAGATCTCCTTCTGGAGCTTGCGGGCCTTCTGCTCGAGCTTGCGGATCTCGGCGGAGAAGTCGACGGCCGCGGTCGACAGCGTGCGGAGCTCGGAGATCTTGCGCTCGAGGTCGATGATCGGCCGCTCGAACTCGAGGATCATCCGATCCGAGAGGGGCGCGGCGGGAGCTGCCTCGGTCGCCATCTAGAGCCCTGCTAGGTACCGCTCCAAATCAACAAGGTCAACGGCACCGGGGTCCGGGTACCACCGGATCGACTCGGGCTGCGCGATCTGGCCGCGATACCAGGACACCTGCCGGCGCGCGTAATGGCGTGAATTCCTTTTGATCAGCTCGATTGCACGTGCCCGCTCGACGGTCCCGGCGGCCGCGTCGTGAAGCTCGGCGTAGCCGATCGCCTGCTGTGATCGGAGCGGCGGCAGGTAGCCCTGGGCGCGGAGGCCGGCGACCTCGAGCTCGAGACCGGCCTCGATCATCGCGTCGACCCGGCTGTCGATCGCGCGGTACAGCGCCTCGCGCTGCGGTGCGACCCCGACGATCCGTACCGGATAGCGCAGTGGCAGCGAGCGGTGATCGTGCTTGGCCTGGTGGATCGACATCGGCTCGCCGGTCAGCCGGAAGACCTCGAGCGCGCGGATCGTCCGCTTCTCGTCGTTCGGATCGATCTTCGCCGCCGCTGCCGGATCGACGCGCGCCAGCTCGGCATGCAGCGCCGCGGTGCCCTGGGCTCGTGCGAGCTCGGTCAGCTCGGCGCGGATCTCCGGCGACGCGGGCGGGCCCGCGAACAGACCGAGCAGCAGTGCGCGGACGTAGAGCCCGGTGCCGCCGCAGACGATGACCGTCCGGCCGCGTGCCGCCATGTCGGCGATCGCCTGATCCGCGAGCTCGATGAAGCGCGCGGCGGTCATCTCCTCGTCGGGGCGGACGATGTCGAGGACGTGGTGCGGAACGCAGGCGCGCTCCTCGGCGGTCACCTTGCCGGTGCCGATATCCATGCCGATATAAACTTGCTGGCTGTCGGCGGAGATCACCTCGCCGCCGGTCCGCTCGGCGAGCGCGATCGCGAGGCGCGTCTTGCCGGCGCCGGTTGGCCCGACAATCACGACGAGACGTGGCGCGCCTGCCATCAGCCACCAGCATAGCCGACGCGGCTGGACGCGCCCGCGGCGGCGCCGCCCCGGACGCTCAGCGACGCTCAGCGACGCTCAGCGACGATCAGCGGCGATCAGCGGCCGAACCGTCGCCCGATCTCGGCGAGCGGCAGGCGGAGTAGCAGCGCGCGACCGTGGGGCGCCGGCGTCGTCGGGTCGACGTCATCGAGGGCGCGCAGCAGCGCCTCGGCCTCGCTCGGACCCAGGCGATCGCCGGCGCGGACCACGGAGTGGCACGCGATCTCGGCGAGCACTCGCACGACACGCTCCTCGTGCCAGCCCCGCCAGCTCGCGCTGTCGCGATCGAGCGCGAGATCCGGCGTGCCATCGCGGACCCATTCGTCGAGCATCCGCCGGAGCAGCTGCGCGGGATCGCCGTGACGGATGCCGGCCGGGACGGCCTTGATCGCGATCGTCGTCTTGCCGAACACCTCGGCCTCGTAGCCGACCTGCGCGAGGAGGTCGGCGACGCGCGGCACGAGCGCGAGCTGCGCGGGCGTGGCCTCGATCGTGACCGGAAACAGCATCGCCTGGCCGGCGACGTCGCGCTCGGTGTCGCGCGCGAGCAGCCGCGCGAGCTCGACGCGCTCGTGGGCAGCATGCTGATCGACGAGCACGAGCTCGCCATCGGACTCGCAGACCAGGTACGTCAGGTCGAGCTGGCCGAGGTAGCGCAGGCTCGTGAAGTAGCCCGGTGACGAGGCGCAGCCCTCGACCGGGCCGGGTCCGACGATGGTGCCTTCCGCCACGCTCGCCGGCGCTGCCAGCTCCGCCGGCTCCGCCGGCTCGCCAGCCTCGCGCTCGCTGCGCCCGATCTCCGCGAGCTCGGTCGTCGACGCGAATGGCAGGCGAGCGATCGGCGAGCGGGCCTCGACGGTCTCGCGTAGCTCGAAGCGGCGCTCGGCCTCGCGGGCGGCCCGCGTCTTCTGCTGGACCTGGGCGACCCACGCGCGCGCCGACGTTGACCCGGTCGATGACCCGGTCGACGATGCGGCCGGCCCCGACCCGTCGAACGCGAGCGATGCCTGACCCGCGCCCGTGCTGCGCCGCAGATCGCGGATGTAACGCTCGGACAGCGCGGTCGCCGGGCCGTCGAACGGCAACGCAGGCGGCGCGATCGACGCGAGCATCTGCACGGGCCCCGCCCCGCTCTCGGCGCGCCACACCGCCGACGCCACGCCGGCCTGGACGACGTGACGGACCGCGGTGGTGACCGCTGCAGCGTCGGCGAACCGGACCTCGAGCTTCTGCGGGTGCACGTTGACATCGACGGCGCCAGCGGGCGCGTCGACCAGGATGACGGCAACCGGATAGCGGCCGCGCGGCACCAGCTCGCCGTAGCCCATCGCGATCGCGTGGAGCAGGCCGCGGTCGCGAACCGGCCGCCGGCCGACGAACATCTGCACGCAGCGCGCGGTGGTCTGCGCGAGCTCGGGCGCGGCGAGATACGCGGTCACCCGGATCCCGGCCTCCTCGCCGCTGATCGGCACGAGCCGCGCGGCGACCCG
>JACCTC010000442.1 GCA_013812655.1 Deltaproteobacteria bacterium | reverse complement strand
CGGGTCGCGGCGTGATCAGGATGAGAGTCACACCCGTCCACGCGCTCGTCGCGATCACCGCGGCCTTCGCAGGCTGGGCCGGGACTGCGCCGGTCGGCGCCCCGCCGCCGCGCGTGCGCTCGCAGCTCCGCGCCCGGCTGCTCGAGGATCCGACGGCGCCGGTGACCTGGGTACGCGATGGCCTCGCGGTGTGCGTGCGGCGCGGCATCCTCTCGCGCGACGCTGCGACGCAGATCGACGCCGCGATCACCGCCGACCCGCGGATCGCGCCAGCCCACGGCGACCTGTTGTTGCGCAACGTGATCGCCGGGCCGGATGGCAGCCTCGGGCTCGTCGACTGGGAATGCGCCGGCCCGCACCTTGTCGACTGGGATCGCGCGCTCTTGTGGACGCAGCTCGCGCCAGCGTCGCGAGGACCGGTCGAGGCTGCGGCGCAGACGCCTGCGTTTCGCGGGCTCGTGGCCTTCGCGCTCGCTCGCGAGATCGCGTTCCTCCGGGCATTTCGCGTGCCGGCGCGGCATGCGGGCCTGCTCGCGGTGATCGCGGAGCTGGCCGGTGCGTGCCGCCACCTGTGAGGGGACAGGCCACATGAACCCAGCAAGCCGTTCCTCGACGGTGCGTGCATCCCGGACGCGACGAGAAAGTTGAGTTTGTGTAGCCTGTCCCCCCATGTTCGGGGCGCTCCTGCTCGATCTCGACGACACGCTGTTCGATCGGCGTGCGGCGTTCGTCAGGTGGGCCGAGGCGACGGCGATGGCGCAGCTCGGGCGCGGGCTCGAGCCGGCCGAGCTCGCGGTCCTGCACGAGCTCGATGGGCGGGGGCACCGGTCGCGTGAGGCGTTCGCGCGGGACGCGCGCGAGCGGCTCGGGCTCGCGATCGATCCGGGGCGGATCGGGCTGGCGATCGCCGAGCACGTGGAGCCCGAGCCGGGATCGCGCGAGGCGCTGGCGGCGCTGGCGGAAACGCACCGGATCGCGGTCGTGACGAATGGTGGTGGGGCAGGACAGCGCGCGAAGCTCGCGCGGCTCGGGCTCGCCGACGTCGTGCACGCGGTGTTCGTGTCGGGCGAGGTCGGGATCGCGAAGCCCGCAGCGGGAATCTTCGAGCGGGCGCTGCGGTGGACCGAGCATGCGGCGCGCGACGTGCTGTTCGTCGGTGATGACCCGGTGATCGATCTCGCGCCGGCATCGGCGATGGGAATGGTGACGGCGTGGCGGGTGCGGGACGTCCGGTGGCCGGACGAGCTGGTGGCGCCGGGCCATCGCATCGAGCGCGTCACCGATCTCGTGGGGGTCTGCGCGTGACGGCGACGCTCGACATGAACGCGGCGCTCGACATGAACACGATCATCGGCTCGCACGACCTCGCGCTGATCGTGCTCGACACGCTCCGCTACGACGTCGCCGTCGAGGAGATGCGCGAGGGCCGCACGCCGAACCTCGCGCGGCTCATCCCGGGCGGCTGGGAGCAGCGCCACAGCCCGGGCACGTTCACGTACGCGGCGCATGCGGCGTTCTTCGCGGGCTTCCTGCCGACACCGGCGCGGCCGGGCAAGCACGAGCGGCGGCTCGCGCTCGGCTTCGAGGGCAGCGAGACGACGGGCGAGGGCACGTGCGTGCTCGAGGGCGCGACGATCGTCGAGGGGCTCGCGGCGCGCGGCTATCACACGCTCTGCGTCGGTGGCGTCGGGTTCTTCAACTTGCAGAACCCGCTCGGGAACGTGCTGCCCGGCCTGTTCGCCGAGCGGCACTGGTCACCGGCGCTCGGTGTTCGCGATCCGCGCTCGTTCGAGAACCAGATCGACGTGATCGAGCGCTCGCTCGCGGCGCTGCCCGCGGACCGTCGCGCGTTCACGTTCCTCAACGTGTCGGCACTGCACCAGCCCAATCACTTCTATCTCGACGGTGGGCCGCCACGCGATAGCCGCGCCTCGCACGCCGCCGCGCTACGCTACCTCGATGCCCACGTGCCGCGCCTGATCGCGGTGCTCCGCGCACGCGGCCCCGCCTTCGTGATCGCGTGCAGCGATCACGGCACGCTCTACGGCGAGGATGGCTACGTCGGTCATCGCGTCGCCCATCCGCTCGTGACGACCGTCCCCTACGCCGAGATCATCCCGTGAGCATCCTCGAAGGTTCGCGCTTCCAGTCCTACGTCTACGCGTACCCGCACAAGACCGCGTACCGGCCGATCGAGCCGGCGCTGCCGCTCGGTCCGCTGTGGGCCGCGGAGCGTCGCGATGCGCTGTTTCTCTACTTCCACATCCCGTTCTGCGAGCAGCGCTGCGGGTTCTGCAACCTGTTCACCCAGCCGGTCCCGCACGACGACCGCGTCGAGGCCTACCTCGGTGCGCTCGAGCGCCAGGTCGGCGTGGTGCGGCGCGCGCTCGACGAAGGCGGCGCGTTCACGATCGCGCGTGCGGCGATCGGCGGCGGCACTCCGACGCTGCTCGATGCCCGCCAGCTCGAGCGCCTGTTCGCGATGTGCCGCACGATGGGCTACGCGCCCGGCACGCCCCTGTCCGTCGAGACCTCCCCCGAGACCGCACTGCCGGATCGGCTCGCCGTGCTCGTCGGCAACGGTGCGGATCGGATCAGCATCGGCGTGCAGAGCTTCGTCGACGCCGAGGTCAAGGCCGTCAACCGGCCGCAGCAGGTCGCCGACGTGCACCGGGCGCTCCGCGCGATCCGCGACGCCGGCCCGGCCATCCTCAACCTCGACCTGATGTACGGGCTGCCCGGGCAGACGGCAGCGAGCTGGCAGGGCTCGCTCGCGAGCGCGCTCGAGTATCGCCCCGAGGAGCTCTATCTCTATCCGCTCTACGTCCGGCCGCTGACGACGCTCGGCAAGAAGCAGGTCGAGGCCGTCGATCGCCACCGCGTCGAGCTCTACGAGGCGGCGCGCGAGACGTTGCGCGGCGCCGGCTATCGCCAGGTCTCGCTGCGCATGTTCCGGCGCGCGAATGCGCCGAGCGCCAGCGGGCCGGTCTACTGCTGCCAGGCCGACGGCATGATCGGGCTTGGCTGCGGCGCGCGGTCGTACACCCGCGGCGTGCACTACTCGTCGGAGTGGGCCGTCGGCGCGCGCGGCGTGCGCGGCATCATCGATCGCTACATCGCGCGGACCGACGACGAGTTCGCGGTCGCCGCCTACGGCTTCGTGCTCGACGCGGCCGAGCAGCGCCGGCGCTGGCTGATCCTGTCGCTGCTCTCCGACGAGGGCCTCGATCTCGCCGGCTATCGCGCGCGGTTCGGCGGCGATCCGGTCGCCGACATCCCAGCCCTCGCCGAGCTCGCCCCGCGCGGGCTCGCGGTCCACGAGGCCGACACGCTGCGGTTGACCGCCGAGGGTCTCGCCCGTGCCGACGCGATCGGCCCCTGGCTGTTCTCCGAGCCGGTGCAGCGCCTGATGGCGGACTACGAGCTGACCTGATGCGGCTCGACATCCTCTACCGTGGCCCACTCGCGAGCTGCAACTACGGCTGCGCGTACTGCCCGTTCGGCAAGCGCAAGGACACGCGCGAGCAGCTCGCCACCGATCGCGCCGCGTGGGAGCGGTTCGTCGAGCGCGTCGCGAGCCTGCCCGCCGACGATCAGATCGGCGTGCTCGTCACCCCGTGGGGCGAGGCGCTGATCCGCAGGTGGTACCAGGACGGCCTCGCCCGGCTCTCGCAGCTGCCGCAGATCACGCGGGTCGCGGCGCAGACGAACCTGTCGGGCCCGCTCGACTGGATCGCCGCCGCGCATCCCGACCGGCTCGCGCTGTGGTGCACGTATCACCCGGAGTGGACGACGCTCGCGGACTTCCTCGCGCAGACGGCGAGGCTCGACGCGATGGGCGTCTCGTACAGCGTCGGCGTCGTCGGCCAGCGCGAATATGCCGAGGCAGCACGCGCCCTGCGTGCCGCCTTGCCACCCGCGACGTACGTCTGGATCAACGCGGTCAAGGCGCTCGCGTACACCGCCGACGAGCTCGCGGCGTGGGAGGCGATCGATCCGCTGTTCCGGATCAACGCGCAGCGCTGGCCGAGCCAGGGTGCGGCGTGCGGTGCAGGGCAGCGCGCGATCACCGTCGACGGCGACGGCACGATGCGGCGCTGTCACTTCATCAAGGATCCGATCGGAAACTTCTACGATGCAAGCTGGCGGGCCGCGCTCGTGCCGCGCGCCTGCACGAACGTCGACTGCCATTGCCACATCGGCTACGTCCACCTCGACTACCTCGAGCTCGACAAGGTGTTCGCGACTGGCCTGCTCGAGCGCGTGCCGGTCCCCGAGGCCCGACGTGCCGCCGGAGTGCGACTCCCCGTACTTCCCGCCTGACCGATCAGCCGGCGCCGACATCGAGATCGAACGTGTCCATCGAGAACGCGTCCTCGCGGATCACCTTGCCGTAGGTGCGCTCGAGGATCGCCTGCAGCGCTGGCGTGAGCTCGTCGATGGGGAGCCAGACCTCGCGGAGCGCGGGAAATGCCGGACGCGCCGCCGCGAGCGCCACGAGATCATCCGCCGCGATCCGGCCCGCCATCAGATCGAGCACCTCGAGCCGGGGCGCGAGCGGCGAGGCGGCCAGCACGTGAACGAGCGCACCCGCGAAACGCGCACCGCGGATCTCGAGCGCCGTGAGCACCGGCAACGCGGTCCGGCCGACCAGCGCCGCGAGGTCGCCGAGCTCGACGGGGCTACTCTCCCAGCGGCTACACAGCCGCAGCTCGAGGCGCTCGAGCGCCGGCCACGGCGCCGCCGCGATCGCCGCGACCGTCGCACGCGACAGCTGCACGGTCTGCAGGCTCAGCTTGCGGAGCGCGGGCAGCGCGATGACGCCGACCTCGAACGAGCGAGCCCCGATCGCCAGGTCGCGAACCGGGGCGAGCGCGGGCCACAGCCGATCGAGGTTACCGACCGCGCCCCGGGCGCGCAGCGAGACGACGCGCAGGCTCGGCGGGGCGGCGCGCGCGAGCACCTCGATCGCGCGGTTCGCGTGGGTTTCGCCCGCGCGGATGTCGAGCTCGGCGAGCAGCGCGCCCGACGGATGCGCGAGCAGGCGCGCGAGGACCTCGGCGGCATCGTCGACCGCGTACAGCGACGCGCGGTGCACGAATCCGGACCGCCAGTAGAACGGCGCGAAGTGGGGCTCGCGGATCTCCGAGACCTCCGATGCGAGATCGCCGAGGAGGTGCGCGGCGTGC
Source organism: Deltaproteobacteria bacterium (assembly GCA_013812655.1). GTDB lineage: Bacteria > Myxococcota_A > Polyangia > Haliangiales > Haliangiaceae > JABFXX01. The sequence continues at coordinate 6,378 of JACCTC010000442.1, read as the reverse complement.
TTCTCGAGATAGCGGCCGACCGCGCGCAGGGCCCGCTCGCGACGGTCCCCCGGCTTCGTGATCGCCTCGGCGGCGAGCTGCAGCGCGATCAGCTCGCCGCGCGGATCGCCGTGACCCTGGAGCCAGTCACCATAGACGGCGTACGCGCTGGCATCGTACGGGTCGCGCGCGATCGCGGCGCGTAGCGCAACCGCCTGCGGATCGTCGAGCGGCGCGATCCCCGTCGCGGCGGGTCGCTCGCGCGCCCCTGCCTCGGTGTATCCGGCTTCGCGCTTCGCGCACACGAGCTCCGCCAGCGCGGCCTCCGCGCTCTCCACGTTCGCGTGGTACTTGCGCTCGGTCCGCGCCTTCGCGCCCGTGCGGCCCGACTTGACCTCGAGGATCGTGCCGTCACGGCGGACCTGCCAGATCTCGTCGTCGCGCTCGAGTCGGATCATTCGCGGATGCCGTCGTAGCGGTCGTCGTCAGGGTTGGCCTCGCCGGGTCTGTCGTCGCGGAGGTCCTCGTCGAGCATGTCGACAGGTGCCCGCGCGTCGCTGAGGACGTGCTTTGCGACGCCGGCGAGCGCCGGCTGCATCGCCTGGGTCAGGTGATCGAAGTGCAGCCAGATCTCCTTGAGGCTCGAGAATGCGCCGGCGTGCCGCGCGAGGTGCTGGAGGTCGGCCGGGCTGACGTTGCCGTTCGCGAGATCGAGCACCTGGAGTTGATCGCCGATCGGCGCGTCGATCAGCGTACGCGTGATCGCCCCGGCAAACGGCGCACCGCGCAGCCGGAGGTGCGTCAGCTTCGGGAGGTCGTCGCGTTGCAGCAGCGTCCGCAGGTCGTGAAAGTCTGCCTTGCTCGAACCGTAGCGACCGCAGAACCGGATCTCGAGGCGCTCGAGCACGGGCCACGGCGCGTCCGCGATCGAGCGGATCGCCTCCGACGACATGCTGCCGGCGAGGAACCGCGCGCGCTCGAGCGCGGGCAGCTCGAGGTCGCCGAGCTTGAAGTTCTGCGCGGTCACCGTGAGCCGGCGCAGCCGGGCGACGCGCGGCCACAGTCGATCGAGGGTCTTGAGTGGCACCCGCGCGAACAGATCGAGCTCGCGCAGGCTCGCGGGCGCTCGGTGTGCGAGCTTCGCGACGACCTCGGCGGCATCCGTCGGCGCAGTCGCCCGCAGCGCGAGCTCGACGACGAACCGGCCCGACGGGTGCGCGAGGATCTCCGCGACCGCATCCGCCAGCGGACGCCCGGCCTCGCTCGCAAGCTCGACGCGGCGGATGAAGCCGTTGCCCCAGATCAACGGCGGGGCTGCGGGATCGCGGAGATCCCGCACCAGGCGCGCGAGGTCGCCGAGCAAGCGCGGCGCGTGCTTCGCGAGGTGCTTGCCGACCGCGATCGTCGTCGCGGATCTCGGGGACTTCGCGGGCTTCGCGCCTGGCCGCGCAGCTTCCGCCGCCGCCGCCAGCTGGAGCGCGATCAGCTCGCCGCGTGGATCGCCGCGGCGCTGTAGCCAGTCGCCGTACACCGCATAAGCCTGGGCGTCGTCCGGATCGTCGGCGATCGCCGCCTCGAGCGCGGCGCCGTGCGCGTCATCGGAAGTGGGTGGCTCGGTGCCGGCGTCGGCAGGTGCGCTGGTCGTCGCGGTCTCGGCGAGCCGGTACCCCTCGCGCTGCTTCTCGACGACGAGCGCGTCGTGTCGCGCGATCGCCTCGGCCGGCGTGGCGTGGTGCAGCGTGCTCGTTCGACCCTTGTTGCCGAGCTTGCCCTGCGTGATCGTCACGACCGACACCGAGCGCACGATCGTCCAGAACTTGCCGTCGTATTCGTAGCGCGCCATCCGGTGACCTAGGTAGCACGCAGCCCGAGGCGCGCGATCTGCCAGCCGTACACGTCGAGCCCGTCGCGCGTGAGGTTCGGCAGCAGGTCGCCGAACGCGTTGCCCTCGATCACGCGGTGGCCTCGCAGATCGCGCTCGAACATCACATCGACGCCGACGTGAAACGCGCCGCTCGCGCGCTGCACGGCCACGCAGCTCGCCATCGCGGCTTCCCAGGCCGCCGGCGCCACCCGCGCACGCACGGCCTCGACATCGCCGCGCTGACCGCCGAGGTGGAGGTTCGTGATCGGCTGCGGGGCCATCCGCACGACCGTGAATGCCGCGACGCCGTCGATCGCGAGGACGCGGAGATCGAAGTGATGATCGTCATGCATGGCCTTCGGAATCGAGCGCTCGATCTGCGCGCCCTCGCCGAGCAGGAACCGCAACAGCTTGTCGAGCGCGCGGCGGTCGGTCAGCCGCTGCAGCTTGCGCGTGTTGTAGCGCGCCTTGCCGGTGTCCTCGACGGTCGTGATCGCGTACTCGCCGTCGCGGGCGTGCGTGAAGATCGCGAGGCACGACGCCGATGACGCGGACGCGACCTTGACGTAGACCTCCGGCCAGCCGGCGGCCTCCATCCGCGCGCGTAGGTCGTCCGGATCGCGGACGAGACCACCGCGCAAGGTGTCAGGGACCGGGATTCCGAGCCGGTTCCAGCGCGCGGAGGTCACTCGCTTGTCGAACAGCTCGGCGATCGCCACTGGCGGCTGGACGACGCGCCACGCCGGGCGCGCCGCGAGCACCGCCGCGAGCTCGTCGAGCACCGCGAGGAAGCCGAGGTGATGCTGCCGTGGATACAGGATGCGTCCGAGCTCGCGCGGGATCCGGCCGAGCGCCTTCGCGCTGACCGCCGGATACCCCTCGGCGCGCGCGGCTAGCTCGCCGCGGCGGAGCAGGGCGCGCTCGACCTCGTCGTCCTCGCCCGCCGAATCGATCCGGACGATCGCCGGCGTCGCCGGCACGCGGCCCAGGACACCAGCCGCATCACCCGCGAACAGCTCGGACCACGCGATCACCCGGGCTGCGGGCAGGCCCTGCGCGACGAGCGCGGCCTGGAACATCGTGACCCGGCGATTTGCCGGATTGCCGATCAGCAGGACCGGTGGCGTCACTCGGCGACTGCGACGTAGCGATACTCGGGCTCGTCGGGGTCGTCGACTCCGCGCAGCTCCTTCGCGATGACCGTCTTGACGACACCCTTCAGCGACGCGACACCCTTCTTCGTCACGTATGTGTCGCTGACGTCGAGCACCTGGAGGTGCTTGAAGGCCTCGGCGTGCTTGACGATCGTCGCGACCCCGGCATCGGTGAGGATGCCGAGCGAGATGTCGAGCGTCTCGAGCTGGCGCACGAGCTTCGCGCGCGCGAGGTGCTCGCACAGCTCGTCCTGGAACTCTGCGTTCTTGACGCCGAGGTAGCGCAGCTTCGGCATGTCCGTGCGCTCGAGCAGCGGCAGCACGTCCTTCACCTTCGCATCGCCACCGTAGTTGTCGCTGCCGTAATAGACCTCGAGGTGCTCGAGGTGTGGCCACTTCGCCGCCGCGATCGACCGCGCGCTCGCCTTCGACAGGCCACCGGTGTGGAACACCGCGCGCTGAAGCTTCGGTAGCTCGATCGCGCCGAGCGTGAACGAGCCTGCCTCGATGTCGAGATGGGTCAGGTTCGGGATCGCCTTCCACAGCTTCCCGAGGTTGCCGACGTTGTACCAGCTGATCTGATCGACGTCGTCGCCGATGCGGAGCTTGCGCAGCGTCGGTAGCCCGTGCTTCGCGAGCACGCCGATGATGTCGTCGAGCGTGCTCTCGTTCGGATCGTTGTTGTAGTTGATGGACAGCTCGGCGAGGAAGCGCCCCGAGGGATGACGCAGCAACGTGCCGAGGATCTCGGCGAGGCTTCCCTTCCAGTTCTTGTGCTTCGGGTCGTCGGCGTAGTCGAGCGCGTAGTGGTCGTGCGACAGCCGCAGCGCGTGAATGAACCCGTTCTTCCAGGTGAACGCGTCCTTCCCCGAGCCGTCGTAGCACTTCTGGTGCTCGGCGAGCGGTCCGAGGAAGTAGTCGGCGTGCTTGTCGAGCAGCTTCTTCGCCGCCGGCTTCTTGCCGCCGGCCTGCAGCGCGACGAGCTCGCCGCGCGGATCGCCCTGATCCTGCAGCCAGTCGGCGTACACCATGTACGCGTCGGCGTCGTACGGATCGTTGATGATCGCCTTCTCGAGCTCGGGCTTGCGCGCGTCACCGGCGGCGACCGCGGGGGTACTCGCGCCGTTGCTCTTGCCGGGCTTCGCGCTACCACCACCCGACTTCGCCGCCAGCTTCTCGGTGTAGCCCTTGTTCATCTTCTCGTGAATGAGCCGGCCCAGCTCCTTCATGGCCTCGGGCTTCGTGGCGAAGTCCTTCACCGTCTGCTGGCCGTTCGCGCCGATCTTGCCGTAGCGGGTCTTGACGCTCGTGCCGTCGACGAGGATCTCCCAGAACTTGCTCGACGTGCCGTCGACGAGCTCGAAGTACATTGCACCGGGCTTGCCGGACGCTGAAGACGATGACGAGGTCGTTGACGATGCCGCGGCGCTGTTCGACTTCGCGGCGCCGTTCGTCTTCGACGCGGTTTTCGCGCCCGGCGCGGGCTTCGCGGTCGCGGCCTTCGCCGGCTTGCCTCCCGCCTGCTGGTAGCCCTTCTTCAGCTTCTCGGCGACCAGCTTCTCGTATTCCTTCTGGGCATCGGCGTCGGACGAGAACTTCTTGATCGTCGTCTGGCCGGTCGCGCCGATCTTGCCGTACGTCGTCGTGAACGACTTGCCGGCGAGGTTGATCTCCCAGAACTTGTTGCTCGATCCCTCGGAGAGCTCGAAGCGGGGCATCGCTACTCCTCGATCTCGTCGTAGTGATCGTCACCGCCCGAGGGGCCGGCTTTCTCTTCGTAACCCTTCTTGGTCTTCTCGGCGACGAGCTTGTCGTACTCCTTCGTCGCCTTGTCGGCGCTGTCGAAGTCCTTCAGCGTCTGCTGACCGCTCGTGCCGATCTTGCCGTAGCGCGTCCGTACCGAGTCGCCGTCGAGCCGGATCTCCCAGAACTTGCTCGATGTCCCCTCGACGAACTCGAAGTAGCGCGGCGTCGAGCGGTCCGAGCCGGTGGCCGGCACACCCTTCGCGGGCGTGGCCTTGGCCGCGGGTACGCCCTTCGCCGGCGTCTTGGTGGCCTTCACACCCTTCGCGGGCGTCGCCTTCGGGGTGGGCACACCCTTCGCGGGTGTCTTGGTCGCCGCGACACCCTTCGCGGGCGTGGCCTTCGCCGTGGCCTGCTTGCCACCGGCGGCGACGTAGCCCTTCTTGGTCTTCTCCGCGATCAGCTTCTCGTACTCCTTCTTCGCGTCGGCGTCGGAGCCGAACTGCTTGATCGTGGTCTGGCCGTCGGTGCCGATCTTCCCGTAGGTCGTCGTGAACGACTTCCCTGCGAGGTTGATCTCCCAAAATTTGTTCGAGGTTCCTTCCGAGAATTCGTAGCGGGGCATGGGTGCCGAAATAGTTACACGAGCCACCGCAGGAGATCCTCGGTCACCTCGCCCCATTCGATCCAAGGATCGGGGCCGGCTTCCGGAGTGACGCCGCGCCGGGGCGCGAGCTCGTAGGCAGCCGGGGCCGGGGAACCGAGACAGAGGTGCAGCGCCCGCTGGCGCTTCGGCAGCTCGGGCACCGGCCCCATCGACACCACGAGCAGATCGGAGATCGCCGTCGTCGTCGCGGCGGCGTGGGCGACCGCGGCGTCGGCGGTCTCCTCCACGATCTCGACGATCCCGGCAAGCACTTCGCCCTCGAGCAAGAGGCCGACAAGCTCGCGCTCCTGGACGAGCAGCCGCGGTGGGAACGCGAGCCGGATCGATAGCGCCTGATCACCGAGCTGCTCGGTCAGCCAGCGGATCGCGGCGACCAGCATGCCGAGCCCGAGCACGAGGCGCTGCCACGGGACGTCGGGATCCTTGACCCGCGCATCATCGAGGTCGGGGTCGAGCGTGATCGTGATCAGGTGATGGTGACGGCGGAACACGCTGTCGTCGCGCGTGTAGAACAAGAGCTCGCTCTCGACGTAGCGCAGCGTGAACAGATCGACGATATCGCCGCCCGGCCCGATGTCCTCCATGAACACGAGCTCGGAGCTCACGAGGTTCTCGATGTTCGCCGACGATCCGCCCGGCGTGATCGCCGAGAAGCCGCCCGCCGGGTACGTGTTGTCGTCGGCAAGCTGGGTGTCGCGCGCGCCGCGTTGCTCGCGGTTGGCCGGCAGCCGGCGAGGCAGGGTCCGGGCGAGGGCCTCGGCGGCAGCAGCGATGTGATCGGCGGCGAGCCGGCGCGCATAGCTGCCGAGCACCTCGAGGTGATCGATCGCGAACACCTCGCGATCGTCGACGAGGTTGCGGCTCTGGCGGGCCCCGCGGGCGAGCTGCTGGTACGCGTCGGCGAGCTTGGCGGCGGTTCCGGTGCCGGGGTCGCGCAGCTCGCTGCGTCCGCTGGTCTCGCGCTCGTCGCG
>JACCTC010000416.1 GCA_013812655.1 Deltaproteobacteria bacterium | reverse complement strand
ATGGCCCAACTCGGGCCGAACGAGTTCACGTTCTCAAAGGCCGAAGCCGCCGAGCACCTCGCAACACTGCTCGCCCAGGACGCGATCAACTTCGCGAAGGCGGCGCAACCGTGAGCGTGGCCGCACTCCGTCGCGCGATGCTCAACCCTGCCTGGGTCGACTCCCTCTCTCGCCCGTTCCGCCCCGGTCACGTCGGGACCTGCCAGGCGTGCCGAGCGACGGTGCGCGTGCACACGTGGGATGGCGATCGCCGGCTTCGTACGCGGATGCTCGTCGCCGATCACACGGCGCTCGGCGATCCGTACCAGAACCATGAGGGCGCGATCTGCGCAGGCTCGCGGCTCTCGTCGACTGAGACCGTTCGCGCCGTCGAGATGGCCCGCTCGGCAAAGCGCGCAGCCGGACGCATTGCGCTCGTCGAGCCGTTCCGCGGGACCGCCGCGATCGCGCTTGACGCAGCGCTCGAAGGCCGCCGCGAACTCGCGCTCGACATCAGGATCCTGTGCCGTGTCGCGCTGGCCGAGTACCGCGTGCGTCACCCGGGGGCTCATGCGCCGTACGTGTTCAAGGCCATGCCTCGCAGGAACCTGATCCGCGTGAGCACCGGCCGCGTCGATTTGTACTGCCGGTTCTGCGGTGTGCTGCTGATGCTGGACGTCGATCGGCACGCGGTTGGATCCCGCACCGAACACACCGGCCCCGTGGCCGCGCATGCCGTTCCGTGCGCGCTCAAGCACCTGGCGTTCTCGCTGGTACCGGTCGCGCCTGAGTTCGTGCGGCTGCCCGAGGAGATGATCGAAGGCGAGCCGGACGCCGCGGAGGCCACGACATGACCGTGCACTGTCTCAAACCGCGGCCGTACGGCAGCCTGGGTCTCTCGTGGTGCGGACTGTTCGCCGTCGATGCGGTCGTCGTCGAGCCTGCGCAGTGGGACTTCCTGCCGCCAAGCGCTGCCTGCGGGAACTGCCAGCGCTCCATCGGGAAACCAGACTGGCATCGGCCGGAACACAGTATCGCCGTCGAGGTTGCGCTGGTCGGCATGGCGCGCGCCGTCGCGTCGTGGCCGGCGGAGGCCCGCACATGACCCTCTCCCCGCTCATCCGCTCGACGTGCCGCGACTACTTCGGCCGCCACGTCACCCGCGGCGGCAAGCGTCAGCTCGTCGACAACCGCTGCAACGCGTGCCCGCTGCGCACGCCGTGCCTGGCGTTCGGCGGCGCCCCGGCGCGGACGTTCGGCGAGCTCGAGGAGGCGCGCGAGGTGTTCGCGAGGGCGGCGGAGGTGGTGCATCGTGGGTAACGCGACCCGCTTTAACCTCGGCGACGTCGCGCAGCTCGACATCGGTCCGCCCACCGACATCCGGCCCGCAGCCGCTCCGCCGAAGAACTGGCACACCGCTGCGTTCGTCGTCGTCGCGATCAACACGCACAGCAACAAGATCCGCGTGTCGAAGTGCGCCAGTTCGCGCTGGAACGCGCCGACGTGGCACGACGCGGAATCGTTCGCGCTCGCACCGTCGGACAGCAAGGATCGCAACGTCAGGCGTGCGCGGCGACTGCTCGCGAATGTCGGGCCGGATCCGGACGGCTGGAAGCGGATCAGGTGTGGCAAGTCGTGGGCCCCGGAGCTTTGCGCGATCGGCCACGTCGACCTCGACAGCAAGGAAGTGCATCGTGGCTGATCACTCCTGGCTCGACGACCTCACGCCCGATGAGCGGAGGCAGATCGACAATGGTGTGCTGCTCGGCGAGCGGCATCGTGTCGGCACGATGATCGCGAAGTACAACGCGGTCATCGAGCACCAGGAGAAGCAGCCTGGCTCGCCGACGCGCGACCTCTTGCTCGTGACGCTCGCTGCGCAGATCGAGCTGCTCGAGGACGAGCACGAGCAGATCGAGCGGCGTATCGGCGACCACCATGCGCGGCTACGTCAAGAGATCGCCACGATCGTGCGACCGCCGCGACGCGCAAGCGTCGACGAGCGCATGATCTGCGGCCACGGACACTTCGAGCCGTGTCCGGTGTGTGCCGGCGACGTGGAAGCCGTCGCGGACTGGGAGCGGCGACGGTGACGACCGCGACGAACCACGCCGCCCGCGAGACGCTGACCGTCGAAGAGGTCGCCGAGCTGCTCGACGTCGGTCGTAACACCGTGTACGAGGCGGCGGGCCGCGGCGAGATTCCGCATCGTCGGCTCGGTCGCCGCTTGATCTTCTCGCGGGTAGCCGTGATGGAATGGCTCCACGGAAAGCCGGCGAACATGGACCAGCGGTGAGCGCATTCAAGAAGGACGGGCGGTGGCGGTTCAGGAAGCGCGTGCGGCTGCCCGACGGCACGCGCGATCGCATCTTCGGCGTCCCCGAGACGTACGGCCTGCCGAACACGAAGGTCGGCGCGGAGGAGGCCGAACGTCGCGCCATCGCCGAGCTGTTCGGCGAGCGACCACGCGCCCTGCCCGCGATCGCCTCGAAGGTCGTCACGCTGTCCGCGTTCCAGCCGGTCTACCTCGAGCACAGCGACATCAAGAACGAGTACAGCTCGGTCAAGGCCAAGCGCCAGATCCTCCGCGATCACATCGTGCCGGCGTTCGGCTCGACGCCGCTCGACCAGATCACCTTCGCCCGCATCGAGGACTTCAAGCACATGCTCGTCAGGCCCGAGGACGCCCCGATCCCCGGCAAGGGCCTCGGCAACAAGACGGGCAACAACATCCTCACCGTCCTGAGGCGGCTCCTAGCGCTCGCGGTGAAGCGCGAGCAGATCCTCGCGGTCCCCGAGTTCGAGTGGCTGCCGACCGAGCCCGGCGACTGGCGGTTCCTCTCGTTCGAGGACACCGAGGCGCTGATCGCGACCGCCGACGGCGAGTGGGCGACGATGATCATGGTCGGCGCGCGGTGCGGCCTGCGCCAGGGCGAGCTCCTCGGACTGCGCTGGTGCGACGTCGACCTCAAGAACGGCCGGCTCACGGTGCGCCGATCGATCGTGCGCGGCCGCGTGAAGCTGCCGAAGAACCGCCGCTCGCGCGAGATCCCGCTCGGCGACGACGTCCGCGCCCAGCTCTCGCGGCACCGCCACCTCCGCGGCGAGCTCGTGTTCTGCGATGACGAGGGGAACCAGCTGACCAACGGCGAGTGCAAGCACCCGCTCTACCGCGCATGCGCCAAGGCGAAGATCGAGCGCCTCGGCTGGCACGTCCTGCGGCACACCTTCGGCTCGCAGCTCGCATCCCAGGGCGCCTCGATGAAGGCCATCCAAGAGCTCATGGGGCACCGCACAATGCAGCAGACGATGCGGTACGCGCACCTCTCGCCGCACGTCACGCGCGACGCGGTGAAGCTCCTGGATCGCGGTGCCCAGCCAGTGCCCAACAGCACGAGGAAGTCAGGGACGACCCAGGACTAGACGGGACGAGCGCGCGAGTCATCACGCCAAGTTGGCGACTTCGCGAGCATAAGCAGAGGGTTCGATTCCCGCCGCCTCCACCATTACTTCGCAGAGCCAGCCCGATTTCGCGGCTCTGCCCAAACTCCGCCCATCCAGATCGAGAAGCTGCACCCGCAAAACCGGGCGTCTTCCGGCGCGAGATGGGCGTATCGCATCGTCGTCAAGATCGACGAGTGCCGAGCAGTTCCTGCACGGCCTTGATCGGCGCGCTGTGCATCAGAGGTGCGAGGCGAAGCTGTGCCGACACGCGTGACAACCCATCGCGTGAGCCCGAGACTACATCATGAGATGAGTTGGTCTCTGGGACGCGTGCGGACGGTCCGTGCGGCGAGAGGAGCGCGACTGGCGAGCATTCCGAACAGTCATGAAGACCCTACGGACACGCGACCTTGCATATGAGCCGTGCACCTCGCGAGCTCGATCAGCCGCCGCAACTGCCGCCGCAGCGGAAGAGAATCGGAGTCTCTACATGCGGGGAGCGGGCTGTCCCGTGAGCGTCTCCGGCGCGACCATGTGAGGATTCTGCGAGTTGTTACTCGTCAGGATCAGGTACGCCTCGCCGGCGCGGTCATCGCTCTGCACGACGAGGATGGTGCGGCCCTTCTTGAACTCGTCGTCGTAGTACGCCGATTCCTCGTCGCTGACGCCGAGGCCCGTGAGGGCACCGACGACAACGCCGGCCGCTGCACCGCTCGCCGCGCTGGCAGCAATAGCCGCGAGAATTCCGCCGGCGATGACCGGACCGATGGCCGGGAGGATGCCCGCGGCGATGCCAAGCGCCCAGAGAGCGCCGCCACCCGCACCGGCAGCCGCGCCGACCGCAGCGCCCTTGCCGGCGTTGTTACCCTCGAGGTCCTTGAAGGACTTCACCTCGGGATCGCCATCCTTGTCGTGGGTGAGGAGACCGATCTTCTTGTCGGAGAACTTGGCGTCGCGGAGCGCGTGAATCGCGCGGCGAGCATCGGTGCTCGTGTGGAAGACGCCGACCATAACCTTCTCGTGCTTGGAACCCATGATGTATCTCCTTCAGACGTTGAAACTGTTTATGGAATCGCTGTCTCGTGCACCATCCATACCCCTGCATCGCGGCCTCCCAACGCAGCTACACGGCGATCCAGCCCCGCCATCGTTGGTGTCGTGCACGGCGTGTCGTCGGCGCACGTCCGCCGGAGGCGACCACGCTCGAGGGGAAGCGGGATGACATCGGGACGCCTTTACGGTGTCGCGGTTCATTCAGCACGCAGCACGGTCGTTATGGCGGTCCATGAGCTCCATCGCTGGGACGGCAAGGTGTTCGGGAAGGCGTCGCAGATTGTGGTGGACGAGTCCGCTGACTCCGAGCGCCTGGGATCAGACTCCGTCGAGGACGCATCCACGAGCGGGCACTCGTGGACGATTCTCGCGGGTTCGACTCCCGCCGCCTCCACTATTCATTCGCAGAGTTAAGTCGATTTCGGCGTGGCTCTGCCCAAACTCTGCCCAATCGCGAGCGGTCCCTCCAGATCGAGGAGCTGCACGGTCTCCCGTGCGACCTCCGGCGCGAGATGGGCATACCGCATCGTCATCAAGATCGTGGAGTGGCCCAACAGCTCCTGCACGGCCTTGATCGGCGCGCCGCGCATCACGAGATGCGAGGCGAACGAATGCCGGCACACGTGCCACGTGATGAGCCGCAACCCGGCCCGCTTGCACGCCCGCCACAACGGGTGTCGGACCTCGCCTTCGGTCAGCATATGGCCGCCGGCATCGCAGAACACGAGCGCGCCACGGAGATGCCGGTGGTCCTTCAGCGCCTTCTGGGCGTCGCTGGACAACGGGATCTCGCGTGACTTGCCCGACTTCGGCGTGCCGAGGTGGCCCCACACGACGTTGCGCCGGACCATGATCCGGCCGGCGACGAGATCGACGTCCTGCCACTGCAACGCGAGCAGCTCGCCGATCCGCATGCCGGTGCGCAGCGCGACGAGGATCATCGTCTGCCACTCACCGTCCGCGGCGGCGACGAGCCGCTTCGCTTCGTCGAATGTGAAGAAGTCGAACTCGGGCTTCTCGTTCTTCAACCACTCGACGTCGGGCACCGCCTCGATGAGACCGCGCTTGCGCGCGACCACGAGCATCCGGCGCAATACCGTCAACACGTTGTTGATCGTCTTGGCCGACAGGTACCGCACTGGCTTGGCGTCGAGCGGTTGACCCTTGGCATCCGTCGCCTTGCCTTTCACCTGCGCCTTCTTGATCCCGTACGCCTTCTCCACGTTGTGGATCGGTGTTTTGGACAGGGCGATCTTGAAGTCCTCGATCACGGCATACGTGACGCGATCGAGCCGCAGATCACCGACGCGCGGCAGGATGTGGATGCGGAGGATGACCTCCTTGCTCTCGACCGACGACGGCTTGTTCTTGATCCGCGAGGCGTCCAGAAACACCGTATGGAACTCGCGAACCGTCGGCACCTCCTTGGTCGTGACGAGCTTCTTGGGCTCGCCGGTTTCGAGGACGCGCGTAATCGCTCGGCGCTCCGCCTCCTCGGCACCTGCCCGGGTCTCGGGCAGGCCCTCGGCCTTCGGAGTTCCGAAGATGCGCACCTTGCATCCATTCGGGGTGCGCACCCACTTGCGGTAGAACCAGGTTCCGAACCGCGTATCACGTCGAACACTCATCTCGATCTCCTTGATGAGCGCTCGCTGCACGAACGCGATGATGCCACGACGAGGCGAACGCGCGCGCCGTCACGGGCGGTGAAGAGCGGCAGCGCGATCGCCTCGATCATCGTGTCGCCGACGATGGCGCGCACAGCGACGCGTCGAGCCACGCGATCAGCGCACCGCGCCGGAGCAGGATGCGCTTGCCGAGCCGCTGGTGCGGGATCACGCGTCGGGTCGTGTACTCGTACACGGTGTTGCGATCGACGCCGAGGAACGCGGCGGCCTCGTCCACCGTCATCACGTCGCTCGCGGGTTCGGGCGCGGGTGACGTCGACGACGGCGCCGCCACACACTCCTGCATCGCGCACAGGAACGCCTTGAACGCCTCGAACGCCTGCCGCTCCAGGAACTCGCGCGAACGCGCCGTGGGCGCCGTGGGCGCGTTCGTGTTCGCGGTCGCCTTCACGAGCGCGACCGTCACGACGCGAACCTCCGCTCCAGATCGGGCAGGCTCGCCACCAGTACACGCGCCAGCTCGTACGGCTCGAGGTCGAGCCACATTATGACCATCGTGATCAGGTCCGGATCGTTCGCGAGCGCGGCCCGCGTGAAGCTCGGGACGAGCGCGGCCAGGCGCCGGCCCTGATCTTCCGTGAGCAGCGAAATCGTCGCGGATGCCTTGGCCGCGAGCCGTGCGCCGAAGCCGCGGAGCTGCGCCGATATCGGCGGTGGCGCCGCGATCTGTCGTGCCCTGCTGCGCAGCACCTCCGCGGTGGCGTGTCCGATGTCCGCGTAGGCATCGACCATCGTCTGGAGCTGCGCCGACTGCACGCGCAGCACCTCGACCATCGCGGCCGTTGCGGCCTCCTTCGTCTGTCCGTCCGCCATCGTCCTCTCCTTCGGGGTTGGTTGCTTCACGACGCGAACGCCTTCTCGAGGTCGTCGAGGTTCGCTTCGAGCCACGCGATCGCGGTCGTGTCGTCGAGCGGTGCCAACTCGGCGAGCATGCGCCGCAGCTCGGGCGGCACCTGCGCCGTCACGCTCACCTTGGGCGCGAGCGCCACCAACCGCATCTGCGTAGCCGGGGATAGCCGTGGCAATAGCACCAGGACGCGATCGCGAAGCTGCTTGCTGGTCAGCTCGCCGCCCGGCGGCCGCGAGGGCGGCTTCGAGCAGTGCTCGCGAACGAGCGCGACCACCTGCTCGACGGGCATCACCGACAGCTCGGTCGCGACGCTGTCCCCGCGCTCGTCGGCCAGCAGCGCGGCGAGGAACGCACGCTCGCGTGGCGTGAGCTGCTGCTGGACACGCGCGAGGTGCGCCATACCGTTCACCGTGACGGGCGCAGGCGGCTCGCCGGGCTGTTCGGGATCTCCGGGCTCGTCCTTCTTGCCCTGCCACGTGGCGACGAGGCCCGGGATCAGCGGGGTCACGGTCGAGAGGAACTGCATCATCGGACTCGCGTTCGCATCCGCTTCGTCCTCGGCGTGGCCGTGATCGTCATCGCCCTCGTCGTCCGGCTCCTCATCCGGCGGCGGCGGCAACACTGGGAACGCCACGTTGCGTGGCAGGCCCTTGTTCATCGCGAGCGTCGTGATCCAGTCCGCCTGCGAGTCGCTGATCGCCCGCAGCGCCTCGCCGTTGATGCGCGCGATCTCGGTCAGCGCATGGAGCGCGAAGCGGAGATCCGTCGTCGGGGTCGCGTCGTTCGCCGCTTTCAGCGCGGCGAACGGAACGTCGGGCACGTTCGCATTGCGCGGACGCGAAGCCAGGATCGTCGTGACGAAGTCGAGCACCTCGCCCAGTTCGTCGAGTGCGTAGACCCGGTAGGTATCGGACCCGCACAAGTCGATCAGCTCCGCCGCTGTCGTCGAGAGCGGGAATCGCATCGCTGTACCGTCCGGGCCGGTGAGCACGCGTGGCCGGCCTGCGGTGTGGCGACTGATCCGCCAGCTCGCGGTGCCTTCGGGCAGCGCCAGAAGGTGCCCGAGCGCGTCACGGGCAAGTGGAGGATGGACGTTCTCGGCTTCGAGTTCGGCGGTGCTGACCTTCATGTAATACCAAGCCTACGGACTCGGTCCGCAACCCTTGCGGACCGAGCAGAACCCGGCGACCGTGAAGCATGGTGGAAAGCCCGGTCAGAACCTTCCTGGAAGCCTTTCAGAAAGCCCTGCCGGAAGCCTTCTGGAAGCCTTCCTGGCCGGCTTCTCTTCGTGAATCGAAGCATCTTTCCGCGGGGGCATCGCGTGTACAAGCGCGGTGAGTATGGCCAGGTCGCGCGCGCGTTGCGGGTGCTCGATGCCCTCCGCGGGTACAAGCGCGGGCGCTGGGTGACCGAAGTTGGAACCGAGATCGGCGTGAGCGAGCGGACCGTGCGCCGCGACCTCGCCGAGCTCCAGGACGCCGGCTTCGACATCGAGGTCACCCGCCGGGACGGCCGCGTGATCGCGACGCTGATCGACGAGCGTACCGCCACGCCCATCGCGATCACCAAGCGCGAACGGTTCAGCCTGCTCGCCGTCCGCCGCGTATTCGACGTCCTGCAGGGAACGCCGTTCCTCGAGGATGTGCGGTCGGTGTTCGCCAAGCTGGAGCAGCGTATGAGCGACAAGGAGCGCGCCGAGCTGGCCTCGTTCGGCGAGCGCTTCGTGTACATGCCCGACCACGGGACCAAGTCCTACGCCGGCAAAGAGGACATCATCGACGCGATCCAAACCGGTATCCTGTCGAGCAAGGTCGTCCGCTATCGCTACGCCGACGCGAAAGGCCGCGCCCGCGGCGGCCACCTCGCACCGCTCGCGATCGCCCTCTATCGTCACGGCCTCTACGCGATCGCCGCGCGCCTCAAAGAGCCCGACTCGCCCGCGGCCGCCGCGAACGTCGGCATCTTTGCGATCGAGCGCTTCACCGAGGCCGAGCACCTGCGCGCCCACACGTTCGCGATGCCCGCCGACTTCAAGCTCGCCAACGTCCTCCACGGCGCATTCGGCCCGCACCTGCCCGACGAGGACGGCCCGCACGAGATCCTCGTCGAGTTCGCCGCCGACAAGGCCGCCTACGTCACCTCGCGCACCTGGCATGACTCGCAGCGCGTCGAGGTCATGCCCGACGGGTCGGTGCGCGTCTCGATGCGCCTCCCCGCACTCGGCCCTGTTAACTCGTGGGTGCTCGAATGGGGCGCCGCTGCCCGCGCGCTCGAACCGAACAAGCTTGTGGAGGCGATCGGCGAAGAGGCCCGGCGCACGGCGGCTCATTATCCGACGAGTAGCTCTTCTGGCATCGGTCCGACGATCGTGCCGGGGAGAGCGGCCAGCACGAGGGGCCCAGGCTGAGCCGGCGGCTTCGCGCGCCGCCGGTCGGCCACGCGCGCGCGGTAACACGGTCCGTCCTTGGATTCTCTATCTACGGCGCGGTATCTACGGCGCGGTATCTACGGCGCTGGCTGCGACGGCGCGGGGGTGGCGATGGCCTGCGACGCCTGACGCTGTCTGCGAGGGCGTTAGGGTGGCGACGAGCCTTGCCTGACGTCCGGCATTCGGACAGTGCGCGTTGCAAGCGTGTGACGTGTGGTCGAGACCGGTCGGCCTGGAACTTTCAACGCACCCCGGCGTGCTCGCCGGTGGTCTCTACGAACGCACGTCCGGCGCGGCCGGACAACCGCTCGGCAGCTACCAGCGCCGCGCTCCCGAGCGGACCGTGCTGCACGAGCTGGTCGCGCGCCACGCTCAGTCCATGCTCGCCGAGCTGCGCCACGCCGATCCGGACGGCGGCGGTCTGCCGCGGTACGTCGAGCGCGAGCTCGCGGCCTACCTTCGCTGCGGCATCCTCGCGCACGGCTTTACGCGCGTTCGCTGCCAGACTTGCCACGACGAGATGGTCGTCGCGTTCAGCTGCAAGCGACGCGGCCTCTGCCCGAGTTGCACGTCGCGGCGCATGGCGGACACTGCCGCGCACTTGGTGGATCGAGTCCTGCCCGCAGCTCCGTACCGCCAGTGGGTCTTCACCGTGCCCAAGCCGCTGCGGCTCGTGCTCGCCCGCAACCCCGCCTGGACGCGGTGGACCGGCGCGCTCGTCGTCCGCGCCATCGGCGCCTGGCAACGCCGCGTCGCGCGCAAGCGCGGCCTCCCCACGCCGCGGACCGGCGCCGTCACCTTCGTGCAGCGGTTCGGCGGGCTGGTGAACCTCAACGTTCACTTCCACCTCGTCGTGCCCGACGGCGTCTTCGTCGACGACGACCAGGGCCTACGGTTCGAGCTCCTGCCCGTCCCGACCAACGCCGATGTGCTCGCGATCCTCGATCGCCTCCTGCGCCGGATCGCGCGGCGGCTCGCCATGCACGCGAACGCCGGCGCCTTCGAGGACGACGCGCGTCCCGACGTGCTCGCACAGGTCCAGGCCGACGCAGCCACCACCTGGCGCTCGTCGACGGAGACACGTGCGACCGTCCGTGGCGTCGAGCGGCTCCGCGCGTGGTGCGAAGGATTCTCGTTGCATGCCGGTGTCGTCGTCGCCGCGCACGATCGCGCCGCGCTCGAACGGCTCTGCCGGTACGGCGCACGGCCCGCGTTCGCGCAGGAGCGCCTCGCGTGGACCGCCGACGCGCGCATCGCCTACAAGCTCAAGCGCCCGTGGCCCGACGGGCGCACCCACCTCGTCATGGAGCCCGTCGCGTTCCTGCGCCGGCTGTGCGGCATCATCCCGCCGCCGCGCCGTCATCTCGTCCGGTACAGCGGGATCTTTGGCCCGGCCAGCAAGGACCGCCACGCGCTGCGCGCGCTCGTTCCCACCGACCGCTCGCACGAGGCAGGTGACGCTCGCTGCACGGAGCCGCGGCCGTCTCAAACCGCGGGCCCAGCGTCACGCGCGCGCCGGCTCCCGTGGGCCGACCTCCTGCGCCGCGTGTTCGCCGACGACGTGCTCCAGTGCCCCTGCGGGGGGCGCCGCTGCATCGTCGCCATCGTCACCGACCCTGCGCTCGCCCGCGTGTTGCTCGCCCGATTCGGCCTCGCCACCGAACCCAGTACCTTCGCCCCGGCGCGCGCTCCGCCCCAAGCCGACCTCCCCTGGGACGACGCCCTGTAGGAGCTACCGCTTCGACCGGGTGTCGTCTGCCTGCTGCCACTCGAACGTGCCCGCCCTTACGCTGGTGTCATCGAGCCCAGAGGCCCGAACCGCCACACGCGACCAGCCCTCGCCGAGACCGCCGTCGCGAAACCCCGCTTGAACTTCCTCGCCGC
>JACCTC010000393.1 GCA_013812655.1 Deltaproteobacteria bacterium | reverse complement strand
GGCGCACGGCTTCGCGTTCACGTCACGCGGCGGCAGCGTCGGATGTGACGGCGCGCAGGTCGCGGCTGGCGTGCTGCCGGTCGGCGGCGTGCTCGATACCGGCGGCCATCGCGCCGCGCTCGCGATCGCCGATATCGGCAGCGCCGAGCTCGGGTCAAACACGCGCGTGCGACTGGATCGCACGAGCGCGGCGCGCCACGAGCTGTTCCTCGAGCGCGGTCACATGCACGCATTCGTGTCAGCGCCCCCACGGATGTTTGCGGTCGCCACGCCGAGCGCGCAGGTCGTCGATCTAGGTTGCGAGTACAAGCTCGACGTCGACGAGCGCGGTGCCGGTGCGATCGAGGTGCTCACCGGGCTGGTCGAGCTCGAGCTCGGCGGCGGGCGTGCGGTCGTCGTTCCGGCAGGCGCACGCGCACGCTTGCTACCAGGACGCCGTGCGAGTCTGCCACTGGTCACCGGCGCCAGTGGGGCGATCGTGGCTGCGGTGCGCGCTTACGAAGCGAATTCGCCCGATGCGATCCCGCGCGTGCTGGCGGCCGCCACCCGCAGTGACGCGATCACGCTCGTCAACCTCGCGAGGCTCGCACCGTCCACCGAGCAGCGTCCGATCCTCGAGCGGCTCCAGGAGGTCTTTCCAGCGCCCCAGGAGACCACCGTCGAGGAAGCGCTGGCAGATCGCGAGCTCTTCGAGATGTGGTTCGACGAGATCGTGCTCGTTCACGTGATGGCAGCGGCACAGCAGCCGTAAGAGTTTCCTCGACGGCCCCAGGGCTCAGCGCGCTGTCGCGCACGTCGGACGGCCCCGCAGCTGGCCAGGATCGCGGCATCGCGATGTGGCACGCGAGGTGCTCGTGGATGTGTGCATGAAGCCAGATAACTCTTCGCAAGGCGGCAACAACCGCAATCAGGGCGAGGGCGACAAGGTTTCCGCCCGTCACTACAACCGGCACGTCCGCGAGTTCGTCGCTAACGGCAAGGTCGAGGACGCTGCGCGTGAGGCCAAGATGTACGTCGAGCGCGATCCGGCCGATGCCGAGCGCGCCGAACAGCGGGCCCGCCGTGGACCGAAGGGCGGCACCCGCGTGTCGGTCGACGAGCTGATGGCGAAGGGTCGTTCGGTGGTCGATCGCGTGCGCCCGATGGCCCTGCGCTTGAAGCAGAAATTGCTTTCTCGCTTTGGTCGCTAGTCCCCCAGCACACCCACTCCAACCAGGAAACCAGTCATGTCCATTCTTCTCACGATCGTTATTGGTGCCATCGTCGGTGCGCTCGCCAAGCTCGTCATGCCGGGCAAGGATCCGGGCGGCGTCATCATCACCATCCTTCTCGGTATCGCCGGCTCGTTCGTCGCCGGAATGCTCGGGCACGCGGTCGGCTGGTACGAGGCAGGCGAGGGCCCGGGCATCATCGCCTCGATCCTCGGTGCCGTGATCCTGCTCGCGATCTACCGCGCCGTTGCTGGACGCAGGTCGCTTTGAACCACGGGAAAGGTGAGGTGACCTGATGGCGACGCAACCGCTCATTCAATCATCGGAGGTTGGCCACGAGCCACACAACCCGGTGCGTGACGATCGCAAGCTGGCACCCACCGAAGATCTCGATCGCGAACCCGATGGCGTTCCCCACAAGGTCGTCGGCCTCACGGCGCTGTTTTCCGTGATGCTCGCGATGCTGATGGCCTTCATGTTCATCACCGGCTCCGGGATCACGCGCGTCGCAGCCGTCGTGCTCGGCTTGCTCGCGATCCCGGTCCTCGTGATGACGCTTCGGAACAAATCCGAGCGCGAACGCGATCACGTTCATCCGTCGCGCTGACAGCTGTGACTGATGCGCATGGCGTGACGAGCTGACCGAGCCGTCACGCCGTTCGCTTGCCCGGAGCTGCGCAATTCCGCCGGCTTGGGACGGTATCGATCTTGCGAAAACCTCGTGAGCCATGGCTTCGTCCTCGCGATCCCTAACATTCCTTCTGAGCTCGCTCGTCCTCGCGGCCTGCGCGTCGAAGAAGCCGCCGCCCCGTCGCGCTGGCGAAGAGTTCATCTCGACGATCGAGGTCGAGGGCAACACGACCATCAAGGACAACACGCTCGTGAAGGGCACGGCGCTCCACCGCCGCCAGCACAGGGGGCTGGGGCCCGATCCTTATCTGTTGCAGGTCGATGCGGATCGCATCCGTGGCGACTACCTGCGCAAGGGCTATCTCGGGGTCGATGTCCGGCCGCGCTTCGAGCGCAAGGGCGAAGCGACGAAGGTGATCTACACGGTCGACGAGGGCAAGCGTGCCACGACGCGCGTCGTGATCACCGGCCTGCCGAAGGACGTGCCGGCGTCGGCGATCCGCGAGGTCCTCCCGATCGTGGATGGTGCCCCGTTCGACTACGCGGTCTACGAGAAGGCGAAGCCCTTCCTCATCACCGTGGTCAAGGATGCTGGCTACGCGCGCGCGAAGCTCGAATCCGAGGTGCTCGCGGACCGCGCGAACGGCGAGGCGATCGTCTCGCTCGCGTACGACCCGGGCCCGAAGTGCAGGTTCGGCAAGATCGAGATCACCGGCGTCGACGGCGCGCTCGCGGATGCGGTGCGTGGCCGCCTCGCGTTCGCGACCGGCGACCAGTACTCGACGACCGCGATCACGACATCGCAGCGCCAGCTCTACGGCTTCCAGCGGTTCTCGACCGTCCAGGTCCAGCCCGACGACGGCGTCAGCGACGTCGTCGACGTCAAGGTCGCGGTCTCCGAGGCCGCGCGCCGCGAGGTCAAGCTCGGCGGCGGCTTCGGCATCGATCCCACCGCGTACGAGATCCGTGGCCGGGCGGGCTACTCGATCGCCGGGTTCCCGACCGACCTCGACACGCTGACCCTCGAGTTCCGGCCGGCCTACGCCTACGCACGCGATCGCTCGGGCTGGGAGCCGCGGATCCGCGCGCTCAGTCGGGTCGAGCGCCAGGACATCTTCTGGACGTATTCGAAGGGGCTCGTCGAGGCCGGCTACAACTACCTCGCGATCGAGGCGTACACGAGCCTTGGCCCGCGCGCCGCGCTCGGGTTCTCGACGCCGATCATCGCCTCGCACTTCGGGCAGCGCGTGCAGCTGCGCCTCGGCTGGGGCATCGAGCAGCTCCGCTTCAAGAACATTTCGCCGCTGATCGATCCAGCGCTCCAGATGGAGCTCGGCCTCGATCACCGCCAGCGCGTCGGCACGTACCAGCAAGCGCTGACGGTCGACCTCCGTGACAACCCGATGAACACCAAGCGGGGGCTGTTCGCCGAGATGCGGGTCGCCGAGGGCACGCCGTATGCCGGCAGCGAGTACGACTACATCCAGGTGATCCCGGAGCTGCGCGGCTTTCTGCCGCTCGGCGGCACGGTGCTCGCGGCACGCGCCCGCGCCGGCACGTTCATCGGCGATGTCCCGGTCACCGAGCGGTTCTTCTCCGGCGGTGCGTCCAACCATCGCGGCTTCGGCGAGCGCGACCTGTCGCCATCAGTCTCGGGTGAGGTCATGGGTAGCGAAACCACGGTGCCGTACGGCGGCGAGACCCTGTTCGAGACCGGCATCGAGGCGCGCATCCCGCTGACGACGTGGCGCAAGATGGGCGTCGGCACGGTCGTGTTTCTCGACGGCGGCGACGTGGTCGAAGAGCGCCGGGATCTCGACTTCGCGAACCTGCACTGGGCGGCCGGGCTCGGGCTGCGGCTCTTGACCGTCGTCGGCCCGATCCGCGCGGACCTCGGCTATCGCCTCAACCGCTTTGGTCCGACAGAGCCCGCCCCAGGCTCGCGGTTCGCGTTTCACTTCAGCATCGGAGAGGCGTTCTAATGTCGACTGATCATCGAGGCCGCCGGAAGGCGTGGCGCTGGGGCAAGCGCATCGGGCTCGGGCTCCTCAGCTTCATCGTCCTCGTCGTCGCGGCCGTGCTGGTCGTGATGCACACGGGCTGGGGCCGCAGCGTGATGCGCAAGCAGGTGGAGGCGCGGATGAACGCGATGTTCACCGGCGGCGCCAGCATCGGCAGCCTCGAAGGCAGCCCGCTCGGCGAGCTGGTGATGCGCGATGTCGTGATCAACGGTCCCGACGGGAAGCCGGCGATCACGATCAAGCGGCTCCGGCTCGATCTCGGCGTGCTCGCGCTGGTGTCCAAGCAGGCGCGGCTCAAGGGCGTGCATGCTGAGGATGTCGACGTCGATCTGCGGCGCGATCCCGACGGCACGCTCCAGATCAGCCGGCTCGTCAAGCCGGGGCCGAAGTCCGGGTGGGCGCTCCAGATCCCCGACATCCAGGTCAAGCGAGGCCACGTCCGCTACGACAGCGGCACCGAGATCATGAACTTCGACGACATCTCGATCGCCGGCGACGCGTACATGCCGACGGGCGAGCCGCTCGAGGCGAATCTGCTCGTGCACGGTCGCTGGCGCGAGCGCGGCGAAGCCATCTGGCTCGACGCCGTCGTCCGCAATGACTGGGAGATGCTGAGCGTGCCTTCGCTGATCGCCCGCGTCGGTGACGTCAGCGTGGTGGCTGCCGGGTTCCGGATGGTCAAGCCGCAGCCGGTCGGGTTTCTGCGCACGCAGCCGCGGCCGGTCCAGCTGTCCGGCATCGTCGCGGTCGGTGCGACCAAGGCCGCGGTCGCCAAGCTCGTGCCCGACGTCGAGCTGCCCGCGGATCTCGAGCTCGCGGTCACCGTCGGGCCGTCGTCGCTGCACGCGCGCCATCACGTGACGGTCGTCGGCACCGTCGATGGCGAGCAGGTCGTCGCCGAGGTCGATACGGATCTCGGCGGGCGGCGCGCGAGTGGCTTCCTCGCGACGGGCGTGCTCGACGTGACGAAGCTCTCCGGCGGCAAGCTCGAGGGCACCGCAGCCACGTTCATCACGTTCGACGGCAGTCCGGGTGAGCGCGGTGCGTTGCCGTCGGGCACCGCGATCATCCACGCGAGCGGCAAGCTCGCAGGCACGCCGAATGCCCACGCGACGATCGCGCTGAACAGCCGCGGCGAACGTGCGTCGACCGCGATCGCGGTGACCGGCACGGGGGTGTCCGCGCGGATCAGCGCGCAGATCAAGAAGCTCGGCGACGTGATCACGCTCGAGCGCAGCACGGTGGTGGCGAGCGTGCGCGATCCGTCACGCGTGACCGGCGGCAAGGCACCGGTGCACGGCTCGCTCGAGGTCAACCTGTCGGCGGCGGGCGCGCTCGCGCCGCGGCCGGATCTCGCGATCGAGGGCAGGGTGGTCGGCAACCGGTTGCGGGCGAAGGATCTGTCGATCCGGTCGCTCAAGTTCGGTATCGCCGCGAAGCACATTCCGGACCGGCCGACGGGCCGGGTGCAGCTCGAGGCGCGCGATGTCCGCCAGAAGGACATGTTCCTCCGCGAGCTCGAGCTCAACGCGGCGAACCGCGCCGACGGCAAGATCGTCGTCGCGATGCGGTCGAAGCCGAGGGAGGCGCCGTGGCTCGTCGAGGCCGACGCGATCGTCGATCCGTCCGGGCCGGGTGACGTCGTCGTGGTCGATCTGCAGCGCCATCGCGTGCGCGCGGGCAACGGCGCCGAGTGGACGGGCACGACGGGCCAGATCGCGATCGGGCCCGAGCGGATCGACGTCAGCAACCTCACGAGCGCGAGCAAGGACGGCAAGCTCGCGGTTGCCGGGCACTATCATCGCGTCGGTCGCGAGACCGGTGACCTCAAGGCCAAGATCGATCTCGAGGCGTTCGCGCTCGATAACCTCGACGAGGGCTACGCGGGCACGCTCGACGCTCACGTCGATCTGTCGCGCACCAACGGTCGGCTCGCCGGGACGGCCGAGCTCGACGCCAAGGGCATCGCGCTGCGTCCCAAGGGCCTCCCGTTCGACGCCGAGGCCAGGCTCGTCGCGGGTCCGGACAAGTTTGCGGTCGATGCCCGCGCGTCGAGTCCGCAGCTCGGCACCGCGACGTTCGCGGTCGACATCGACGCGCCGAAGGACGTCACCAACGTCGAGGGCTGGAAGCACATGCACCGCGACACCATCCGGTCCGGTCGGATCACGCTCCAGAAGCTCGACGTCGCCAGGCTCGCGCAGCTCGCGAACCGGCCCGGCCGGTACCGCGGCACGATCGACGGTGACATCCAGATCTCGAGGCAGTCGACCGGTGGGCTGATCCAGATCCGCGACTTGATGGCGCCCGCGCTGAGCTCGGTCGGTCCGCTCAGCGCGAACCTCAACATCACCCAGACCGGGCCGGAAGAGCTGACCCCCACGCTCGTCGCGACGATCGATGATCGCCAGGCGTCCGGCAAGCCGGTGGCCAAGCCGCTCGCGAAGATCGACGCGCGCGCGACGCTCGCGATGCCGGGTCACCTGTTCGATCCGGACGCCTGGAAGAAGCTCGGGCGGGGCGCCTTGAAGGGCGCGGCGATGCGCATCGACGACGTGCTGATCGAGCCAGCGCTGCTCGACCGTCTCCAGGTCACGACGAACTTTCGTGGCCGCGCCAGCATGGTCGCCGAGATCGCGGAGGCAGCGCGCAGCGCGAAGGTCGGCGTGTCGGTGCGGGACCTCCGCGGGAGCCCGGTCTCCCAGCCGGTCGCCGTCGACTTCAAGGCGGCGATCGACAACGCCGCGACGACCGCGACGATGACGATGCATTCGATGCCCGGTAGGGTCGCGAACCGCGCAACGAGCGGCGTCGTCGTCACCAAGGCGGTGAAGCTACTCGACGTCGACGCCCGCATCCCGCTGACGATGGCCGAGCTCGAGGCCGATCCGCAGGCCGCGCTCGCGAAGCGCATCAAGATAACCGCGAAGCTGCCGAACGTCCCGGCGCCGCTCGTGATGGGCGTGTTCGGGAGGACCGAGATCGTCGCCGGGACGCTGTCGGGCACGATCGACGTCGCCGGCACGGTCGGCGATCCCACGGTTCGTGCGCGGCTCGCCGGTGCGGGGCTGGCGGTTCCGCCGGGTCCGCGCAGCCGGCCGATCAAGGTCATCAAGCGGATCACGCTCGACGCGTCCTGGGACGGTGCGATCGGCAAGGTCGAGATCGACGGCACGCAGGACCGCGGGACGATCCACATGCTCGCGACCGGCACGCCGCGCGCGCTCGACGCGGCGACGGTGTCGCTCGAAGCCAAGCAGTTCGATCTCGAGCCGCTGCTCGCGTTCGCGCCGGGCCCGGCCGGGGGCGCCGCGGGTCGGCTCGACGCGAACGTCAAGGTCACGGGGCTCGATCCGCAGACCGCGAAGATCGATGGCGAGCTCCACCTCCGCGACGCACGGCTGCCGATCGCTCCTCAGGTCGGAACGCTGCAACGCGCGAAGATCGACGTCGTCGTCGGTGACTCGAAGGTGAAGATCGACGTCGACGGCCGGCTTGGCGCGGGGTCGGTGTCGGCCGTCGCGACGCTCGGGCTCCGGGGAGCGACGCCCACCGGCGGGGAATTGACGATGAAGCTCCGCAAGGTCTCGCCGATCGGCGCGATCGAGCCGCGCGTGTCGGCGGACGTCACCGCGAAGCTCTCGAAGACCGACGAGGCATGGGTCGCGGACGTCGACGTGCGCAAGGGCGTGATCAAGGTGCCGAGTGGGCGCGGCGAGCAGCTCAAGCCGATCGGCGCGCCATCCGACATGCGCTTCATCACCGGCGGGAAGAAGGTCACCGAGCAGCCGATGGAGAGGCGACGCCCCGATCGCCCGGCGTTCATCGCGCGCCTGCGGCTGCACTCGACCTTCATCGAGTCCGAGGAGATCCGCGGCCTGATCAAGGGCAGCGTCGAGCTGACGAGTGATGCGGAGGCCATCGGTATCGTCGGCAAGATCGAGGCAGATCGCGGCAACCTCGACCTGTTCGGCCGGCGCTACCAGCTCGATCGCGCCGTGGTCCGCTTCGACGGCTCGACCGATCCGCTGCTCGACGTCCAGATCACCCACGACTTCCCCGAGGTCACCACGATCACGCAGGTGCGCGGTCGTGCGAGCAAGCCCGAGCTGATCATGCGGTCCGACCCCGGGACTTACTCGCAGGGCCAGCTCCTCGGCTTCCTCCTCGGTGGCGAGCCCGATGGGCAACCCGCTGACGGCAACCCGCGCGACAAGGCAACGGCTGCGGGTGCGTCGTTCATCGCGAACCAGATCGGTGGGTACGTCAAGGACGCGCTACCGGTCGACCTCGACGTGCTGCGCTACGAGGCCGCGACCTCGGACAGCGGTGCGGCGATCACCGTCGGCACCTGGATCACGCGATCGCTATTCGTCGCGTACCGCCGCCGCATCGACGCGGGCCCTGACGAGAATGCGGGAGAGGGCGAGGTCGAGTACTGGCTGAAGAAGCGCATCGTGGTCGAGGGCGTCATCGGCGACCGCGGCTTCAACGGCGTCGATCTGCTCTGGCGAAAGCGTTACTAACCCGGGCGCCCAGGCCCCGGCGTGTCGGCGCCGCCACCCGGATCCACCGTGCTGCGCGGACTTCGGGTGCGAGCTCGCTGGCATGCGGCCTGCTGATGACCTCCGCATGCCCAGCGCCGCCGCATCACGCGTGCCCCACTCGAAGGCCAGCAAGCCGGAGCCAACGCAGCGCATCGTCGCGCTGGCCTTCGACTCGTCGCTGCTCGCGCAGGAGGCAATGCTCGCTGCGATGCGGCTGCAGGAGCACGGGCTCCTCACGGTGCACGATGCGGTGTTCGTCACGCGCCACGAGCATGGCCAGGCCGAGGTGACCTCGTCGATGGATCCCACGACGGTGGCGGCGGCGGTGCCGTCCTCGCTGTTCGGTGCGCTCGTCGGCACCCTGGTCGCCGGGCCGCTCGGCTTCCTGATCGGCGGGGTCCTCGGCGGCGGTGGCGGTGCCCTCGTCGCCCGGCTGGTCGATACGGGGATCCCCCACAAGGTCGTTGGCGAGCTCCAGGAGCTGACGAAGCCCAATCAGACCGTGCTGGCCCTGCTGGTCAGCGACATCGCCGGAATGGCCGTGATCGAGGAGCTACGGCGCTTCCAGGGGGCCCGGGTGGTCTACGCCCAGCTGCCGCCGGCGTCGATCGAGCTGATTCGCACAGCGCTCGCGGAGCACAGAGAGACCTGAATCATCACCGATAGCTTGCGTCGATCCCGGGGTGACGCCAGCATCTAGTCGGGTGCCACGTTGCCGGCTCGTCCTGATCATCGCCATCGCGCTCGGGTGCGGCCGGCCCGCGCCCGTGCGTCCGCTCTCGACGACGTATCTCGCGAAGATCAAGATTGAGGGTAACAAGGCGATCGATGACGATGACCTGATCCCCGGCCTCGCACTCGACCGCGCGCGTCTTGGTGGGCGAGGTGTCGACGCCTACCAGCTGTCGCTCGACATCAACCGGATCCGCGCCGAGTACCTGCGGCACGGCTTCTTCCAGGTCCAGGTCACCGCGAAGGTCGACGGTTTGGCCGACAACCAGACCGGCAAGCAGACCGTCGTGTTCACCGTCGTCGAGGGCAAGCGCGCCCGGGTGCGCGTCGAGATCGTGGGGCTGCCCCCGGAGCTGTCAGACGAGGACGCTCGCGCGGCGATCCCGATCGTCGACAACGCGCCGTTTGACTACCTCGTCTACGACGAGGCCAAGCAGGCGCTGCTGCTGTTCGTCGAGGAAGGCGGCTACGCGCACGTCGAGCTCGACGCCTCGGTGACCGAGGACATGGCCACCGGGATCGCGACCGCCCGCTACGAGCTGGTGCCTGGCCCGCTGTGTCGGTTCGGACCGGTGAAGATCGAGGGCGTCGACGGCGCGCTACGGACCGCGATCGTGCGCCGGCTCGAGGCCAAGACCGGCGAGCGCTACTCGCCGAAAGCGCTCGCCGAGACCCAGGTCGCGATCTACGAGCTCGGCCGGTTCGCGGCGGTCCGGATCACACCCGAACGGACTGGCACCAACGTCGTCATCCCGATCCTGATCTCGGTGACGCCCGGCAGTCGCGGCGAGCTCAAGCTCGGCGGCGGTGCCGGCTACGATCCGGTCGCGCCCGAGGTCCGGGTGCGCGCCAGCATCTCGCACATCCCCCGCATCCTGCCGCTGTGGACGTTCGGCATCGACTCGCGTGCGGCCCTGGTGTTCCGCGATCGCACCGAGTCCACCAAGTTCGAGTACGACCCGCAGGTCCGGATCATCTTCTCCGGCCAGCGCCTCGATCTGTTCCGGCCGCGGCTGATCGGCGACTTCGGGTTCGGGCTCGACTACTTCACCGTCGAGGCGTACACGTCGACCGGGCCGTTCGTGCAGCTCGGCCTGACGCGGCCGATCGGGCGGTGGCTGCGGGTCCGCGCCGGCTGGTCGTTGTCGTACCTGACGTTCGACGACATCAGCGTGCTGCTCGACGAGACCATGCAGATGGAGCTCGGGCTCGATCGCAGCAGGCGGCTCGGCGCGTACCAGCAGTCGGTGATCGCGGACCTTCGCGATAACCCGGCCGATCCCAGCCGCGGTGCGTACTTCTCGCTGCGCCTCGCCGAGGGCACGCGCTACGCCGGCGGCGAGTACGAGTATGTCCAGCCCACGTTCGATGCGCGCGGCTACGTCCCGCTCGGCTCGTTCGTGCTCGCCATTCGCGCACGCATCGGCGCGATCATCGGCGACATCCCGATCACCGAGCGCTACTTCGCAGGTGGCGCGCAGAGCCAGCGCGGGTTCGCGTACCGCCAGCTCGCGCCGAGCGTGGTCGGCGAGCTCGAGGGTAAGCGCGCAGAGGTGATCATCGGCGGCTCCGCCTCGCTCGAGACGTCCGCGGAGCTGCGGACGACGCTCGGCACGGTCAGCGCGATCCCGATCATCGGTTCGGTGTTCTTCGACGGTGCGGACGTCGTGCCGGTCAACGAGCAGCTCGGCAAGACCATGCTGCACTTCGCCGCTGGCGTCGGGATCGGCGTCAACGTCGACGGCATCAAGGTCCGGCTCGATATCGGCCACCGGCTCAATCGCACCGGCCCGGCGGAGCCGTCGTACAGCCCCGACGCGTGGTTCCCGGACAGCGCGTTCCACATCGGCATCGGGGACGCGTTTTGAGGTGGTTGTTCCGCTGGTTCAAGCGGGTCGTGCTCGGCCTCCTCGCGCTCGCCGTGCTCGCGATCGCGTTTGTCCTGATCGCCGTCCACACCGACTGGGGCCGCGAGCGGGTGCGGCGGTTCGCCGAGGGCAAGCTACTCGAGCTGTTTCCCGGTGGCGCGAAGCTCGGGCGCATCGAGGGCAGCCTGCTCGGCGACTTCATCCTCCACGACCTCACGCTCGACGCGTACGACGGCAAGCCGATGGTGCGCGTCAAGGTCGTGAAGGCGAACCTGGCGGTGCTCGCGCTGCTCGACCGGACCGTGCGGTTCGAGCTGCTCGACGCCGACGATGCCGAGCTCTACGTGCCGCGTACGCGGACGCCAACACCCGACCTCGATCCGCTCTCGTGGAACGTCATGCTGCCGAAGATCGGCCTGCACCACGCAAAGGTGATCGTCGTCGGCGAGTACCCGACGACGTTCGAGAACGTCGAGATCGCGGCGACCTTGAAGTTTCCGATCGGCGGATCGCTCGAGGCCGGTGCCCACGTCCAGGGCCGCTGGCACGAGCTGAAGCTGCCGTTCCAGGTCGTCGCGCAGGTCAAGATGCGCGACGAGGTCGACGCCCCGGTCGAGATCCCGTATGTCGCCGTGCAGCTCGGCGATGCACGTCTGACCGGCGCGCAGATCGTCATCGATGGCGAGCGGTCGACCGGCACCATCATCGCGAGCGTGCCGCCCACGGTCGCCGCGAAGATCGATCCCGAGCTCGTGCTGCCGGCCACCGCCCACGTCGTGATCACCGCGGCCCGCGCGGCCGGCCCGGACACCCAGCTCGAGCTGTTCGGCGCGCTCGGCGGTGCCTCGGTACGTGGCTCGTTCCTCGCGAACATCCCGGCGCGCACCGGCCACGGGATCCTCTCGGCGAACGCACCCGAGCTCGGCGTGTACTCTCCCGAGCTGGCGGGCCCGGGCAACGTCTTCGTCGCGGTCACCGGCGACCTCAAGCATCTGCGCGGCACGCTGATCGCGAGTGGCGCGACGCCGACGGTCCCGCGCAGTCACGTGATCGTCGGATTCGACGGGACGATCGATGGCGGACGCGCGGTCGTGATCGCGGCCGGCGGGGGCGCCGCCGGGATCGCGGGGACCGCCGAGCTGCGACGTGACGGCAAGCGCATCGAGCTCGTCGCCTCGCACCTCGTGGCCAGCGTGCCCGACGTCGACGTCGCCTCGGGAAATCGCGTCGCGCTCCGCGGCCCGCTGCGCCTTCATGGGACGGCACGCGGCAAGCTCGCGCCCGAGCTCGACCTCGCGTTCTCGGGCTCGCTCGACGGCAACCGGCTGGTCTCGACGGACGTTTTGTTCCCGTACGAGATCGCGAAGCTGAGCGGGACGTTCGCGGGGACCGCGAAGGGGAGCGTCCTCGCCGGCCAGATCCACGCGACCGCGACCAACGTCTCGCGCAACTACTCGCGCCTCGGCACGTTCACCCTCGATGCCCGAACCAAGGGCGACCGCCGGATCGCGTTCCACCTCGAGGCCCGACTGGCGCCGGTACCGCTGACCGCCGATCTCGACGCGGTGATGACGCTGCCGGCCAAGCCACGTGGACCGATCGAGATCGATCTCGTCTCGCATCGAATCCGCGCGAAGACCGGCGCGATGTGGACGGGGCGTGGTGGTCACATCACGGTCACCGAGCCGCTCGTTACACTGCGCGGGCTGCGCTCGCAGACCGGCATGACCGCGCTTGGCATCGACGCGACGTACACGCGCACGACGAGCGTCCTCGACATCGTCGCCGACGCGAGTGCGCTCGACCTCGCGAGTCTCGACCGTAGGTTCAAGGGGCTCGCGAACATCAAGCTCGCCCTCAAGCGCCGTCCCGACCGCTGGGACGGGACCGTGACCGGAAGCGCGACCGGCGTCGTGCTCGCTCCCGACGCACCCGCGTTCGACGGCGAGCTCGCCGTGACGATCGCCGGCCGCCGCGTCACCGTCGACGCCAAGGCCAGCACGTTCCAGCTCGGATCCGTGCGCGTCCTCCTCGATGTCGATGGTCCGGCGGATATCACCGACGTCGATGCCTGGCAGCGCCTCGAGCGCGGCGCCGTGCGATCCGCGCTGTTCGGCGTGACCCGGCTCGATCTCTCGGCGGCCGGCGTGACGTCGGGCGGCATCGTCGACGGCGAGCTCGTGGTCGCGGGCCTCGACACCAGTGGCGCGTTCACGCTGAGCGGGATCGCGACGAGGATCGGCCAGGTCCGCGGCGAGCTCACGTTCGCGCCGATGGATCAGGGTGAGCTGGGTGCGACCAGCAACCTCACCGTCGATGGCATCGGCGTCATCGGCGTCGCCGCGCGCATCGTGTTTCCCGACCGGCCGTTCGATCCGCGCGCCTGGAAGCAGCTCGGCCGCGGCGTCATCCGCGTGCTGACGGTGTCCGCCGAGGACATCGCGATCGATCCCGCGAAGCTCGCGAAGCTCGGGATCAACGCGCCGTACCGCGGACGCGCTGATGTCTCGCTCGCCGTCGCAGTCGGTGCGGGCGAAGGCAAGCTCACGGTCAACCTGCGTGACATCCGCGGCGGTCTGCTCGTGCAAGGCGTCGACGCCCAGATCGAGGCCAGCACGAATGCCCGCAACACCACGGCGTCCCTCAAGGTGCGCCACACGCGCGCCGGCGAGTGGGCAGATGGCGACAAGCTCGTCACCCAGGTTGCCGCGCAGCTCCCCGTCACGTTCGATCAGTGGGTCGCCGCTCCGGGTGCGGCGAGCACCGCGCCACTCTCCGGCAAGCTCGAGCTGCCTGCGACCCAGTTGCCGGAGCTGTTCGCGCTGATCGGCCGCACCGAGATCGCGAGCGGCACGCTCTCGGGCACCGTCAACCTCGGTGGCACGCTCGCGAACCCGACGGCGCAGGGCGACATCGTGGTGTCCGATGTGCAGGTCAAGCCGCGGCTTGCCGGCCGCAAGATCCCGCTACTCACCGAGCTTCGTGTCGTCGGCGGCTGGGATGGCAGTGCCGGATCGGTCGAGGTCACCGGCCGCGAGGAGAATGGCGCGACGCTCAAGATCACGGCACGCGGCCGGCCGGACGTGCTGAGTAGCATCAACGCGACGATCGACATCGTGAAGTTCGACCTCGCGCCGATCATGGTGTTCCTGCCGGGCCCGCTCGTCGGCGCGTCGGGGATGCTCGACGCGAAGCTCGCGGTCAAGGGCTTGCACCGCGAGGGCAAGATCCGCGGGCGGCTCGCGATCGACAAGGCCCGCGTGCCGCTGTCGCCGACGATCGGCACGCTGCGCGACGGCAAGCTCGTGATCACGATCTCCGACGACGGCATGGCCGCGAACCTCGACGGCAAGCTCGGCGGCGGCACCGTGAAGCTGACGGCGAAGTCCGCGGGCGACCTGCGCACCATCGAGCTGACCGGCGCGGTCCGCAAGATCGCGCCGATCGGCGAGATCCAGCCGGTGATCAGCGCCGATCTGACGGGGCAGCTGCGGCGCGAGGCCGGCGGGTGGCGCGGCGATGCCCGGATCCGCAACGCCACCGTCGTCGTCCCGCGCGCGAGCGGCACCGACCTGATCGACGCCGACATACCAGAGGACCTGTACATCGGGGGGCAGACGCGGCCGCTCGAGCCGCTGTATCGCACGAGCCGGATCCCCAAGAAGCCATGGCTCGTCATCCAGCTCGTGATCGACACGACCACGATCGACGCGAAGCGCGAGTACCTCGAGATGCGGGCGCGGATCAGGTCGGATGGCCTCACCGTCTCGGTCGCAGACGAGGTCCTGCTCGACGGCTCGATCGAGATCGTGCGCGGCGATGTCGACGTGTTCGGCCGCCGCTATCATGTCGATCCAGGGCCCGACAAGCTGCGCTTCGACAACTCGCGCGATCCCTCGCTCGCGATCCGCCTCGTCCACGAGTTCCCGACGCTGACGCTCGTCGCCGACATCACGGGCACCGTCGAGGAGCCCGTGCTCGTGATGTCGAGCCAGCCAGGTGGCTATACCCAGGACGAGCTGACGAGCTTCTTCCTCGGCGGCGATCCGAGCGGCGATCGCTCGTCGCAGACCGCGGATGCGGCGCTCAAGGTCGGCTCGTCGCTGGTCTCCGCGCAGCTCGGCCGCAGAGTCAAGAAGCGGCTGCCGTTCCGCATCGACGTGCTGCAGTGCGAGGCGGCGAGCTCGGCGACCGGCGCGTCGTGCACGATCGGCCGCTGGCTGACCGAGAACTGGTTTTTCTCGTACAAGCGCCGCGAGCCGCGCCGCGACGAGAACCCGGATCACATCCAGATCCAGTACTACTTCGGGCGCCGGATGTTCCTCGAGGCCAGCGGCTGGGGAAGCCACTTCGGTGGTGACCTGTTCTGGCGCAAGCGCTGGTAGGTAACTCAGTTTGCCGGCGCGAGCACGTCGTCGAGCGCGGCGACGAGGCTGACGAGGTCCTCGTGGAGCGCGGCCTGGTCGATGTCGAGGTCGAGGTTGCCGGACGTAGCGTCGCGCGCGATCGTCATGCGGTCGCGAAACTGCGCGAAGTCAGGGTTGTCGGAGCTGGTCTGGAACCACATCGTCTCGTGCGGGGCGTAGAGCGTGTCCTCACGCCACACCCAGCCGTTGTCGATGAGGCGCTCCTTCAATTCGGTCCAGCGGGCGTCCAGCATGCGATCGGGACCTTGCAGGGCGCGTGCCCCGTGAGAGCCGGCGATCGCGTACGCGCCGACGCTACTTGTCCCGGCGGCGACCGAGAAGCCCGCGCACGGCGGAGCGTGCGCCGAGGCGCGGTAGCTGCGAGATCGTCCGCGCGAGGGCGAACGCGAGCTGCAGTGGCGAGTCCCCGCGCGCCTCGACGCTCGTGCGCTGTCCGCTCACCGTATCCTCCATGGCACCGCGCGCGATCGTGCGAGATCCATCACTTCGGATCTCGATGATCAGGCGCGCGACCACCGGCGGCTCGGCTTGCAGCTCGCCGGCCCCCGTCGATTGGATCAGCGGCACCGGCACGAGCTCCGGCTTGTCATCGCGGTCAGTCATGGAACGGACAGCTTAGCGCGTGCCGGCGAAATACCTCGTGTCACGAGGCCGGCAGCCACAGCTTGACGCGGTCGAATCGCGCCGCGACCAGATCCTCGTCGCGAATGCGGAACGCGATCTCCTCGGCGTCGCCGAAGTTCATGTCGGCCTGGCGGTCGCTGTCGCAGCGGAAGAGCGGGCGTGTCCCCCGCGGCGGCACGTCACCGTTGTCGCGGTAGAGGTCGTGGCCGAGCACCTGGTTCAGCGTCGACGGCAGCGGCAGCTCGAGCGAGCCGGGCAGCGCGAGCGCCACCGCCTCCTTGCCCAGCGCCTTCGCCTCGTGGGTGTTGATCGATGGCAGCTCGTAGGTCGTGTGGAAGCGGAGCGCGGCCGTCGCGAACGGCTTGCGCAGGGGATCATCGGTGAAGCCGGCGGGGAGCGCGGCGCGCTCGAGGTTCTTGGCGTCGGGGAAGTACAGCGCCGCGTGCGCCGAGTACATCTCGGGTGCCTTGGCGTCGGTGACCTCGTCGTGCACGAAGAACGCGAGCAGGCCCCGCGCCGGCAGCATGCCGTCGACGTCGTACGGCGCGAGCTCCTCGAGGCGAAGCTGCGCGACGAACGTCATCGGGATCTTCGCGGCCCGCGGCCATCGCGTACCCGGCGCGAGATCGGGCAGGCCACCGAAGCGCGACGTGCCGACCGGCAGCGAATCATCCGCGACGCGCTTCGTGTAGATCCGGATCGCGCCGCGGATCGCGCCACGCAGCTTGGCGACGAGCTCGGGCGACAGCTTCGCCTTCGCGATCTTTGCCTCGAGCTTCGCGACGTCTTCGGCACCGCGGCGGCCGGGCCGGCCTTGTCATGGGGCGCGGGCTTCCGGGCTGGCTTGGTCGCGGGTTTCGTCGCGGCCGGCTTGGCGATCGGCTCGCCCCCCCGTCGCCTTCATCAGCTTCTTCAGCGCGGACCGCGCCGCGGCGACCACGTAGACATCGTCCTCGGCGTTGCGGTCGATGAAGCGCTGCACGGGCTCGATCGCGGAGGCATCGCCGAGCTTGCCGATCGCCTGGAACAGCACCTCGCGCAGCTCCCAGCCGAAGTCCGTGCACTCGGTGAGCTTGAGCAGGGCAGGCAGCACGCTGCGATCGCCGCTCGTCGCGAGCAGCACGAGCAGGTCCTCGTCGATCGGCGGCTCGCCCTCGTGCCCGGGCTTGATCTTCGCGAGGTCGCGCTGGATCGATGCGAGCAGCGCCGGCACGTCGCCTGGCTTGCGAGGCAGCTTCTTGAGGACGGCGACGGCCTCGAGGCGGCCCTTCGCGACCAGCCGGTACAGCACGCCGCGCCAGCGCTCGTCGAGCGGGAGCTTCGCCATCTCCTCGACGTCCTGGCCGAGCGTGCCGAGCACGTGCTTACCAGCAGCACTCCACTTCTCGACGATCGGCGCGAGCGCGTCGAACGCCTTGTCGACCGGTGCCCGGAGCAGCGCCTTGACGACGGCCTCGTGGGCGATGCCCTCGGCCGAGCCCTCGCCGGTACGCGCCGCACGCTTCGCGAGTGCCGCGACGAGCTTCGGGCCGACGCGGACCTTGCCCTCGGCCTCCTCGACGGCCTCGGCGACGAGCTCTGTGGTCTCGAGCGACGGCCGCGCGACGAGCTCCGCAAGTCGTGCGTCGCATGCGGCGTGCTGGAGCGCAGCCTGCACGAAGAGCTGCATCGTGCGGAGGCGCGCGTAGCGTTCGCGCCAGACCTTGTCCCACGACTGCTTGCGGGCGCGCTTGACCGCGGGCGTGCCGCGCCCCTCGTCGGTGTCCTGCAGCTCGCCGAGGTCGACGGCCTGGTCACTCAGGAGCCCGAGCAGCGCCTGCGGGTCTCCCGCACGCGGCTTGCGAAAGCGGGTGCGGATCGCCTTGGTCAGCGCGTCGCGGCGCGCATCGGTCTTGTCCGCATACGGCAGCGCGACGAGCTCGCGCAGCAAGGCGTCGAGTCTGGCGTCGGCAGTCGCGATCGGCGGAAACGGGGCAGGGCTGCGGTTACCGAACTTGTCGGATCCCGCCGGGGTAACGGGCGGCTTCGCCATGCGGCGAGGCTAGCCGAACCGTGGTACGAGCATCAGCGCTCATGCACGGCATCATCTTGCGAGAGCTGAAGAAGTACGTGGAGGCCACGCTCGGCAAGCCCGCGTGGACGGAGCTCCTCGAGGCCGCAGGCTTTGCGGGCAAGGTCTACCTGCCGGTCAGCGAATATCCCGACGCCGAGCTGTTCGCGCTCGTGGGCCACGCGTCGGCCAAGAGCGGTGTGCCTGCCGACGAGCTGCTCCAGGGGTTCGGCGAGTTCATCGTCCCCGATCTCGTGCAGATCTATCGCTCGAGCATCGCGCCGGCATGGGCGACGCTCGATCTCCTCGAGCACACCGAGAAGGTGATCCACCACGCCGTCCGCATGCGCGACAGCACCGCGAGCCCGCCCAAGCTCGCGGTCGTCCGCAGCGACCCGCGAAGCGTCGAGATCACCTACAGCTCGGAGCGCAAGCTATGCGCGGTCGCCAAGGGCATCGTGCGGGGCGTCGCGCACCACTACGGCGAGCGCGTCGAGATCGTCGAAGCGACGTGCATGCACCAGGGCGCACCGGTGTGTCTGATCCAGGTGACCAAGCTCGGCTGAGTCGCGAGATCCGAGTACACCGGTCGTAGGATTGGTGTGCTCGGTCACGCGACCTTCGAGGCGTCAAAAGCGTCACGCGTGGAGGCAACTATGGGTTGCTCGGTCACCGGCCCGCGTGCAGGATTCGCGCGTGACCGGTCTGCACGACGCCATCGCCGAGACGATCGAGGCCGCGCGTGCGCGGTGGCCCGGCATCTCGGTCGACGACGCGGCCGTTGCCGAGGCACTCGCCAGTGACGAGGGTCTGCCGCCGTTCGCGATCGAGGTCGTGCTCGCGCGCGCGTGCGTCGCCGGTGACGAGGCGGCGACCGCGTACTTTCACGGCGAGATGTTCGAGCGCGTCGATCGCGTGCTCGCGCGACTCGGGCTCGGCGCCGCCGACGCCGACGACGTCAAGCAAGAGGTCCGCGCGAAGCTCTTGCTCGGCGACGCGAAGCTCGTGCAGTACCAGGGAACCGGACCGCTCGCGCACTGGGTCGCATCGGTCGCCGGCCGCGAGGCGCTCGGTGCGATGCGCAAGCGCAAGCCGGCGCAGGACTTCGACGACCTCGATCTGTTCGACACCGGCGACGACCCCGAGCTGCAGGCGCTGAAGTCACGCCACAGCGCGGACTTCAAGGCGGCGTTCCAGGCCGCGGTCGCCGAGCTCGCGCCTCGCGATCGCGCGATCCTGCGCGCGCTCGTGGTCGACGATCGCAGCGTCAACGACATCGCGGCCGTCTACAGCATCCACCGGGTCACCGCGTCACGCTGGGTCTCGGAGATCCGTCAGGCGCTGCTCCGCGGCACGCGCACGCGCCTGCGTGATGCATTGCAGCTCGAGGGCTCGAGCCTCGACAGCGCGATCCGGCTGATCGACAGCAACCTAGATGTCAGTCTTTTCAGGCTCTTGAAGGGCGCGGCGTAAAAACCCGCAGAAACGTCGCTACACGACGCACCCGGTTCGCATCCCCGGGGCATGCAAGCGAGCCCGACCTTCACCGACGACGAGCCCGTATCCTGGGCGCGCTGACCGCGTCGCGCGCGGGCGATCCGCCGGGCTGTCCCGACAGCTGCCCCGACGACACCGAGCTCGCCCGCTTTCTCGATCGCACGCTCGCGCCGCTCCGCGTACGCGCCCTGGAAGATCACTTCGATCAGTGCCAGGTGTGTCGCGCGCTCGCGTTCGTGCTCGCCGACTCCGACCCCGAATCGCAGCACCGCCATGATGACGAATACACTCCCCTCTCGACGCCCCGACTCCGAGCCCCGCGCTGACATCAGTAACCTCGTGCCGTTCGTACGGCCGAGCCGGCCGAGCGGGCTCCTCGATCACGACCGCACGATCCCGCGCGCGCGCATCGTGCTCGACGAAGCTCCCGAGACGCTGGCTCCCGAGACGCTGGCTCCCGAGACCCTGGGTCCCGAGCCTGTCGACGACGTCTACGCGAAAACATTGCA
The DNA here is from genome assembly GCA_013812655.1 of Deltaproteobacteria bacterium. Classification (GTDB taxonomy): domain Bacteria; phylum Myxococcota_A; class Polyangia; order Haliangiales; family Haliangiaceae; genus JABFXX01. Next base: position 9,485 of record JACCTC010000393.1, on the reverse strand, counting down.
GGTCGAGAAGCTCCCCGCGCCCGAGTGGGCCGAGTACGAGCGCGTCGGCCTCGGACCGGCGAAGGTGGCGAGCGCTCGGCTTCCAAAGCTGGTCGTCTCGAGCTATCGCCTGCTCGGCTTCGCGATCCTCACGCTGATCGTCGCGGTGCTCGTCGGCTACATCGCGACGACGACCTTCTACTTCCTCAACACGACGTGGGTGAAGCCGGTCGTGATCTCGGCGAACGACGAGAAGGTCGTGACGTTGCGCGCCGAGCTCGCGGCGCAAGAGAACCAGCGCGATCGCCTCGCCGCCGAGCTCGACGAAACCGAACGCGCCATCGCGGCGCACCAGCTGTTCCAGCTCGAGTTCGCGCGCGCCATCCAGACCGACCTGCAGGGTCGGCAGGCCGCGCTGGCCCGGGTCCGCAGCCTCGCGCGAACCGCGGCGGCGACCCGCACGCAGATCCGCCAGTCGACCGACGCCTACGCCGCCGATCACACCAGCAAGATGGCGCAGGAGTACGAGGCCGGCCTCATCGATCGCAGCACGCTGCTCGGCGGCAAGTATCAGCTCGCGCAGATCACGACGTCGAACCTGTCGCTCGCCGAGCGGCATGCCGATCTGAGGCAGCGCGCCGCCGAGCTGGCCGTCGAGACCCGTGCGCTCGATGCGCTGCTCGCGAACAAGTCCGGCGGCGGGCTCAGCTACGACGTCCTCAAGATCAAGCGCGAGTACGAGGAGTCGGGGCGCGCGCTGCACAAGGCGACTGCAAATCGCTCGCTGCTGCAGACCGCGCTCGTGCGCCAGGACGCGATCATCGCTGGCCTCCGCCAGTCGTCGTACCTGCGCGCCGCCGCCGATCACGCGACCGTCGCGCTCGTCCCGTACGAGAACCTCGCCGGTGTCCGCGCCGGTACGACCGTGCACGCGTGCCGCCTCGAGATGGTCGTCTGCCGCGAGGTCGGCCGTGTCCTCGAGGTACTGCCGGGGGAGGTCACGTTCGATCATCCGCATCGCGACACGACGCTGCGCGGTCAGCTTGTCGAGCTGCGCCTGACCGAGACTGCCGCCGCCGCCGAGGACGTGCTGTTCGTCGGCGGCGCGCCGCTGGCCCTGTGAGCACCGCATGTCCTACGCCGTCGCGCTCCTCATCCTCGTCGTCTTCCTCAACCGCTACGTCTTCGGGTTCTACCTCCGCATCGCGCGGCGCCGCACGCTCGCGGCACGCGTCACCGGGTACGAGCCGACGATCACCGTCGTTGTCCCGCTCTACAACGAGGGCGCGTCGATCTACGACACGATCATCAGCCTCGTGAACCTCGACTACCCTCGGCACAAGCTCGAGGTCACGGTCGTCGACGACTGCTCGACCGACGACAGTCACGCCTGGGCGTGCAAGGCCGCGCGCGAGCACCCGAACGTCACCGTGCTGCAGAACCCGCACAACATGGGCAAGCGCAAGGGCATCAATCGTGCGGTTCGCCGGTCGCGCGCCGAGATCATCGTCTCGGTCGACTCCGACGTCATCGTGTTCGGCAGCGCGCTGCGCGAGCTGGTCGCCGGGTTCACCGCGCCCGACGTCGCCGCCGTCGGTGGCCGTGTCCACGTCTCGAACCCGAACGCGAACTGGCTCTCGAAGCTGCAGACCATCAAGTACTACTTCGGCCAGGAGCACCTGAAGAACCTCGAGCGCTCGCTCGACTCGGTGATGTGCCTCTCGGGTTGCCTGACCGCCTACCGCCGCCACGTGTTGATCGAGCTCGAGCCGATCCTCGAGGATCGCAACCTGCTCGGCGTGCCGATCAAGTACGGCGAGGATCGGTTCCTCACCCACCAGATCGTCAAGCGCGGCTACCGCACGCGCCAGGTCATGGAGGCGATGTGCTTCACCAAGGCCCCGACGACGCTCACCGGCTACTTCAACCAGCAGCTGCGCTGGAAGCGCTCGAATATCGTCGACTTCATCATCGGCATCACCGACGCGTGGCGCCTGCACCCGCTCGTCTGCCTGCAGTACCTGTCGATGATGATGCTGCTGGTCGTGTATCCGTTCGTGATCGCGGTGCACGCCATCGAGGGCGATCTCGTCCCACTGATCGCGCTGCACCTCGCGCTGCTCGCGCTGCTCGCCATGATCTATTACGGCTCGCCGACCGTGCGCCGCCTGCCGCCGTGGCTCCGCGTCCATCCGATCGCGTTCCTGCCGATGGCCGTGCTGATGCCGGTCGCGTATCTCCTGCTCACGCCGCTCGGCATGTTCACGCTCGACACCTCGAGCTGGGAGACCCGCGGTCACGGCAAGCTCGCGCGGCCGGCGCTACGGCCGTGATAGCGTCGTTCGATGTATCGATGGCTGGTGGCGGTGGCCGCGCTGGCGGGGTGTGGCGACAATTCGTCGGGGCGCCTGGAGGCGGTCGGCATCCGCGACGGCACGCGGCTCGTCGCGCGCTTCCTCGTCGCTGAGGGCGCTGCGGTGTTCCGGCACTGGCACGACGTCGAGCGCGGCATGGACTGCGCGTTCGAGCCCGCATCGGACGGCGAGTACCGCTGCTTGCCGATTGGCCCGGATGCGACCTACATCAACTACGAGTACGCGGATGCCGCGTGCTCGCAGCCCGTCGTCCTCGCACCGCGCTGCCAGGCCCCCCGGTACGCGTTCAGCCACGCGATGGCCACCGCGCGCTGCAACAGGCCGTCGGGCCGCGCCGTGTTCTCGGTCGGTCCCGCGCGGGCGAGCCGGACCGTCTTCGTGTACCGCGACGGTGTCTGCCAGGAGGCCTTCACCATCGACATCGACTCGACCGATGCGCTGTACGACCTCGGCGACAAGCTACCTGCCACCGACTTCGTGGCCGCACAGCTCGGACCGGCGAGCTCCGACGCGCTCGCGTCATATACGTTCACCGCCGACGATGGCGCGGTCCAGGCGGACACCACGTGGGACGCGGCGCGCGCCGGCGAGTGTCATGCCAGCGAGAGGACGGACCCACCACGGTGCGTGCCCCTCGAGGTCGCGCTGCACTACGACCACGTCTGGGCGGATGCCGCCTGCACCATCCAGGCAGCCGTGGACCTCGCGCAGCTCCGCCCGTGCGCCGCGCCGACGGCGATCGTCGGCTTCGGCAGCGATAGCTTCCACTTCCGCGAGCTCGGCGCCGCGGTTCCAGCCGCGGACGTTCACGTCACTGACATGGCAAACGTCTGCACGGGCCGCACCAACACCGACGGCGACGACTACTACCTCGAAGGTCTGGTGATCCCGGATGATCAGTTCCCGCGAGTGACACGCGTGCTCGACGGCACCGGCCGGCTCCGCGCCGAGCGCTACACCGACGCCGACGGCAACCCTCTCGCCGCCGCGCGCGGGTTCTACGACACCCTCGCCGCGAATCGGTGCTCCCCCTACCGGTTCCCGGACGGGACCCTGCGCTGCGTGCCCTACAACGTGAGCTTCGTGCCTGCGCCGCAGACCGGCGGATACTTCGCGGACGCCGCTTGCACGCAGCCCGTCGTGACAGAGCAAGCGACGTCGCCCCCGCCGTCGGTGATCGTCGTCGGTCACGCGCAGCGCGACGTCTGCGACGCTGTGAACTACGCCGCCGTGCATGCTGCGGGTCCGCCGCACACCGGTGCGCTGTTCCACACCACTGACTGCACGCCTGTCAGCCGCGATCAGGGCGTCGCGTACTACACGCTCGGCGCGGCGATCGAGCTGCCTCGCGTGTACGAACAATGACTGATCTGCGAAGCTCGATCCGATGACACGCGGTCAGGACGGAAAGCAGCAGCCCCAGGTCGGCGACGTCTTCGCATTCCGGATCGGCAAGAAGCTCTATGGCTTCTGCTGGGTCGCACGCAGAACCAAGCCCGAGTACGTGTACAGCAGCCAGCTCAAGAAGATGCTCGACGTCCCGAACCTGGCGGTGGCATGCGCTGACTGGGTCGGTACGAAGCTTCCGACGCTCGAGGACGTCGCAGCGCGGCGCGTGCTTCGAGTCAACTTCGATGGTCAAAAGCCGCAGCCATGCGTGCGGTTCGACAGCTGCGGTCCACCTCGTGGCTTCGTCAAGATCGGACGGATCTCGAAGCCCAGCGCACCACAGGTGCGGGAGCTGTACAGCGGGTTCAAGGGCGTGCAGTACGAAGCGACCCGTCAGTGGCAATGGGACCATCAGCGCGGCAAGCTGCTTGCCGACGATCGTGCTGCCGAACGCGAGGAAGCGGCGCAGGATCGTGCCGACGAGCAGGCGCTGAAGGCCAAGCTGGCGATCCGCAAGAAGGCGACGCTGGGCAATCTGGGCCGCATCGAGCTGCTTCCCGAGTGGGTCGGCCTTGTCGGCGCGAGGCATCGCAAGTCGATCGAAGTGCTGCTGCGTGACTTGATCGCGCGGCTGCGGGTGGCCAGGGACCGCAAGGCCAAGCTCGCCGCGATCGAAGCCATCGTCTTGAAAATCAACCAGTGGAACGATCGCACCGGCGTGATCGAGACCGAGGAGCGCGAGGCGCTCGCGACCGTGATCGACGAGCTCGGGCACAAGGCCGGTCTCCGCGGGCACGATCTCGCCGGCGAATTTCGCGACTGGTGAGAGTCGCGCTCTGCTGCCGTGGGTCGCGATCGCGCGATTGCGTGATAGCGTCGATCGATGGACCGATGGCTGGTCGTGGTGGCCGCGCTGGCGGGCTGTGGTGACAATTCGTCGGGGCGCCCGGAGACGGCCGGCATCCGCGACGGCACGCGGCTCGTGGCGCGGCTCCGCATCGCCGACGGCGCGTCGGTGTTCAGCGGGTGGCACGACACGGTGCGCGAGGTGGACTGCCAGTTCCAGCCCGCATCCGACGGCGAGTACCGTTGCTTGCCGACCGGCCTCGACGTGAGCTTCGCCAACTACCGGTACGCCGACGCGGCGTGCACGCAGCAAGTCGTGTTCGGAACCCGCTGCCATCCGCCGCGCTACGCCTTTGGACCGGAGATGGCGACGGCGCGCTGCAACAAGCCGTCGGGGCGCGCCGTGTTCAGCGTCGGCGCTGCGCTGACGAGCCGTAACGTCTTCTCCTACGAGGATGGTGTGTGCAGCCCGTCGAGCGTCCCCGAGGGTGATGCGGCGTACGACCTCGGCGACAAGCTGCCGGCCACCGACTTCGTGAGCGCGCAGCTCGGCCCCACGACCTCCGACCCACTCGCGCCATACGCGTTCACCGCCGAGGATGGCGCGATCGAAGCCGTGACCACGTGGGACGCCGCGCGTGGCGGCGAGTGCGATGTCCGCGACCGGATCGATCAACCGCGCTGCGTGCCCATCGAGATCGCGCTGCACTACGACCACGTCTGGGCGGACGCGGCGTGCACGATCCAGGCAGCCGTCGACCTCTCGCCGGTTCGACCGTGCACGAGGCCCACGGCGATCGCCGGCTTCGGCAGCGATGGCTTCAACTTCCGCGAGATCGGCGCCTCCGTGCCGGTCGCGGATGTTCACGTCACCGACATGGCAAACGTCTGCAAGCCCGCTGACCGCACCAACACCGCCGAGGGCGACGACTACTATCTCGAAGGCCCGATCATCCCGGATGATCAGTTCCCGTTACTGACCCGCGTGCTCGACGGCACTGGCCGGCTTCGTGCCGAGCGCTACACCGACGCCGCCGGCAACCAGCTCGCCGCCGCGCGCGGGTTCTACGACACGCTTACCGAGAATCGATGCTCCCCCAACCGGTTCCCCGATGGGACCCTGCGCTGCGTCCCCCACAACGCCGGCTACGCCTCGGCGCCGCGCAGCGGCGGTTACTTCGCGGATGCCGCGTGCACGCAGCCCGTCGGGATCGAGCAAGCAACATCGCCCCCGCCATCCGCGATCGTCGTCGCTCACGCGTCGCGCGACGCGTGCGATGCCGTGCTGTACGATGCCGTGCATGCCGCCGGACCGCCGCACACCGGTGCGGTGTTCCTCGGCGTCGAATGCGCGCCCGCAGTGCGCGATCCAAACCTCACGTACTACACGCTCGGCGCGCCGATCGAGCTGCCGCAGATCACCGAGCGTTGAGCCGAGCTTCCGCGTAGACACCCGGATGCGCCGCTCGCTTGGGTCCGATCCTGCGCACAACTCGCCAGCACGATCTGCCGGATGACGCGTTGCAGTGGTCATGAAACGAACGTGGCTTCTCGTCCTGACGCTGGCCGCTTGCGGGGAACCTGGTCCCACGCCTGCGAGCCCTGCAGTCCCTGCAAAACCCGTGGTGGCCGCCGCACCGGTCGCCGAGCCGTGGGTCCCGATCGCCACGTACATGAACCCGGATCTGTCGAAGGATCAGACCCAGGCGATCATCTCGGCGCTGCTGAAGGCGCGCGAGATCGAGTGGGTCGCGGTCGGCTCGCTCGGGTACACGCTGAGCGTCCCGGCGTCGCGCACCGACGAGGTCCGCGCGGTGCTGCGCGCCGATGGGCGGCTGAGCGCCACCGTGAACGTGCTCTAGCAAGTTGCGAGGTAGAGTGCGCGCATGACCGCGCCGGATCTCGTCACGCTTCGCGATCGTATCGAGGCGGTCGATCGCAAGATCATCGAGCTGATCGCGGAGCGGCTGAAGATCGTCGAGGGCGTGATCGAGGCGAAGCTCGCGAGTGCGAGTCCGTTTCGCGATCGCGAGCGCGAGGAGACGCTGGTCGCGCGGCTGCGGACGATCGCGGCGGAGGTCGGCGTCGATCCGCACGCGATCGAGCGGCTGTATCGGGTCGTGATGGACCTGTCGGTCGCGCACCAGGAGCAAGCGGTCCGCGATCGCAGCGACGTGCCGCTGCGGGTCACGTACCAGGGCGTCGAGGGCAGCTACAGCCACCTCGCGGCGCAGCGGCGCTACGGCGGGCGCGCGGGCGGGGCGCTGCTGACCGGGCACGACTCGTTTCGGGCGGCGGCGAACGCGGTGCTGACCGGCGTCGCCGATCTCGCGCTCTTGCCGATCGAGAACACGACGGCCGGCAGCATCAACGAGACCTACGATCTGCTCGCGGCGGGCGGCCTCCACATCACGGGTGAGGTGGTCGCCTCGATCGAGCACTGCCTGCTCGCGCTGCCGGGCGTCGCGCTCGACGAGCTCCGCGTCGTGATCTCGCATCCCCAGGCACTCGCGCAGTGTCATGACTTCTTCGCGCAGCACCCGCACCTGACCGCGCGGCCCGAGCTCGATACCGCAGGCTCGGCACGCCGGGTGGCCTCGGCCGGCGATCGCACGCTCGCCGCGATCGCGAGTGCGGCTGCCGCGAAGACCTATGGCCTCGCGATCGTGACGCAGGGGATCCAGACGAGCGCCGGCAACGCCACGCGGTTCGTCGAGATCGCACCGCGCCCGGCACCGCTGCCTGACGACGCGACCGCGAAGACGTCCCTCGTGCTGTCGCTCGCGGACCGGCCGGGCGCGCTCGGCGAGGTGCTGATGCGGTTCGCGACCCGCGGGCTCTCGCTGACCAAGATCGAGTCGCGGCCGATCCCCGAGGCGCCGTTCACGTACCGGTTCTACGTCGACGTGCTCGGCCACGCCGCGAGCGTGCCGTTCGTCGCCGCGCTCGACGACATCAAGCCATTGACGACCGAGCTGCGAGTCCTCGGCACGTACGCGGCCGCGCAGTAGTATCGTCCGCGCATGCGTGCCGTTCGCGTTCACGAGCTCACCGGTCCTGCGGCGTTGCGCGTCGACGATGACGTCCCGGAGCCGACGGTGTCGGCGGGGCAGGTCCTCATCGACGTCAAGGCAGCCGGCGTCAACTTCCCCGACATCCTGCAGACCCGCGGGATCTACCAGTTCAAGCCGACGCCGCCGTTCTCGCCCGGCGGCGAGGCAGCCGGCATCGTCCGCGCCGTCGGGGCCGGGGTCACGAGCGTCGCGCCGGGCGATCGGGTCGCCTGCTCGATGATCCACGGCGCGTACGCCGAGGTCGTCAGCGTGCCCGAGCTCGCGGTGATCGGGTTGCCCGACGCGGTGAGCTTCGAGATCGGCGCGGCGACGCTCTTGACCTACGCGACGACGTATCACGCGCTCGTCGATCGCGCGGCGATCAAGCCGGGCGAGACGTTGCTCGTGCTCGGCGCCTCCGGTGGCGTCGGCATCGCCGCGGTCGAGCTCGGCGTGCTGCTCGGTGCGCGCGTGATCGCCGCGGCCTCCGCCGACGACAAGCTCGCATTTTGCCGCGCGCATGGCGCCGCCGAGGGCATCAACTACGCGCGCGAGGATCTCAAGGCGCGCATCAAGGCACTGACCTCCGGTGGCTGCGATGTGATCTACGATCCGGTCGGCGGTGCGCTCGCGGAGCCCGCCCTCCGCGGCATCGCGTGGCAGGGGCGTTACCTCGTCGTCGGGTTCGCATCCGGCGACATTCCCAAGATCCCGCTGAACCTCGTGTTGCTCAAGGGCTGTCAGATCGTCGGTGTGTTCTGGGGATCGTTCGCGATGCGCGAGCCCGCGCGCAACCGCGAGCACGCCGCGCAGATCTTCACGTGGATCGCGGAGGGCAAGCTCGCGCCGCACATCGACGCCGTCGTCCCGTTTACCGAGGCCGCCTCGGCGTTGCAGCGCCTCGAGCGCCGCGAGGTCAAGGGAAAGCTCGTGCTCGTGCCGTGAAATCGCGCACGCGTCAGGCGCCGGTCTTGGCATACTCGCTCGCGATGCGCGCCGCCTCGTTCTGCATCCTCGCCGGATGTAGCTTCTCGTCGCCAGTCGGTGGGGGCGACGGCGGACCCGACACGCCGACCGACGCGTGCGTGACGTTCTCGGCGCAGACCGACACCTGCTTGCTGGCGGCTGGCCCCGCGCTGATGCTCGCCGGCGATCTCGAGTTCTCGACGACGACTGGCGTGTTGACCGATCGCACGACCGGGATGCCCGTCGCGGTCACGCATCACACGCTGACCACGCTCGGCGATCCGGTCGAGGCGATCGTCGCATCATCGATTGCGCTCTCGGCGAACACGCGGCTACGCGCGACCGGCACGCGCGGCTTCGCGCTGATCGCGATCGGCACGCTGACGCTCGGCACGAGCGCGATCGTCGACGTCTCCGACAGCGGCGCGGGTGCGCGGTTGTCCTGCGCTGGTGGACCGACGCAGGGTGAGGGCGCAGGCGGCGGCGGCGCGGGCGGTGGCGGTGGCGGGCTCGGCGGTACCGGCGGTCACGGCGGCGACGGCAACTCCGACAACATCATCTCCGGCACCACCGGCGGGAACCCAGGCAGTCCGGGTACTGCACCCGCCGGTCCGCGCGGCGGCTGTCCCGGCGCGCAAGGCGGTAACGGCGACGAGCCGGGCGGCCTCGGTGGCCAGGGCGGTGGTGCCGTCTGGCTCGCGGCTGGCAAGCTGATCGATGTCGCGACGGGCGCCGGGATCAACGCGGGTGGCGGCGGCGGTCGCGGTGGCACTCGCACGACCACCGACGGCGATGCGGGCGGCGGCGGCGGCGGCTCCGGCGGCGTGATCTGGCTCGAGGCACCGCTCGTGCGCAGCGCCGGCACGCTCGCGGCGAA
>JACCTC010000391.1 GCA_013812655.1 Deltaproteobacteria bacterium | reverse complement strand
AATGCCACATCACGTCTGCAAACGACCGCCCGTAAGCCGTGTGCGGGAAATCCGCATGCACGGTTTGAAAGGGGGTCTAACCGGCACCCGTTTATCGACGGGGAAAGGTTAGATCTACCAATGCGGCTCCTGCTCCTCGGCGTCTTCCTGATCGGTTGCAGCGATGACGAGCCCGCCCGGCCGCCACCGCGCGAGGTCGTCCTCGAGACCGAGGTGCTGGCCGATGGGCTGTCGCCAGAGCTCGCGTTCGAGATCCCCGCGAGCTCGCGATCGATCTCGGTGATCGTCGAGGGCATGGCTGACGGCCTCTACGCACTCGGTGCGTTCAGCCTCGGCGATCGCGTGGAGCTCGTGAACCTGCCTGCCGGTGCGCCGGGCGCGGCGATGGAGGCGAGCTACGTCGGCGAGCAGATCGGCCAGATGCCGGGCGGTCTGTTCCAGTCGATCCGGCTCGGCACGTTCACCCACGTCTATCCCTACAAGCCGGGCCAGCTCGTCGTCGACGGCACCGGTCGCATGCGGGTCGCCTCGAATCGCCCGGGCCCGGTCACGGTGCGGCTCGTGATGCCCGAGGACGATGGCGCGAGCACGCTCGGGCTGAACCTCTACATCGTCTCGGATACGGTCGCCGATCCGAACACGCCGGAGTTCGCCGCCGAGGTCGCGCGGCTGTTCGCGCAGGCCGACATCGACGTCGTGATCAACGGCGTGACGCGGCTGACCGGCACCGCACTCGCGCGGATCACCGACTTCTCCGAACCGCAGGAGGCGCCGACGAGTCAGTCGGCGATGCTGCCGGGGCTCGTCGCCGATCGCGCGACCACCGGACTCGATATCTTCTACGTCGAGTCGCTGCCACCTGGCGTTGGCGGGCTCGCGCTCGGCACCCCGGGACCGCCGGTACGCGGCAGCTATTACTTCGGCGTCGTCGTCCGCGGTGGTTTGCCGTCGCTCGAGCTCGCGCGGATCACAGCGCACGAGGCCGGTCACTTCCTCGCGCTCCAGCACGTGCTGAACCGCGGCGTCTCGGGCCGGACCTATCCAGACCCACTCGACGACACCACCCCGGGCGCCGACAACCTGATGGAAGGCGGCACCACACTGACTGCCGGCCAGGCCTTCGCGCTGTCGCGGAGCGCGCTGCTGACTGCACCGTAGCTCGGTGGTGCGAGAGCCCGCCGCCGGCAAGGTGCCGTGCAGCGCGGTTCGGGCGAGGGAGCAGCTCCTACAGCTTCGTCGTCACGCCCGTCGTGAGATCGAGCGAGTAGTTGCGGTTGCCATCGAGCGTGATCGTCGCGGTCGTGCCGGCGGCGAACAGCAACGAGGCCGTCACCGAGAAGTTCCGCGTCGAGTTAGCACGCACGCGCATCGCGGTGATCGCGAAGTCGATCTTGCCCGAGACCGGCAGCGCCTGGCCCGGCGCGAAGCGCACGCGATCGAAGGTCGTGTCGTACGTCAGCGAGTACGTCGCCGCGACCGGGCTGTTGACCCGCGCGTCGAACGAGATGCTCGCCTCGCCGCCGACGCGGGGCTTGTCGACCGAGAGGTCGCGAATCGTCCACTCGCCGGCGTTCGAGATCCCGGTCATCGACATCGCCGCAGAGGTCATGTCGCCATCCCACGCGAGGGTGACATGCGAGTGGTTCGCGGTGCCATCGCAGGTCGGGACGATGACGTCCGCCGCGTCGTTGCAGTGATAGAGATAATTGAACGAGACGCCTCCGCGCTGGCCGGACATCTGGTGGAAGTGGTCGGCGCTGACGCCGAGATACGTGAACCCGTCGGGCATCCCGCCCTCGGAGATCACGACTACGTCGAGCATCGCGGAGAGCTCGCCGATGCGCGCACTCGCGCCGAGCGTCGCGGCGATGTCGTCGTAGTCGCGGGCGACCTCGTCGACGGGCGTCGGGTCATCGGGAGGATCGTTGGGATCGGACGGATCCGACGGGTCCACCGGATCGTTCGGGTCGCGGGGGTCGTCGCTGCCGGAGCAGGCGGACGTTGCGAGAATTGCGGCACCTAGAAGAAAAGCTCTCATAAGATCCTCCGACGAGAGCAATCAGCAATCAACGGACCACGATAAGTCCGCTGATCCTCGTCGGGTGGCGTGACGTGCGCGCGCGCTGTGCTCGACCCGCTGCGATCGCCGAACACGTCGCGCTTTGGCGAAGCGTCCAAAGCGCGCGCCTGATGACCACCGCGCAGATCTGCGCGGCGCCCGGCGCCCGTACAACTCATGCGGCGCACCGGAGCCGAGGTTCGCCGCGGCAACACGTTAGGATCGGGCATGGCGCCTCGCGACCCATCGTTCGACGACACCGACGCCCTCGCACACACCGTCGATACCGGGAACGGCACCGACGCTTCGCGGACGGTTGCTGGCGAGGAGCAGGTTCACCTGCCGACCGGCAACGCGCGGTACATCGTCGGCGACCTGCTGGGCCGCGGCGGGATGGGAGATGTCGTGGTCGCGATCGACGCGCAGATCGGCCGGGACGTCGCGATCAAGCGTATGCGTGACGTCAATGCGGCATCGATCGCGCGGTTCCTCCGCGAGGCGCGGATCCAGGGACGTCTCGACCATCCGGCGATCGTGCCGGTGCACGAGCTCGCGATCGACGAGGAAGGCCGGCCGTACTTCGTGATGAAGCGGCTGACCGGCACCACGCTCGCGGACATCCTCTCGGACCCCGGCGATCCGGTGCCGCGGGCGACCGTCAGCGAGCGGCGCTCGCGGCAGCGCCTGCTCCGCGCGTTCACCGACGTCTGCCTCGCCGTCGAGTTTGCTCACACCCGCGGCGTGATCCATCGCGATCTCAAGCCGGCGAACATCATGCTCGGCGACTTCGGCGAGGTCTACGTCCTCGACTGGGGCATCGCCCATCTCGTGCGCGAGGACGACGCCGCCGATCTGCTGCACACCCAGAAGCGGCCGCGGCCGGGCGAGAAGCCGGCGTGGAACGTGGGTGTTGTCGAGACCGAGGCCGGCGCCGTGCTCGGCACGGTCGGCTACATGGCTCCCGAGCAGCTCCGCGGCTGGGCGATCGATCACCGGGCCGATGTCTACGCGCTCGGCTGCATCCTGTTCGAGATCCTCGCGCGCCAGCCGCTGCACCGGCCCGGCGATCACGCTGCCGCGCTCGGCGAGTACGACGCGCGACCATCGAGCCGCTCGCCGGCGCAGGAGGTACCACCCGAGCTCGACGCGCTGTGCGTGGCGGCGACCGCGGAGGATCCGGGCAAGCGCCCCGCTTCGGCGCGCGAGGTGGGCGAGAGCGTGCAGCGGTTCCTCGACGGCGATCGCGACGTGGGGCAGCGGCGGCGGCTCGCGGCCGAGCACCTCGCGCTCGCCCGCAGTGCGCTCGTCGGCGGCGAGCACTTGCCACTGACCACGACCTCGCCGACCATGACGTCGCCGACCATGACGTCGATCGCGCGGCGCGGCGCCGATCGCGACAACGAGATCGCTCGCAGGAACGTGATGCAGCATGCCGGTCGCGCGCTCGCGCTCGATCCGTCATCCGCCGACGCCGCCGATCTCGTCACCCGGATGATCCTCGAGCCGCCTCGCGAGACGCCAGCGAAAGTCCAGGCCGAGCTCTCCGCGCTCGAGGATGCCGACCTTCGCAGCCAGGGCCGCTTCGCGATGGCCGCGTACATCATCTACCTCACGTTCGTGCCCATCATGGTATGGGTCGGCGTTCGCGACGTCCCGACGCTGACGCTCGGCACGCTCGCGATCGTGGCGAATATCGCGTTTGCGTTCGTCCTGATGCGCAAGCGGACGGTCTCGACCGCATTTCTCTACACGATGGTGGGTTCCAACGTGGTGCTGCTCGCGATCGCCGCGCGGCTGTTCTCGCCGTTCCTCGTCGCACCCGGGATCGCGGCCGCGACGATGTTCGCGCTCGTCCTCCACCCGCGGTTCGGCCGCCCGGCGGTGCTGGTGATCGCGCTGTGCGGCGCGATCCTCGTGCCGTGGCTCCTCGAGCGCATCGGCGTGCTGTCGCCGACGATCGGCGCCCACGATGGCGCGCTCGTGATGCGGACGGCCAACGGCTCGTTCCGGTTACCTCACATGGAGATCGCGCTCGCGTTCTACGTCATCGCGTTGCTCATCTGTTCCGCATTCCTGTCACGGGGGATGTCCCTGATGCATTACCAGTCCCGGCGCGCTGCGTACTTGCAGGCCTGGCACATGCGCCAGCTCGTCCCGATGGTCGCCGCCAAGCGATGAGCGACCCACCGCGCCTCGGGATCAGCGCCAACGCCGCGCAGTTCACGCTGCTCGTCGTCGTCAACGCGCTCGTCGGCGCGATGATCGGGATGGAGCGCAGCATCCTGCCGGCGATCGCCGAGCAAGACTTCCGGCTGTCGGCGAAGACCGCGGTGCTGTCGTTCATCATCGTGTTCGGGATCTCGAAGGCGCTGACTAACTACATCGCCGGGCGGCTGTCCGATCGCGTCGGCCGCAAGGTGATCCTCGTGGTCGGCTGGGCGATCGCGGCACCGGTGCCGTTCATGTTGATGTTCGCGCCATCGTGGGGCTGGATCCTGGCGGCGAACGTGCTCCTCGGCGCGAGCCAGGGCCTCACGTGGTCGACGACCGTGATCATGAAGATCGACCTCGCCGGTCCAGCGCGCCGCGGCCTCGCGATGGGGCTCAACGAGTTCGCCGGCTACCTCGCCGTGGCCGGCTCGGCGATCACGACCGCCGCGATCGCGGCGCGCTGGAACCTGCGGCCCGAGCCGTTCTATCTCGGCGTGGGCTACGTGGTTGTTGGTGGGCTGCTGTCGCTCGTGTTCGTCCGCGAGACCCACGGCCACGCCAAGGTCGAGGGTGGCGCGAGCATCGAGCCCACCCTGTCGGCCGGCGAGGTGTTTCGCAAGACCACGCTCGGCGATCGCGATCTCTCGAGCGTCACCCAGGCCGGGCTCGTCAACAACCTCAACGACGGCATGGCGTGGGGCCTGTTCCCGCTGTGGTTCGCCGCCTCCGGCATGTCCGTCGACCGGATCGGCGCGCTCGCCGCGATCTATCCGGCTGTCTGGGGCCTCGCGCAGCTCGGCACCGGCGCGCTGTCCGACCGGCTCGGCCGCAAGTGGATGATCGTGGGCGGCATGTGGATGCAGGCCGGCGCGATCGCGCTCGTCGTGTCCTCGATCAGCTTCTGGGCGTTCGCCGTCGGCCAGGCGTTGCTCGGGCTCGGCACCGCGCTCGTCTACCCGACCCTGCTCGCCGCGCTCGGCGATGTCGCACATCCGAGCTGGCGGGCATCGGCGGTCGGCGTGTACCGGCTGTGGCGCGACCTCGGATATGCGATCGGTGCGCTGCTGGCCGGCCTGGTCGCGGACTTCGTCGGCGCACCCGCTGCGATCTGGCTGGTTGCCGGCATCACCGCTGTGTCCGGGATCGTCGTCGCGGTGCGCATGCGCGAGACGCTCCGCCGCCAGCCGAGGTGAGCTCAGATGCGCGGCCGTGCAAAGCGCGCGTAGAGAGCCGGCACGACCAGCATGTTCAGCGCCGTTGCCGAGATCAGGCCGCCGAGGATCACCACGCCCATCGGCGCCTGGAGCTCGTTACCGGTCTCGCTGCCGGCGATGACCAGTGGAATCAGCGCGAGGCCCGCACACATCGCGGTCATCAGCACCGGCGACAGCCGCTCCATCGACCCCCGCAGCACGGCCTCGTCGAACGTCGCGCGCTCGTGGGTCCGGAGGTGCTCGTAGTGCGAGATCATCATGATGCCGTTGCGGGTCGCGATTCCGAACAGCGTGATGAACCCGACCAGCGACGCGATGCTGAGCACGCCACTGCCAAAGAACACCGCGACCACACCCCCGATCAAGGCGAGCGGCAGATTGACCATGATCAGGAGCGCATTCCGCGTCGACCGGAACGCCAGGAGCAACAGCAAGAAGATGCCGGCCACCACGAAGATGCCGAGAAAACCGATCGTGCGCGACGCCGAGCGTTCGCTCTCGAACTGGCCGCCGTACACGACGTAGTAGCCGGGAGTCAGCTTGACGTCACGCTCGACGGCCGCCTGGATATCCTCGATCACGCTGCCGAGGTCGCGTCCGCTCGTGTTGGCAGACACCACGATCTTGCGCTGCACGTTCTCGCGGGAGATCGTGTTCGGGCCGACATCGTCGCGGATGGTCGCGAGCATGCGCAGCGGAATCTTGGCGCCCGACGGCGTATCGACCACGGTGTTCTTGATCGCGTCGAGGTCGGCGCGCGTGTCGTCGCGATAGCGCACGACGACGTCATACGTGCGCTGGTTCTCGAGCACCTGGGTGACCTTGGTGCCCGCATACGCGGTCTCCAAGGTCTCGGCGAGGGCCCCGGCACGCAGCCCGTAACGGGCGATCGCCTCGCGGTCGAACTTGACCGTCAGCTGCGGGACGTCGACCTGTTGTTCGATCGCGAGGTCGACCACACCATCGACGCCCTTCATCGCTTGCTCGATCGCCGACGCCGACGCACGGAGCTGGTTCAGGTCATCCCCGAATACCTTGATCGCGATACTCGCCCGCGTGCCCGACAGCATGTGATCGATCCGGTGAGCGATCGGCCCACCGATCGTGATGACGACTCCCGGCACGGCGGCGAGCTTGTCGCGCAGCTCCGCCAGGAACGCTTCCTTCGAGCGAGCGCCACCCTTCAGGCGAACGTCGATCTCCGCGGCGTTGACGTCCTGGGCGTGCTCGTCGAGCTCGGCGCGGCCGGTGCGGCGCGCGGTGGAGACGACCTCGGGGAACGACAACAAGATCTCCTCGACGCGCCGCCCGAGCCGGTCGGACTCCTGCAGGGACGTCCCCGGCAGCGTCACGGCGCTCACCGTCAGCGCGCCCTCGTTGAACTCCGGCAGGAACGTGCGGCCGAGGAACGGCACCAGCGCGATCGCACCGGCAAGCAGCGCCGCCGCCAGGATTCCGACGAGCTTGGGATGCGCGATGGAACGAACCAGCAGCGGCAGATACGCGCGCTTGAGGTGACGCACCACGAACGAATCTCCGTGCCCGAGCGACCTCGCACGAGGCAACACGTACGCGCACAGCGCTGGCGTCACGGTCATCGCGACGACGAGCGAGGCGAAGATCGCGACCAGATACGCGTACCCGAGCGGTGCGAGCAGCCGACCTTCGACGCCCGACAGGAAGAATAGCGGCACGAACACCAGCATCACGATCAGCGTCGCGAATACGATCGAGCCGCGAATCTCGCGGGACGCCTCGAAGATCACATCCGTCGCGGGCCGGCGCTGCGCTTCGGGCAAGGCACGATTCTCCCGCAATCGCCGGAGCACGTTCTCGACGTCGATGATCGCGTCGTCGACGAGCGCGCCGATCGCGATCGTCAGACCGCCGAGCGTCATCGTGTTGAGCGTGACGCCCCGCCAGTCGAGCACGGTGATCGCGACGAGCAGCGACAGCGGAAT
This sequence comes from Deltaproteobacteria bacterium, assembly GCA_013812655.1. Taxonomy (GTDB): domain Bacteria; phylum Myxococcota_A; class Polyangia; order Haliangiales; family Haliangiaceae; genus JABFXX01. The sequence continues at coordinate 40,296 of JACCTC010000391.1, read as the reverse complement.
CGAGACCAGCGAGATCACGGTCGTCCGCAGATCGAACAGGAACAAGAACAAGATGACCGCGACGAGGATCGCGCCATCACGCAGCGAGCGCGTGACGTTACCCACCGCGGTCTCGATGAAGTCCGCCTGGCGCACCTTGTTGCGCTCGAGCTTCATGCCCCCGGGCAGCGTCTTCTGGATCTCCTCGAGCTCGCGATCGATCCGCGCGGTCAGCTCCAGCGTGTTCGCGCCGGGCTGCTTCTGGATCGCGATCACCACGGCCGGCTTGCCATTCGACGAGCCTTCGCCGCGCTGGACGCTCGGGCCGACCTCGACCTTGGCCACCTGCCCCACCAGGATCGGCGAGCCGTCGCGCACCTCGATCACCGCCTGCTCGATGTCCTCCTTCGAGGTGATCCGACCAACACCGCGGATCAGCGACTCCTGACCACCGCGCACGAAGAAGCCGCCCGTCGAGTTCGCGTTCGACTCGCGAAGCGCCTCTTCGACACCAGCGAGCGTCACGTTGAACGCGCGTAGCAGATCCGGATCGACGCGGACCTGGTACTGCCGCACGCCGCCACCGATCGGCACGACCTGCGCCACGCCCGGCAAGGCGAGCAACCGACGACGCACCACCCAGTCCGCGGTATCACGGACCTCCATCGGCTCGTGGCGGTCGCTGACGATGGCGATGAACAGGATCTCGCCCATGATCGACGCGATCGGCGCGAGGCTCGGCGGGCTGATATCGGGCGGCATCTGCGCCGCGACGAGCTGGAGCTTCTCGTTCACGATCTGACGCGCGACGTAGATGTCGGTGCCCCAGTCGAACTCGACCCAGACGATCGAGATCCCGATCCCCGACGACGACCGCACGCGGCGCACGCCGGTAGACCCGTTGACGGCCGACTCGATCGGAAACGTCACGAGCGTCTCGACCTCCTGCGGCGCGAGGCCGTGCGCTTCGGTGACGACGGTGACCGTCGGCGCGGTGAGATCCGGGAACACGTCGACCGGTGCGCGCAGCGCGACGACCGCGCCGTAGGCCATCAGCCCCAGCGACACGATGACGACGAGCAGGCGATTCGCGATCGACCAATGGATGATGCGGTCCATTGGATTCTCAGTGCGCGTGGCCGTGCGCGGGCACCGCGCCCGATGACGCGGCGAGCTTCACCTCGTACGCACCCTTGATGACGACGCGCTCGCCGGACTTGACGCCTTCGAGGACCTCGGTCCAGCCGTTCGAGCGGATACCGAGCCGCAACGGACGGCGTTCGAAGGACTCGCCCTCCACCATCACGAACGCGACGGAGCGCCCACCGTCCTCGACGATCGCGGCATCGGGCACCGCGAGTGCCTTCCGCGGCGAGCCGGTGGCGATCACCGTCTTGGTGAAGTTGCCGATGCGAAGCTTGCCGGCGCTGTTATCGACCTCGAAGACCACCGGCACCGTTCGCGTTTGCGGATCGACGACACGGCCGACCGTGATCAGCTTGCCGTTCGATGCGTCGACCGTGAACGGCTGGTCGTAGCCATCGATCGTGAACCACGCGGCTCGGGCGTTCTCGACCTTCGGCACATCGGCTTCGAACACCTTCGCGACGAGCCACACGCGCTCCAGATCGATCACGGTGAACAGGGTCTGGCCTTCCTCGACGCCCTGCCCCGACGCGGCATCGATCGACACCAGCGTACCGTCCGCCGGAGCGCGCACCTGGAAGACACGTCCGCCCCCGGTGCCACGCGCGCCTGCGTCGAACTGACCGAGCCGACCACGTGCCCCCACGAGCCGCGCCTCGGCGATCTTCACGCGCGTCGCTGCTTCATCGACAGCCTTCGGCGGTGCCGCCTGTGCCGCGACCAGGCGCTCCTGGCGTGCGAGCTCGGTACGCGCCGCCGCGGCCTCCGCTTCAGCAGCGCCGAGATCGGCGGACATCGTGGGACGATCCGTACCGCCGGTCACGCGCGGCGAGACGGTGGCGAGCACCTGATCCTTCTTGACCGGCATGCCGAGGATCGGCGCAGGCGACACGAGCGACACCCGCCCCGCGGACGGCGCGGTCACCTGCGCTTCCTTGCCCGCGACGGGTCGGATCTCGCCGGTGGCTCGCACGCCATCCTGCAGGTCGCGCTCGGCCACGGCCACGGTCGTGAAGTCCGTCTTCCACGCCTGTTCCTTCAGGTACGTGATGCGGCCCGGCACCTCGGGTTCTTCCGCGAGCGCGGCGCGCGCGGCAGCTTCGTTCGGGAACACCTCGCAAGGTCCGATCGCGAAGGAGTCCGTGAGCTGCGGACTCGTGATCGCGATCTCGAGCGCGCACTTACCGGGCTTCGTTGGCGTCATCGTGGGCCGGAAGATGCCGGGGTTCGCGGGCTCCTTCGCCACGGCCTGGACCGGCACTCCGCCTGCCATCGTGAGCGTGATCGTCGCGCTGCCGGCGGTCACTGGCTTGCCGTTCGCGTCGACCGTGACGTGCGCCGCGAAGCCGGTCTCCTTGCCGACGATCAACGCCTGGTACTCCATGAACAGCTCGGTCTTGTCCGTCCAGATGGTGACCGACTGCCCGGGTAGCTCTTCCGACTTCGCCGCATGGTCGTCGCGACCATGACCGTCGTCCTTGTCGTGGCTGTGCCCGCACGAGAGCACGAGCACGAGCACGAGGAGCTTGCACGGACTCATAGACGCTGCCCCACGGCGAGCTCGAGCTCGCGCTTGTCACGTGCCACCTGATGACGGAGGTCGAGTGCGCGAGTGCGAACGCCGCGCGCTGCCCGATGCGCATCGAGCAGCTCGATGACGCTCGCGTTACCTTCGCGGAACGCGGTCTCGGCGGCGACAAGGATGACGTCGAGCCGATCGAGCTGCCCGGTCGCAAGCCTGCGCGTCTGCTCGATCCTCGCCATCAGCGTCGTGTGCGCGACCTGCACGGCGCTCGGGATCTGGCGTTCGAGCCAACGTGCCTCTGCGATCGCGAGCTGGCGGTCCGCATCCGCGCGAGCTTTGTCGCCCTGCCCCCGGTCGAACACCGGAATCGTGAGCGCGACGCCTGCCACGTATCCGGTGGCGGTCTGGTCGCCGAGGTCGACCGTCATCGCACCGGCAGTGAGCGTCGGCGTCGGAACCCATCCACGTCCGGCGGCACCGGCACGCCGATTCGCTGCCTCACCCCGAAGCCTCGCCGCACGGAGATCGCCGCGGCCATTGGCCTTCGCGAGCAGTGTCTCGACCGTCGGCACTGCGGCCGGGAGGTCGAGCGTCGACGAAGCGTCCAGCTCGCCCGTCCGACCTGTCAGCGCGGCGAGCTGCCCCCGCGCCCGCGCCAGATCGATCTGCGCTGTCGCGAGGTCGTCGTCGTGGCCGGCGAGCTCGAGCTCGAACCGCTGGATCTCGTAGCCGGAGGCATCGCCCGCCTTGCCGCGCTTTCGTGCGATCTCGACGGCTCGGACGAGCGACGTCCGCGAGCTGGTCAGGATCTCGACATGCAGACGAGCACGCGCAGCATCATCGAACACGCGCAGCGCCTGGATCACGAGCTCGAGCTTGGCTTGCGTCGCGTCGCTGTCGACCGCGCGAACACCCGCCTGGGCCGCCTCGATCTGCCTGCCGCGACGACCGGAGATATCGAACGGAACACTGAGGCGCAGGTAGTTGGTCGCCAGGCCCGTACCGCCGACAAACGGCTCCTCGCGTTCGATCGAGATGGTCGGGTTCGGCCGCACGCGCGCTGCAGCGACATCGGCGCGAGCATCCGCCAGCTTCGCGGCAGCAACCGCCGCGCGCGGGTCCTTCGCCTCGAGCTCTGCGACCAACGTGGCCTCGTCGATCATCGCCACTGCTGGCTGCGCGTGCGCGTGACCGCGGGCGAGCGCCAGCCCTACTACCGCCGCTAGTATCGATGCGCGCATGTGAAGACCTGACATCGCGATAGATCCCTTAACCGAGCACGGTCTCGAACGCGTGATGAACCGGCTCGGCGGCGACGACACCCGCGATGGCGAGCACCACACAGGTCGCGATGACCACCCGCGCCAGCACGACCGCCTCGCGCGCTCCAAGTGGCCCCCCTGCGAGCACGGCACGCACGCGACCCTCGACCTCCTCCACCGTCGGCGTGAAGCCAGATGCCTGGACTGGCTGCGTGGCATGGAGGCGACACATCGACACCATCGCGGTCGCGACCACCTCGGGCTCGCCCGTCACGGATGCCGCGTGGGCATCGCACAGCCGCTCGCTTGCCCCAAGCCACGCGCTGCGTACGCGGTCACCGACCAGTGGCGCAGCAAGCACGAGGAACGCTTCGAGCACCGCGCGCGTGCGGAGATCGCCATGGCGAACGTGCGCGGCCTCGTGAGCCACCAGTGCCGCACGCTCGCCTTCCGACAGGGACGTCCAGACGCGCGACGAAACGTAGATTCCAGATCGCGCGACGAAGCAGAACGCGCGATCCGAGTCCACGAGCCGCACGCCACTCGCAGCGCTGCTCAGCGCGTGGAGCTCGCGGATGCTGCGCGCGCCGCGCAGGAAGCTTGCAGCGACGACGACCGTGCGGCCGAGGAGCGTCGCCGCCACGATCGCGAGCCCGACGACAACCCAGGTGCGCTCGATCCACTGTGCGCCGTGCGTGACGCAGAGATGCGCGTGATGCCCGTGCGCTTCACAATGATCGACGCCGACGGTCGACTGGAGGAGTAGCGTCACCACGGCGAGGATCCCCAGCACGACCGGAACGATCGCCACCGCTTCAGCCGCGCGGCGCTCGGCCATGGGCCCAACGCGCTGGAGGCACGAGCGTGCTTGCGCGAGCGCGAGGACGCCAAGGGCCGAGATCGTCCAGGTTGTCACGACGAAGACGAGTGCGAAGCCCGCGACTGCCCCGAGACTCACTTGCGTCTCCTGTGGCTCGCGATCAGTCGTTCGAGCTGGGCGAGGTGCTTCTCGTCGAGATCGGCGGCGACCTCGACGAAGGCCGCCAGCACGGGCGCTGCACCTTGCTCGAGCAGCGGGCTCAAGGCGGCTTCGACGACACGCCGCTGGTACTCGGAGCGGTCCATCGCCGGCTCGTAGATGAAGGCATTACCGTCCTTCTTGCGACGAAGGAGGCGCTTCTTGTGCAGCCGATCCATGGTCGTCATGATCGTCGTGTACGCGTGGTCGCCGCGAAGGCGTTCGCACGCGGTTCGTACGGACACGGGATGCTCTTCCCAGAGGAGGTCCATCACCCGGGTTTCGAGCTCGCCGAGGACGCGGCCAGCTTTCGAGAACGTGCTCACCCCCAGAGCCTAGGGGGCACAGCTACTAGGGTCAATAGTAGACGCGCGTGCGTCAGTGACGCACCCAGGAAGGACTCTGGCTCACCGAGCGCAGCTCCAGCGTGCGGGCATCCTGATCAACGTTGGCTCGATCCTCGGCAAGGTCGGACAGCCCTACGTGCCGTCGTACGTCATCAGCAAGTTCGCGCTGCGTGGGCTGACCGAGACGCTGCGCACCGCGATCGCGGACGATCCTGACATCCATATCTGCTCGCTGTTGCCATACGCGATCGACACGCCGCACTTCGAGGAGGGCGCGAACCACACGGGCTACGATGCCCACGCGATGCCCCCGATGCAGTCACCCGAGAAAGTCGCGCGCGCGCTCGTCGGTCTCGTGCGCCGGCCACGCCGCGAGCGTCACGTGCCGCGGCTCGCCGCGCCGCTTCTGCTGCTCCGGGCGGTGTTCCCGCGCACCGCCGAGCGCTTGATCCTGCATATCCTCCGCGAGTGGCACTTCGGCCATCGCCAGCTGCCCGACAGCGACGGCAATCTCTTCGCGCCGACGACGCTCGATGCGCACGTCCGGGGCAAGCGACCGGCGCGGCTCGGACTCCCGCGACTCCTCGCGTGGACGGCCGGTCACATGTTGCGGCTCGCGACCCGCCCGTCGCCGGTCCGCACGAGCCTCGAGCCCCACACCCAGTCGTGACCGCCCCCCGCAAGCCCGGGGTGCCCTGCGCACGGTCCCGCTACGACGCCGTGATCGTCGGCTCGGGACCCAACGGCCTCGCCGCCGCGATCGAGCTCGCGCGGACCGGCCTGTCGACGCTGGTCGTCGAGGCGCGTGACACGGCCGGCGGCGGCACACGAACCCGCGAGCTCACGCTGCCCGGCTTCCTCCACGACGTGTGCTCGACCGTACACCCGCTCGGGTTCGCCTCGCCGTTCTTCCAGGAGCTGAGGCTCGAGCGCTTCGGGCTGGCGTGGGTGCACCCGCCGGCTCCGCTCGTTCACGTGATGGATGACGGCACCGGCGTCGCGCTCGAGCGCTCCGTGGAGGCAACCGCCGCCAACCTCGGCGAGGACGGTCCGGCATACCGCCGGCTGATCGAGCCGCTCGCCGGACGCTTCACCGAGCTCCTGCCGATGGTGCTCGCCGGCATGCGACTGCCCCACAAGCCGCTGCTGTTCGCGCGGTTCGGGGTCGCGGCGCTGCAGTCGATGGAGGGCCTCGCCCGCCGTACGTTCCGCGGCACGCTGGCGAGCGCGCTGCTCGCGGGGATCTCCGCGCACTCGATGGTGCCGCTCGATCACCTGGCGACCGCATCGTTCGGGCTCGTGCTCGCAACCGCTGGCCACGCCGTCGGCTGGCCGATCGCATCCGGCGGCTCGCGCGCGATCGTCGACGCGCTCGTCAACTGTCTGCAGGCGCATGGTGGCGAGGTCGTGACCGGGTTTCCCGTCGAGCACATCGACCAGCTGCCCGAGGCCCGCGCGTACCTGTTCGACGTCGCGCCCCGACACCTCGTCGCGATCGCCGGCGACCGCCTCTCCGCTCGCTATCGCAAGAGCGTGCTCGCGATGCGCCACGGCCCCGGCATCTTCAAGATGGACTGGGCACTCCGCGGGCCCGTGCCGTGGCGCGATCCGACGTGCGCGCGCGCCGCGACCGTGCACCTCTCCGGCACCCTCGCCGAGGTCGCGAGTGCCGAGGCGGCCGCCCATGCAGGAACCCTCGCGTCGCGGCCGTTCGTCCTGTTCGTGCAGCCGACGCTCTTCGATCCGTCGCGCGCGCCGCGAGGCATGCACATCGCATGGGCCTACTGCCACGTCCCCCACGGCTCGGCGATCGATGCGTCCGCCGCGATCGAGGCGCAGGTCGAGCGTGCCGCGCCGGGTTTCGGCGCACTTGTCGTCGCACGCCACGCCACCGACGCGCAGGCGCTCGCCGCGTACAACCCGAACTTCGTCGGCGGCGATATCACCGGCGGCTCACCCGATCTCCGCCAGCTGTTCTTCCGCCCGGCGGTACGCCTCGATCCCTACGCCACCTCGGCGCGCGACATCTACCTGTGCTCGGCATCGACGCCGCCCGGCGGCGGTGTGCATGGCATGTGCGGTTACTGGGCCGCGCGCAGCGCGCTCGCTCGGGTGTTCCGTCACGCGCCGCGCTAGCGCACGAACATTTCCGAGGCCGCGCGCATCGACCTTGCATCGAGTTCCAGGGCCGACGATTCAACGAAGGAGCACCCCATGAGCATGAAGGTCAAGGACGTGATGACGAAGGATCCAGTCTGCTGCACACCCGAGAGCCCGCTGGAGGCGATCGCGCAGCTGATGAAGCAGCACGATTGCGGCGCAGTTCCGGTCGTCGGCGATCTCGTCGATCGCTATCCGATCGGCATCATCACCGACCGTGACATCGTCATTCGCGCGCTCGCCGATGGCGTCAATCCACTCGGCTTGACGGCGCGCGATTGTATGACGGCACCCGCGGAGACGGTCACCGAGAACACCACGCTCGACGACTGCATCGAGGTCCTCGAGGAGCGGCAGATCCGCCGCGTGATCGTGGTCGATTCGGGTGGCCGCTGCACCGGCATCGTCGCGCAGGCCGACGTCGCGATCCACGCCTCGAAGCACGAGGCCGGCGAGCTGCTCAAGGAGGTGTCGCGCCCCGACAACGTCGAGGATCTCGCCTCCGTCCGGCACTGACGCACGGGGCGGCTCAGCATTGTTCCGCGGTGCGCTGCGGGCGCGCCGCACGGTCGGGCGTGGCGTGGCGCGCACTCCGAGCGCGCACCGTCGACGAATCGCGCCCATCGCGCGGCACGCCCATTGCTCCACCTCGTAGCGAAGCGGCGATCGAATCGACCGCTCGATCCGACCCTACGGCGGAAGTCGCTACAACGACATGACGACTGCGGACGGTGCGAGACGTCGCTACCAGACGCTGTCGCCACAACCGACGTGAAACACGACCCCGACCGAAATTCTCGGTCCTCGCAGTCCCCGCTGACGAGCGCGACGGCGAGGTTCTTTCAAAGACCCACCGAGATTCTTCCAGGGGCGTGGGCGGATCGAGCGGCCCATCCGGTTGCCGCTCGCCACGTCGACGCGCGCCACCTGACGCGTCCGCGCGTCCCAGCTCGGGCGGCTACGATCATCCCGAGCTGATCTGGTCTCGCGTGACGGCGGGGCCGTGCAGTCTCGGTCGGCAATTTCCTGCGCGCGTTCAACCCAGCGCGGCGCTTGGCACACGGACCGATGCACCCTTCATCACCGCAGAGACGCTGAGCATCGCCCCGACGGCACCCTCGAAGCCACCGAGCTTGGTGAGCGCAGCAGCGAAGAGCGCGAGGTCATCCGCCGTGGAGAGCTCGATCCCGAGGTCGGCGAGCACCTCCCCGATCAAGCGACGCGCTCGCTCCGCACCAAGGACACGCGTCATCTTGGTCAAGGCGAGCTGATAGAACTCGCTGTCGCTGTTCGGTGGCTCGCTCACGGTCACGGCTCGGTCTTGATGCGTGCTTCCAGCTCGGCGACTCGTCGCTCTGCCCGATCTTTTTGCGCACGAAGCTCGAGCAGCTGCGCTGCAGCCTCCTCGCTCTGGAGCGCCATCTCCTCGGCGAGTGCTCGAGCCGATCGAATGTCGGTGATGTCCGTGTTGGTGCCGAACCAGCGCTCGATCGTTCCGCTCGCTCCGCGCAGCGGATTGACGCGCGTCAAGAACCACCGCGGCTCGCCGTTCGCGCCGATCAGAGGGAACTCCATTTCGAAGGGCTCTCCGGTGGCGATCGAATGCTTCCAGCGTTCAGTGACCTGGGGCAGGTATGCGGGGTCGTGCACCTTCTCCCAGCCCCACCCCTGCATCTCCTCGAGCGTGGTACCCGTGAACGCGTACCAGCGCCGGTTATAGAAGTCGATGTAGCCGTCGGGCAACGCCATCCAGGCAAGCTCCGGGAGGTTATCGACGAAGGTCCGGAACGATTGCTCGCTGGCCTCGGCGCGCGCGCGTGCCTCCGACTCGTTCTCGAACAGTCGTGCGTTGTCGACGGCGATCGCGGCGAGGCGCGCGAACTCCTCGGCAAACGGCACGTCGTCCTGGCTGTATCGCCGCCCGGATTCCGCCTGCACGAGGGTGAGCGTGCCAAGGACGATACCCTTCGCCGTCAGGGGTACGATGATGTAGGAGCGCAGCGAGAGCCCGCGGATGATCCGCAGATGCTCGGGATCATGTGCGAGCGTGACGAGCAAGTCGTCCGAAATGTCGTGGACGAGCTCGGTGACGCCCGTCCGCACCACGGCAGGAATGCCGGCCGGATCCGATGCGTTCGGCGGGTATCGGTCGATGAGGTCGTGGGCGAGCGCCACCTTCGCGCGCGCACCAGTCTCCAAGCGCGGGTGCCGCGAGGTCTGCGAGCTTCTGCAGCGTCGCTCGGTAATCCAGCGACGACAGCAGCGTACGTCCTGCTCTTGCAAGAAAGGCCTGGCGCTCGGCTTCCGTGTCCAAGGTCATCGCTTGCTGCTCCAGCGCTGAGGGTCCGGTCGAATCAGGATACGCCATGACGTTTCGTTCCCGCCTGTGCGCTCGGGCGCTCTGGCAGGTCTCATAGCACGGCGGAGCACACGTCAGACAATCCGACGCGCGCGTCGAGTTGACTGGTGATGTGAGCGACGCTTCTACGGCGCGCACCGACGCGAGGTCACATGAAGTTGCGCGTATGCAGACCGGAGAGCGCGGCCGAGCGATCGGGATCGAAGCCGAGTCGTAGCAGCCGGCCGCGCCGGCCGTCGGCCATCGTGCGTTGCAGCTCGATGCATCACCTCGCGGAAGTGCGGGTGGATGGAGCAGCACCCAGACATCGGCCCGGGGCAGCATTCCTTCGCGTACGAGCGCGAGCCGGTTGCCGTCGATCACGCACGCGGCGTCGACGATTCCCGCCATCAGGGCCTTCGCGGCGTCTCGCTCGCCCACCTGGCGCTCGTAGTTCGAGTACAGGACGAAGTCGAACGCGACCCCGTTGGACGTCACGTCCACATGGAGGTGCGGTCACGTTCAGGTGTCGGTCGAGCGCCCAAACACCTACATGTCCATCACGGTTTTGATCTCCAGCTCGCGTAAAAGACGAGACCAATCCGACTGCGATGCGATAGAGTTTGTTTGCTGCGCCACCGAGGGATGGGACCTTGGAGGTGTCACGTGAGGGCCCGATGAAGTCAGTATCATTCACCTGTGCGCTCGTGATGTCCCTGCAGCTCGGCTGCGGGGCCGAAGAAGAAACGTTCACGCCATGGGAGCTGGAGGATCTCTCCGCCGACCAGGGCTTCTCGCTGCGCGTGCCCGAATTCGATGTCGCGGCTGGTCGCGAGAGCCAGAACTGCTACTTCGTCCGCGTCCCCGATCTCGGCGGCGGCGAGGACATCTGGGTCGATCGCGTGCTCACCGCGATCAACCCCGGTAGCCACCACATGAACGTCTTCCGCGTGAAGACGATCCTCGGGCTCGATCCCGCTGCCGGCACTCCGGTGATGCTCGGCGCCTACGAGGGCACCGTGATCGAGGGCGAGGACTTCGTGAACACCAGCCCGTGCTGGAACAGCACGAACTGGGCGGACTGGCCGCTCGTCGCGAACTCGCAGCACGCCACGGTCGAGGAGGCCAAGACCGACTGGCAGCTCCCCGAGAGCGTCGCGATCCGCATGACGCCCGGCGAGATGCTGATGATCCAGACCCACTACGTCAACACCACGGATCAGCCCACCAGGTACGGCGCGAAGGTCGGCATCAACTTCTATCGCCACCAGGGCACCTCGCCGATGGAGATGGGCTCGCTGTTCGCGACCCAGCAGAACCTCCGCGTGTGCAAGAGCCGCCCGAACGTGACCTACTCCGGCACGTGCCGGTTCCCCGGTGCCGTGACGATCACCGCCGCGAACGGTCACTTTCACAAGCGCGGCGATACCTTCACGATCTTTCCGTGGGATGGCCAGTCGATCGATCACCCCGCCGAGTCGACGGCGTTCTACCAGAGCGATTCGTGGGAAGAGCCGCCGATGGCGATGAACCTCGACGTCAAGGCCGCCGCGAACACCGGCATCTGGTGGGACTGCGCGTTCAAGTGGACCCCGCCGACCCACCTGACTTGCGCCGAGGTCGACGCGAAGGATCCGCTGCAGGAAAATGACTGCTGCTACACGTTCGGCGGCAACACCGACGTCGGCGAGCACTGCAACGTGTTCCTCTATTACTACCCGAAGGTCAACTCCGACATCTTCTGCCTGTGATGATGCGTCTGTTCAGTTTGATCCTGTTCGCCGTCACGATGTTCGGCTGCGGTGACGATGGTGAACCGGAGCCCAAGCGCTGTCCGATCGGCGATCTTGCGGCTCCCGCCGAGGCCGAGCTGTTCTTCCTCGATGCAAACAACCAGCTCGTCGCCCCGACGGCGACGGGTGAAGTTCCGTTGATGATCCCGCCGCAGGGTGGCTGGATCGTCCTCGTCGGCGTGCGCGCCCGGAACATCGATGGCTGCTCGCCGACGCTGACCACCGCCCTCGTCGACACCGACGACGGGCAGATCCTCAAGATCGATCAGCGCCAGACCGAGCTCGAGCTCGACGCCTCGGGCTGGGGCATGTCGCGCGCATCGACGGTCGGCAACCTCCAGGTCTGTCCCCAGCTGACCGCCACGCGCGATCTCTATGGCCAGCCGTACGTGGTCTCGGCCGTCGTCGAGGATGCCGATGGCAACAAGGCGACGACCCAGATGACGGTCACCCCGACCTGCCCGCCCGGCGAATCGCGGTGCCAGTGCGAGTGCGCGCGCGACTACGTCGTCGGCGACGAGTGCCCGGCGACCTATCAGCCGACGGTGATGCCTTCCGGCGACGTCAGTCGACGGTTGTGATCGACCCGCCTGGCGCGAGCAGTGCGGCGAGCGCCATCCGCTCGGACTTCGCCAGCCGGTCGTGAACACGGATCGTGGCGAGCGTGCCGGTGAGTGGCGCCGCGAGCAGCGCGAGGTCCGCATAGCGCGCCGTCCGGCGCCCCCACACGCTGCGGCTGCGTAGATCGAGCACGCGCCGGGTTTTGTCGATCCGGACCAAGTAGCCGAGGTGATCGAGCTCGGAGAATTCGATCGCGGCACCGGCCGGGGCGCGCGCGAGCAAGACCTCGAGCCACCGGGGCAACGCGGACGGCGTGATCGACGAGAAGCCGATGCACGCGAGGTGCGCGAACGGCGGCGTCCACAGCCAGTGGTAGCTGTCGACGGTGAAGTTGTAGCCGGGGAGCGTGAGGCTCGTGACCTGCGGGAACACGCGCCGCAGACGCGTCGCCAGGAGATCTGGATCGTCGCGATGCGCGAACGCACCCATCGAGGCGATGCCAACGCGGCTCCACGGATACGCGTCACTCCTCTGCAACACCTGCCTGCCCTCGCGGATCCCGCTGACGCCGGTCAGCGACTTCATCGCCGGATGTACGAGCAGTGCGTGCGGAAACGCCGTGCCTTCGAGGAAGACGTGCCGGACCGTCGACCACCCGACGTGCCCGGTCAGCTTCTCGACGACGCCGACCCGGTCCGAGTCGATCGCACACCACGCGAGGAAGCCATCGACGAACTGCATGGTGTCGTGCGCGACGAGCGCGGCGAGCTCGCCGATCCAGCGCACGCCGTGCGCCACGATCAGGTCGCGCTCCTCGCGGGCCAGCTCCGGCGACAGCGCGCCCCGCGCGCGCGCGTGCTGGAGCACCATGAACCGGCCGCGCGCTTCGTCGTTCTCGAGCAGGTGATCGGCGAGCACCTCCTTTGCACCTGGTTCGTGGGGGTGCTCGAGGATCTCGGCGACCAGCTCCGCCTCGGTGCCCGGCCGCAGCAGCTCGTGGAGCCGCGCGAGCATTGGCTCGTGCTCCGCCGGCAAGCTCGGCGTGCCCGCGCGGTAGGTCTTCTCGAGGGCCTTCAGCGTCGCCGCCGTGCGCTCGGTGAAGAACTCCGCGGCGAACTGGTTCTCCTCGACCCCGCCCTGGAGCTCAGTCCGGTGCTGGCGGAGCAGCTGCGTGAAGTCGAGGGCTGACAGCAGCTCGAGGAGGCGCGGGTCGGCGTGGCCCTGCATCAGCTTGAACAGACGCCGCCACGCGGATTGCGTGGTGCCACTCGTGAACGGCGGACGCTTGAGGAGCTCGACCAGCGGCAACGTGAAGCGCGGATCCGGCGGCCAGCATTCGAGCAGGCATTCGATCTGCTCGACCATCTGCGGTGATCGTGTCGTCCCGATCACCGCAGCGAGCCGGGGTTGATCGAGCGGGTCGCCGGCCTTCGCGAGCGCCACGAACTGCTCGTTCAGCTTCTTCTGCGTGGGCGCGTGAAGGGCGGGCCGCGTGATCCGCGCGGACAACGTGTCGAGGACCTCGGCGACCCGCGGATCCTTGACCTGGCGCCACAGCTCGAGCAGCGCCGCCACGGCAGCACCGACGTCGTTGCGTTCCAGTGCTTGTCGCGCAGCGTCGAGCGTCACGGCGCCAGACCATACGTCATGCCGGCGCGCGGTCCGCTGCGACCGGTGTTCGGAGATGTCATGGCGCGCCACCGAGATAGCCCAGCTCCTTCGCAGCACCGAGGATCTGCATCACGATCGGGCCCGCGGCGGACGCGCCAGTACCACCGCGTGGAACGACGACGACCACCACGAGCCGCCCCGGTGTGCCGACCGCGTTCTCGGTCGCAGATGCAGGCTCGGCGAACGCGACGAACCACGAGTGCGGCGACGCGACCTGCGCCCGCTTGATCCCGAACGGCTCCTCGCCGCGAAACCCGCGAACGTCCGCGGTGCCGGTCTTGCCATACACGCGCAGCCCGGCCGGTGCACGCAGGCCCGCGCCCGTGCCCGCGGTCATCACGCGTCGCATCCCTGCGACGATCGGTGCGATCGCCACGGGATCGTCGACGAGCGGCGTGGCAGGACACGCCGCGGCGAGCTCCATGGTCGGCGGACATCGTCGATACGTGCCGCCGCTCGCGATCGCCGCGACCAGCCGCGCAGCCTGCATCGTGCTCATCACCATCACGCCCTGGCCGAACGCGGTCGATGCGAGCTGCCGCGATCCGGGGTCACCGGGGTCGAGGTCGCCAGAGAACCCGACGTCGACCCCTGCCGCACGCAGCGCGATCAGTGGCTCGCGGCCGATCGCGAGGCCGAGCTGGCCGAAGTACACGTTGCAGCTCACCGCGATCGCCTCGACGATCCCGGGGTTGTCGTGGTTGCGATCGCCGGCGTGGTCGTGGATCGGCTTCGGCCAGCCTGGTCGCGTGAAGTACGGGCCTTGCTGGTCGCGCTCGGTGCACGGGAACGTCGCGGTCGCGCTACCCGCTTTGACAGCCGCGAGCGCGGTGAACAGCTTGGCGACCGATCCCGACTGAAACATCCCGTGCACGCCGGTCTTGTCCGGCCACTCGCCATAGGCGCCGCGGAACCGCGCGAGGTATGGCGCGTCATTCGCGAGCACGTGGGCCTGCCAGGCCGGCGCGTTCGGATCGTAGTCGGGCACCTGCGCGCGTGCGAGCACCTGGCCGGTGTCGACATCCATCACGACGGCCGCAGCGGCGACCCGCTTGCCTTGCACGGCAGCGAGCAGCTTCGCGACGCGGGCCTGCAGCGCTGCGTCGATCGTCAGCGTGACCGAGCGCGCCGGAACATCGGCGTCGAGCGCGGCGACCGCACGCACGCGCGCGTCGCGATCGAGATCGAGGAGCTTCGCGAACCGTCGCAGATCGGGTGACGGCAGCGCACCGGCGCCGGCGCGCGCGTCGAAGTCGCGGTAGCGCGGACCATCGGCGTGCTCGGGGTAACCACGCAGCCGGTGATCGAAGAGCCGTTCGAGCGACCATGCCGGCAGCAGCACGCGCGTCGGGTGGACGCCGAGCAGCGTGCCGAGCCCAGCGCCGAGGGGATAGCTGCGCGCGGTCGGCGACGTGCTCGTCGCGAGGGGCGCGCCGTTGCGGTCCGCGATCGTCCCGCGCTGGATCTTGGTGATCAGCGCGAGCAGCCGCGGGTTGTGTCGCTGCACGAGCACGCCATCGCCGAGCCGCGTCACGATCCCGCGCGCGCTGGTCGCGTGCCGGCCCACGATCGCCGCGGCGATGCCCGCGAGGACCGCGAGCGCCACCGCGACCGCCACCACGACGGTCATCCCGCGCACGCCGGCATGCAGCTCGCCGAGCTCGACGGACGGCTCGCGGGGCGGACCGTCGGCGGCGAGCCGCACCACCATCGCGACGATCGCGAGGAACACGACCATGCTGCTGCGTCCCGACGACAGGAACGGCACGACGATGCCGGTCAGCGGCAACTGCCCGAGCGTGCCCGCCTGGATCACGATCCACTGGACGAGCACGAGGATCGCGACGCCACCCGCGATCAGCGAGCGCTCCGCGGTGCGAGCCTGCGAGGCGACGCGCAGACACCCGAGCACGATCGCCGCGAGCAGCAGCTGGTAGGCGAGGAGCCCGAGCACGCCGAGCTGCTCGGTCATCGTCGCGAGCATCAGATCGGTCTTGCCCGCGGGGAGCACCGGGATCGCGGCCTCGCCGAGGCCCTGACCAGCGTAGCCACCGGCGGCGACCGCCCACAGCCCCTCGCCGAGCTGGTGCCCGAACGTCAGGCCGTTGCTCCACGGGTCGTGCCACATGCGAAGCCGGGTCTGCACGGTGCCGCCGCCCGCGAGCTCGGGCCACCGTCCGAGGATCACGAGTAGCAGCGCGACGACCGCGAGTGCGAGAACCGCCCAGCCGGTCGCGCGACTCACCAGGTAGAACATCCCGAGGAACACGAACGCGAGCAGCAACACCGGTCCGAGATCGCCGATCACGTACAGGCCCGCGACGATCAGCACGAGCACGAGGAGCGCGGGAACGAGGAGCTCGAGGCGCGGCCAGCGCAGGCCGAGGAACCGGCGACGCTGCCAGCGCAGCTTCGACGCGCGCGCCCCGAGGAACGCGGCGAGAAACAGGATCGCGAGTGGCTTCACGAGCTCGATCGGCTGGATCGGGCCGAGGTTGATCCGCGTCCCCGAACCGGCGGGTCCGCTGCCAAGGACCGCGAGCGCGAGGAAGATCGCGCCGATCGTGAGCGCGATCGGGATGCGTGCACGGATCGCGAGCTCGGCCAGATCGACCGGCAGCACCAGCAGCACGGCGCCGATCACGCAACCGAGCAGGACGCCTTGCGCGAAGCCAGCGGCCGACGGCAGGAGCACCGTGCCGCCGCTGACCTCGACGGTCGCGTGATGGATGACGAGCCCGAGCAGGCACGCGGCGAGCGTCGCCGGTAGCAGCCACGGCACGCGGATCGGATCGCGCGCGCGCCGGTAGCAGACCACGCGCGCGACCGCGAGCACCGCGATGCCGACCGTGAACAGCAGTGCCGCCTGGCGCGCCAGGCGGCGAACCGCGTCGATGTCGGGGGCCTGGTATCCGTCGAGCCGGCCGACGCGCGCGAGCCAGGCCGTCGTCGCCGTACCCCCGAGCACCCACGCGAGCACCGCGATCGCCGCGAGCGCGGCGAGCTCGATCACGAGCGCCGGCTCGAGGCCGCGCTTCATCGCCGCCGCACGGTCAGGATCAGATCGCCGCGCGACAGCGAGATCTCGGCGGGCAGCGCGACCTCGGCCTCCTGCGCGGCCGCGACCGCCTGACCGTTCACCTGCACCGGGTTCGCGTTCGCGAGCCGGCCGACGCGCAGCGTCGACGTCGCGAGCGCGATCCAGCAGTGCTGCTTGTTGACCTTCGCGCCGGCGCCCGCGAGCGCGACGAAGTTCGCCGGCGCCTCGGGATGCGGGCGGCCGAGGATCATCGTCGCGCCGACCACGAGCCGGGTCTCGCCACCGGGCCACTGCAGGACGCAGCGCTCGCCGCCCCCCGCGGAGTCGTCGACGAACATCGTGTCCGCCGGTGCCTTCGGCGCGCGCGCGACGATCTCACCGGCGACCGCCCAGCTGTCGAGCCGCACCGTCATCTCGCCCGTACGCGGCTGGACGAGACGCTCGGTCGGAACGAACGCGACGCGCACGACGCCCTGCCCGGCCGGCAGCTCGTCGGCCTCGTCGAACACGACCGTGATCCGCAACGCGCCGACGAGGTCGGCCTCGCGCGCCTTCGCCTCCTGCGCGAGCACCTGCTGCAGATCTGCCTCGAGCGGCCCCTGCAGCGATCGCACGAGCTCGAAGTCCGCGCGCGCGAGGATCACCCGGTACTCGTTCCACAGGATCGGCCGCCCGGCCGCCGACCGCACGGTGCACTCGCGCATGACGAGCGCGATCGCGCGCGCGATCAGGAACGGATCGACCTGCACCGGCTCGCCGCGGCGCGCCTTCGCGAGCTCGACGAACGACACCCGGAACTGATCGACGCTCTCCTTGCGAACCGGCGCCATCGTTACTCCGCCATCCCCGCAACCTGGCGCTGGACGAGGATGCGTACGATGCCGCCGCGACCATCGGTCAGCTCGATCGCGTCGCCCGGCCGCACCGCTGCGCGACCACGCGCCGTTCGCGACGGGCGCACGGCCTCGCCGCTCGCGCGCTTGACGATCAGCAGATCCGCCTGATCGAGCGATGCGACCTCGAGCAGGTGACCGGCACGATACAGCCGTCCCGCACGCCGGCTCACGTACTCGGTCTGATCGCAGAGGATCAGATCGTTACGCGCGTGCTGGTCGCCGCCGTGCCACTCGCCGCGCCCGAACGCCGCCTCGGACCACCCCGCGGGCAGCGAGAGCGTCGCGCCCGTTCGATCACCGCCCTCGATCACGAACCGCCAGACCTGGGGCGCACCCTCGACGACCGAGATCACCGTGCGATCGGCGGCCGATACCACGTACTCGCGACGCGGCAGCTGATCGAGCGCGACGTCGCACCGGTTGGCGAGCCCCGCACCGACCTCGCGATCGAGCTCGGGCCGATCGACGAATTCCTGGATCGTGGCAACGCTGCCTTCGCCGACCGTGATCCGGACCACCACGTCGATTGGGAACACGACCTCGCCGCGCGCGCCGAACCGCTTGAGCCGCGCGATCTCGTCGACGACGCGCCGGATCAGATCGTCCCAGCCCAGCTCGTCGGAGCCGCCTCGCAAGAGCTCTGAGAACCAGCCCATCCGTGGGTTCGAGCTTATCAGACCTCGACGCAGGCCATGATCGGCGTGCGGCGTGGCGCGGACCCGAGCTGGTGCGCTGGGGTCGTGGACGCGACGGAACTACCGAAATGGCCCGCCGCTCGGGACGTCGGGCTCGGGCTCGATCGCGACGATGTCGGTGCCATCGACGGGAACGTCGCTGAAGTCGGTCACGTGAAACTCGACGAGCCCGCACCCGCGACACACGAACGACTCCATCGGCCCGCGTGGCACCGCGCCCTTCCAGACCGAGCTCTCGTGAGCGATCGCCAGATCCTTCAGGCCCCCATACCCGACCTCCTGCGCGCGCCGCACGTGCAACAGCGCACCCGACCCGCACGCCGGGCAGCGCCGCGAGTCACGGATCGATCGGAAACCGCCGACCCGCGTGCGGTCGATGATCTCGCGAAGCTCCTGGAGCTGCGCGTGGAGCTGGGCGTTCGCCCGCTCGAGCTGGTCAAGCCGGTCGCTGGAGGGATCGCTGGCCATGGTGAGGCCAGCTTCGCGCGAGTGAGTATCTAAACGCTATCGGCGCCGGGCCCGTGGTGAAGCTCGAGCTGTAGCTCTCGGGCTGGCTACCGGACTTGCCGGCGGCCGTCGCGGCCCTCGCTGGGCGCGGACTTGGCGGGGCTTGGATCTTGCTGCCCCAGCCGCGCATGACGCCGATCCGCTACTGCGCCAGCCCCTGCGCGATCTTGTTTGCAGTCTCGCTGGGCGCCTGCGTGAGCGAGCCCGACGATCTCGAAGATCTCGGCTCGCTGTCCGACGACAAGAGTGACACCGCGCTGCCGCGGATCGTCGAGCTCGAGCTGGCCCCGGGCGCCAGCAAGCGGTACCGGATCACCACGCCGGCGTTCGTCGCGAGCCTCGTCCAGGAAGGCACCGTCGACGCCCAGCTCACCGCGACCCACTACGAGCACTCGTTCACCAGCGACATCTCGACGACGCCGCGCATCGATGTGGCCGCCGACGGTACCGTGCGCAACTGGACCCTCACCGTCCACAACCGCGGCGACGCCGCACTCGAGACCAAGGTCGTCGTCGACGTGCCGCGTGCCCAGGCCGAGCTCGGCATCGTCTCGGATATCGACAAGACCGTGCTGCCGCCCGAGACGTCGGCCGGTCTGCCGCCGCCGTATCCGGGCATCGCCACGCTGCTACGCACGCTCGAGCTGCGGATGGCCGGCGCCGCCGGCGACGTTCACTTCGTCACCGCACGGACGCCCGAGGGGATCATCGGCATCGCCGACTGGATGGCGATGCACGGCGTGCCGGCAGGCCCGATCGATACCGGCGTCTCCGGTGCGCCATGGGTCGCGCAGCCCGAGAAGGTCCGCGACGTCTCCCGCATCTTCGACACCCGCGTCCAGCAGCGCTTCGTGCTGTTCGGTGACACCAGCCACCGCGACCCCGAGGTCTACGCCGAGATCCGCACGAAGTATCCGACGCGGGTCGCCGCGATCTTCATCAACAAGGTCAACGAGACGGTCAGCCCGACGCGCGTCGCCGGCATGCACCTCGTCAACAACTACGCCGAGGCTGCCGCGATCGCGTTCGGCCTGGAACTGCTCACCGAGACCGAGGCTCGCACGGTCATGAACGCCGCCCGCACCGAGGGCCTCGCGATCACCGCCGCCCAGATCGACGCGCTCCTCGACGCTGCGCGCTAGACCGCGCTAGACCACCCCCAAGCTCCACCGTGCCGCATGCGACGCGGTGGTTCGTGATCGCCCGACCAGCTCCCACAGTCTCTCGCGCGGTGTGACGTGCGATGGTCGACGTGCGGCCTGAGCCCGCGTAACACTGTGAGAAACGTGAACAGAACGCTGTCGACCCTGATCGGTGGAATGCTCGGAGTCACCGCGTGTGGAGGAGGCTCGAATAACGAGCGGGGACATCTCGCTGCCACGAAGTTCGGCGACCTGACCCATCCCGTCGAGCGCGGCTCGCCGATCGATGCCATCCGCGCACAGTGCGGCTCGGGAGCGCTGACCGAAGCTGGCGACGTGGTGCACCGGCGGCCTTACCTGCAGGAAGTCACGACGACGTCGGCGACGATCGGCTGGGTCACGGTGGACCCCGCCGGCGAGCGCGCGATCCTCACGACGCCCGACGGGAGTCCACTGGGCGAGGTGCTCGCCGTGGTCGAGGAATACCCCCAGCGCCTCGCGAACGAGAAGCAGGTTTGGGCACGGATCACGGGGCTGCAGCCGGATACGGTCTATTGCTACGCGCTCGGCAACGGCGTGGCGCCACTGTCCGAACCAACGGGCTTCCGCACGGCCCCGAGCGCGACCAGCACGCTGCCCGTCCGCTTCATCGCCTTCGGTGATTCCGGTAACGGAAGTCTGGAGCAGCACGAGCTGCAAGAGCAGATGTTCACCGTGCCGTACGACCTCATGGTCCACCTCGGTGACCTCGCGTATCGCAGCGGTACGATCGGCCAGTTCGAGGACTACGTGTTCGCGGTGTACGCCGAGCTGTTCCGGAACCTCCCGTTCTTCCCCGCCTCCGGCAACCACGAGTACGAGACCGCGCAAGGCGGCGTGTTTCGCGACGTGTTCGCGCTGCCCCCGGGGGAAGGCAACGAGCGGTGGTACTCGTACGACTGGGGGCGCGTGCACTTCGCGGTGCTCGACACCGAGCAGGACTACGCCACCCAGGCCGCGTGGCTCGACCGTGACCTCGAGCTCTCCACGGCGCCATGGAGCATCGTGTACTTCCACCGCCCGCCGTACTCGTCGGGCAGCCAGCACGGCTCCGATCTGCCACTGCGCGAGGTGCTCGCGCCGGTCCTCGAGAAGCACCGCGTGCAGCTCGTGCTCGCGGGGCACGATCACCACTACGAGCGGACGGTCCCGGTGAACGGAACCGTCTACGTCGTGAGCGGCGGTGGCGGACGCGGCACGCGCCCCGTCGGCCAGTCCGACTTCACCGCGTTCAGCGAGCAGGTGATCCACTTCGTCCAGGTCGAGGTGGGAGTCGAGGAGCTCGTCCTCCACGCGATCGATGGCACTGGCGTCGAATTTGACTCGCTCGTCGTGCCGCGCACCTGACGCGCCGCCCCGAGCTCGCGGGCGCTGCGTCACGCGCTGCTCACGCTGATCGGTACGCACGGCGTCATCGTCGCCAGCTCGAGTCGAGGGAGCCATGGCGCTACATCGGTCGTCGGGTGGCGTGCGCGTGAACGGTCTCGCGCCGCGCGAGGCCGCTGGAGCCCATGGCGGCTCGGGATCGAGCACGGCCTGGCATCGACGTTGCTCCAATGCTCGGACATGCGCGACTTCGACACCGCGTTCGATCTCAGCGACGTGATCAGTTACGCCGACCTCGCGAACTGGCGCGCGATGACCGCCCCCACGATCGTGGTCGAGACCGCCGAGCTCGATAGCGTCCTCACGGCGCTCACCGAGGAGATCTCGACCACCGCATCGTCGTGACAGGTCAGCTCCGCGTGAGGGCGAACACGCCGACCGGTCGCGGCGGTGGCGTCAGCCCGACGGTCCATTTGTCCATCGTGATCCTCCAGCCCGCGGCCTCCATCGTCTCGAGCAAGCGAACACTGGTCTCGCGAAACGGGTCGGCGAGTAGCACCGTGCCACCCGGTGCGAGGTTGGTCTCGAAGATGTGCCGCAGCGGCGGATGGAGGTCACCCGCGTAGAGGATGTCCGAGCCGAGGATCAGGTCGTAACGCTCGGCATCCTGCCAGGCAGTCCAGTCCGCGATCCGGTGCTCGATCGTCGTCACGCGATTACGCTCCGCGTTCAGCTTGCAGACGTGCAGCACGAGCTGCTGGCGGTCGGTCTGCACGACGCGCGCGCCGCGCGATGCGGCGATGATGCCGGGCAACCCCGTCCCGGCACCCAGCTCGAGCACGCGCTTCCCAACAAGCTCGCGCGCTGCCACCTCGTGCGCGAGCGCGATCGCGGCGGGCCACAGCACGATGCCGTAGGGACGCTTCGTCGTGTTCCGGCCGAGCAAGAACTCGAGCTCCTGCTCGCGGCTGATCACCGCACCGGTGTGGAGGATCGACCACGTGCGGCCCTCGATGTCGAGCTCGACCTCCTCCAGCGGCAAGTCTCCGGCCGTGGTGTGGAGAACGTCGGGCGTCATCGGCGTGGCTCGCCTCAGGGCATGTAGAGGAAGTCGAAGCCGAGCGACTGCAGAATGCCATGCGCCTGGAGGTCGGGTGCGTAGACAAGCAGGCGATCACCACGCGCACACGAGCACGCGGCGCACGTGACGCGGGGTTCCGTCGGCCACGCGAAGCCGCGCTTCCTCGACATCACGCTGTTCGCCGCGAGCCAGCTGTCGACCTGCTCGAGCTCGGCGTAGACATCGGTCGTCGCCGTGGTCTGCCACGGGTTCGAGCCGCACTGCGCCGGCTCGAGGGCCTGCTCCGGCGGATCGCTCGACGAGTACGTCCAGCCGAGCGCCGCGAGCTCCGCCGCCATCGGCGTCGTCAGCTTGACCGCGATCTCGAGACCGCGCGCACAGCCGCACGCCGCGCACGTGAGGAGCGGGTCGGGCTTCATCAGCGTGCCGACCTCGTCGATCACGATGCCGAGCTTGGCGTAATGCTTGACGACCTTCGCGAGCTCGGGGATCGGGTACTGCGCCTCCTCGTCCTCGGTGAGAACCGCGGCGCCCCACGGCGACGAGCACTGCACGGGCGCGTACGTCATCCAGGCGACGTCGGCGACGCAGCGACCCTCGCGCGTGAACAGGCAGTTCGTGCCGGGCGCGCAGGTGACTTCGCCTTCACAGTGCAGCGGGGCACCGTCGACCGCCATGCAGTCGTCATCGGCCCAGCAGGCGCCGTCGATACCGGAGACTGCGGGGCCACATCCGCCGAACGTCGGGTTCTGACACTTCACGATCACCCGGTAGTCGGCGACGCTGACGTGGCTCGGATAGCTGACGTAGTTGTCGTACGTCGACACGACCATGCGGTAGGTGCCCGCGGTTGCGACGTCGAGCACGAGGTGCGAGCCGAGGTTGTGCGGGTAGTCGGCGTCGTCGTTGAACGCGAGCGCGTGCGCCGGGTACGTCCCGTTCGCGCGCCTGGGGCCGAACACGTAGAGGATCGTGTCGAGCGGCTGGCCGTCACCGACGAGGTCGAGATCGACGGGACCCGCATCGAGCCGGACCTCGTGCGAGATGAAGCCGCGGGTCCGATCGAACGTCCCCTGCCCGAGCTGTGCGATGCGGAGGTCGACGCCCTTCGACGGCTTGCGCGGGCTGTCGTCCTTGTCATCGGCGACGTCGAACTGCGGCTGGGAGATGTCTTGCTTGGTGGGTTCGGCGGCGCAGCCCACGAGGGCGAGCGCGCCAAGGATCGTAATCGTCTTCATAGTCCAGGTCCTGATTCGTTAAGAAGCGGCGCATGTATCGCCCGGCGCGCGGACTGTCAATGTCCGAGATTCCGACGCCGGCCCGTAGCGGCTTCACCGGCGCGCGTGCGTCGTAACTTCTTCGAAGGGCGTCGCGGTGCGCGTGGCACCGGCTCGCCTGCCAGCCGCTTCAGGGCATCCTCCTTGACGTCGGCACGCCAGATCTTGAAGAGCCCGATGGTCTTGTTCTGCTTGCGGCCCTTTGGAGTCGGCTCGATCTCGACCGTCGGGTTCCCCCACTGGTCCTCACCGAATCCGACGATCACGCCCCGTACGTTCTTGTACTTCCCCATCAGCACCACGTCGCCAACCTTGAAGTACGCGGTGACTCGAACCGCGCGCTTCGGCAGCGCTCGCTTCACGATCTGCTGAGGCGCTGCATCTTGATCGTCGCCCGCCGCTCGTCCGCGGTGTCCCCCGGCAGCACCACGCCGATGCTCTGATCGATCTGCGCGACATCGATCGGCTTCTCGAAGATCGCATCGAACCCCGCCGCCATGGCTTGGTCGTACTCGCCCTGTGGCACGCGGGTCGCGCCGATGATCACGACGTCATGCTCGACCGCGGACCGGAACGGCCGCAGGAAGTGATACTCGGTCGCGCCCGTCACCGACAGCTCGGTGAGGATGACGTGCGGCTGGACCTTGATCGCGACGTCCGTTGCGCTCCGCACGTCGTGCGCGAAATGCGTCTCCCAGCCACGCTCGCGAAACGAATCGCCGACCGCCTGACGAGACACTTCATCACCGTCGACGACGAGGATACGCTTCGAGCTGGCAGGCACGGCGTCGCATCATGCGGGGCCCTTCATATCGGGCGCAAGCTCGAACATCTCGAGATGATCAGACTGGCACGCAGCGCGCAGTCAGCCTCCGTGATCCAGGCAATTTTCTGTGTGGGTGTCTCGTCAGCGCCGCCAGGCGACTCGCGCAAGGGCTTCTGCGACCTCGCAGGTCCGAGCTAGCGACGCGATCTACGTCGGCGGAGGAGACGTCGTCTGCGGCACGGTCGCGTCAGAGCTCGTGACCTTGATGTAGCCACCCGCGCCGCCTCCACCGCCGCCGCCGTGTTGCGCGATTTGCAGCGCCTGCGTCACACCGTCGGGTGGCGACGTTTGACTCGAGCCAGCTGCGCCGGCAGTCCCATTGATCCCACCGCAGTGGCTCGACTCCGTTGACGTCGCCCAGGACCGGCCTGACGTCGTCACCGCATTCGAGAGCTAGCCATACTGGTCGCCACTACCAATGGATCGTCGCGTCGCCTGGCGCAATACAACGGCAGTCGATGACCTAGCCGGGGACTTTGGTCGCGCAGTCACAGTGCACTTCGATTCGTGCATCGCCGTACTTGCTATGCCGTGTGCTGCGCACCAGGGCCGTGTAGTCGCCGACCTTGAAGCCGAGACCGCAGAGAGGACACTTCGTGCCAAGCGATGGCGAGAGCTCCTCTTTGGGTCCATATCGCGTCAGCGCCACAGGTACAGCGTGACCGATCAACTCGGATTCAACGAGCATCAACTCGTGTGAGGTTCGCCCTCCGCTAGCAACGTCGTGATCTCGGGGCCATGTGGGCCGATCAACACGGTGTGCTCGAACTGCGCGGACAGCGCGCCGTCGGCGGTGCGCACGGTCCAGCCGTCGGCGTCGGTACGGACCGCTGATGTTCCCGCGTTGATCATCGGCTCGACGGTGAACGCCATGCCCTCGCGCAGGCGATGTCCGCACTGCGGACGTCCGACGTGCGAGACGTGCGGCTCCATGTGCATCGCACGGCCGATGCCGTGACCGCCGTAGGCCTCGACGATACTGCCGTCGTCGCCCACGTACTTCGTGATCGCGGCGCCGATATCGCCGAGTCGCGCGCCTGGGACCGCCGCGGCGATGCCAGCATGGCGAGCGCCGCGCGCCAGCTCGACGAGTGCACGGGCAGCTGGCGCGGCATCACCGATCACGTACGTCGCCGAGGTGTCGCCGTGGAAGCCGTCGAGCTCGGTGGTGACGTCGACGTTGACGATGTCGCCGTCGACCAGCCGGACGTGCGGGCTCGGCACGCCGTGGCAAACGATGTCGTTGCGACTGACGCACACCGCGGCGGGAAAGCCGTGATAGCCGAGCTGTGATGGCCGGCCGCCCTGCGCCTCGGTGTGCACGCGGACCAGGCGATCGATCTCCGCCGTCGTCATCCCGGGCGCGAGCCGCGAACCGACGTACGCCAGGGTCGCCGCCGCGGCGCGACCGGCACGCCGCATACGGTCGCATTCGACGGGCGACAGGATGGTGATGGCCATGCGCTCACCGTGTGATCGGCCGTCCCCGAGGTCCAATACCTTTTCGGACTCGATGCCTGACCGAGAGTGCGGCATGATCGCCAGCATGAGCTTGCAGCAGTTGCAGTACTTCGTCGCCGTGGCGGAGGAGCAGCACGTCACCCGCGCGGCCGAGCGACTCCGCATCTCTCAGCCGCCGCTGAGCCGCCAGATCCAGGCACTCGAAGACGAGCTCGGCCAGCCGCTGTTCGAGCGCCGCGGGCGCGGCATCGTGCTCACCGAGTTCGGACGCTACTTCGCGACCAAGGCGACCGCGATCCTCGACCACGTCGCGAGCGTCGTCGCCGACACCAAGCACTGGCCGCGCTAAGGTCCCGAGGTGAGCGCGTGCGCTTGAATCGCGGGCGAACGGGCCCAAGTCCTGGGTCGAGCCTCTGCAGTGCGCAACTGGTGGCCTCGGCGCGCGGCACGACGCTTGCTGAGCATCCGGGACATGTCTACCAACACGCTCCTCGTCATCGTCCTCATCGTGCTCTTGCTCGGCGGCGGCGGGTTCTTCTATCGCGGCCGACGCCGTTAGCCTGACGGTCGTCGAGTTGCCGGCACTCAGTCGGGCAACTGCACGACCTCGTGCTTGACCTCGCCGTCACCGCGCCACGCGAGCAAGAGGCGGTTGCGCGACCATGCGACGTCAGGCGCGTAGTCCTGGGTCGGATCGGCCCACACCCGCTCGATCGATCCGGTGCGCAGCACGCGCGCGACCGTCGCGCCCTCGGGACCGAGGTAGCTCACGACGAGCGCATCGGGACCCGCAGCGGTGATCGACACCTCGCGCACGGACTTCGCGGGAATCTTCTTCGACCACGTCAGCTTCCCGGTGACGGTCATCCAGCCGCCGCCAGCGCGCCCGGCTTGCGCGACAGCGTGCCGTGGAGCAGCCCCAGGCCGTTCGATTCACGCCAGGCCACCGCGAACCCCTTGTCGTTCGACGCCGCGCCATGACATAGCTCCGTCGCCGCACGACCAAACTTCCGCGTCTTGGTGAGCTCGCCGTGCTTGCCGAGGCGACCGAACACGAGCTTGTGGTTGTCGATGAACGCGATCGCGGGCCCGCCGGCTGCGCCGACAACTCGCACGTCGTTCAGGACGGGCACCGGGCGACGACCGAGCTCCTTGCCGTCGTGGTCGATCTCGCGCACGGTCCGCTGGTCGCGGCTCTCCATGACGAGAAAGCCGTTCGGGACGATCGCCGTGTACAGGCCATAGGACGCCGGGTCGCCGGCCGTCGCGGGATCGTCCACCGCGCACCAGCGAGCCGCGAGCACCAGACCGATCGCACCGAGGAACCACCGTGTACGCGACATCGGCGGACGATAGCTTGCCTCGCTCGCTGACGCCCGCGCAGCGTCGGAGTCATCCTATAGTCGAGACATGTGGATCTGGAGCGGTCCACCGCGGCGCTGATGACATACCCAGAACAAGCGATGAACACATTACTCGTCGGCATCGGCGGCGCCGTTGGTTCGATCGCGCGCTATCACATCGGACTCGCGAGCATGAAACGGTGGCCCGGGTTCCCATGGGGAACGCTGGCGGTGAACCTGCTCGGCTCGTTCGTGCTGAGCCTGGTGATGGCTCTCGTCCTCAAGGGACGCTTCGACGACACGACGCGCATCGTCCTCGGCGTCGGGGTGCTCGGTGGCTTCACGACGTACTCGAGCTTCAACTACGAAACGATCGCACTGGTGCACGCCGGCTCGTATGGACGCGCCGTCGCGTACGTGGTCGCCACGCTACTGGGATGCCTCGTTGTCGGCGTCGCTGGCTGGCTGACGGCGAGGGCATTTTCGTAGCGGACGTCGTTTGCGTCGAGGAACGACGAAGAGCACGAGCACGAACATGACTGGCATCAGCGTGGTCGGGCGGCTGGTCGAGCAGCCCTCGTCCGGCAATTCCTGGTCGACGGCAATCGTCTGGCTCCAGCCGTATGCCAGCGCACTCCGTAGCTCGATGCGAACCTCGTCGCCGCAGCCAGCGTGAAGAGGCGGGTTGCGGTCGCGAACGCTGCTCCGCTGGAGCGTTGACGCATGACCATCAGGTGCCCGACACGCGGCCGACACTCTTTGCCGCCACGACGACCCCCTCCGACATCACGACGACCATACGATACGACGGTGATTGCGGCTGACTGTCAGCACGTGAACAGCTCGCAGTCAGATCGACTGGGTCGGTTTGTCCGCCTTGGTCCAGCCGTCAGTGCCCGCCGACATCACGTAGACGTTCGTGTAACCCATGCTCTTGGCGCGCACGGCGCCTCTGTGGGAAGCCATTCAACCAGGGCCTCCACAGTAGAAGACGAGCTTCGTCATCTTGTCGGTTGGCAAGGCGCTGGTGGGAAACGTCTCCTCGTCCTCGAGCAGGATCGCGCCCGGCAGGATGCCGTGCTTCTTGCGGGTCTTCGCGCCATTGCAGTCGACGACCGTGAGCTGCTTGGCCTCCAGACCCGCGGCGACGTCGTCGACCGACATCACGGGAAGGTCGTGTTTGACCTCGGCCTTCGTCTCCTTAGAGCTCTCGGTACAGCCCAGGGCAGCGAGGGCGATGGTCGTGGCGAACAACAGGGTGCGCATCTGCCGGGACCATAGCGCGCCCGTGTTCGCGGCGCCGCAGCGTGTTCGGGAGCCGATTCCGCTCGGTTGATCGACGCTGGCTGACGGATGGGTCGGTGAATCTATGTGCAGGATCATGCGCGTGGCAGCGCGCGATCGTGCTGGATCGCCGCGAGCACGTCGTTGCACGTGACGGGCTTCACCAGATGCAGGTGAAATCCCGCCGCGGCCGTCCGTGCCCGATCGCCTGGCTGACCGTATCCCGATAACGCCACGAGCAGCACCGAATCGCCGAGTTGCTCTCTCAGCAGGCTGGCGAGCTCGTAGCCGTCCATGACGGGCATCCCGAGATCGAGGATCGCAACCTCGGGCGTGAACTGTGCGAGCTTGGAGAGCGCGGTTGGCCCGTCGTGCGCGACGACGACGTCATGCTCGGCGAAGCTGAGGGCCTCGCCGAGCATCAACGCGGCGTCGACATTGTCGTCGACCAGCAGGATCCGCTTGGAGGCGGAGGCGGCACGCGGCTGCTGTTCGGCAGCGGGAACAGGGAGTGGATCCGGGACGCCCGCCGGAATTCGCACGGCGAACGTGCTGCCCCGGTCGAGCCCGCCGCTCGCTACCGTGACCGTCCCGCCGTGCAACTCGACCAGGCTCTTGACGAGTGTGAGCCCCAGGCCCAGCCCGGCTCGCTCATTCGTCTGTGAAGGGTGTGCCTGCACGAACATGTCGAACACGCGTTCGAGCATGTCCGGAGCGATCCCGATTCCCGTATCGCGGACCTCGATCACCACGTCCGCGGCGTCGCGGCGAGCGCGCGCCACGATCTCGCCCTCGTGAGGGCTGAACTTGGCGGCGTTCGTCAACAGGTTGGAGATCACTTGCGTGAGCCGATGCGCGTCCGCATACACCATCAGATCCGGCTCGAGCTGCACGACAAGGCGCTGCTGTCGGGTATCGAGCAGCGGGCTGGCGATCTCGGCCGCACGATCCAGAACGTCCTGGATCCTGATCGCGGTTTGTCGAAGCACGACCTTGCCACCGGTGATGCGTGAGACATCGAGGAGATCGTCGACGAGGCGAGACAGGTGATCGACCTGGCGGCGGATGACCTGCAGCTCGCGACCGGATTGCACCTGCCCTCGCAGCTCGATCAGCTCGAGCGCCGTGAAGATCGGCGCGAGCGGGTTACGAAGCTCATGACCCAGCATCGCGAGGAACTCGTCCTTGACGCGATTCGCTCGTTCGGCCTCGGCGCGCGCGAGCCGCTCGCGCTCGAGCAGCGCGGCTCGCTCTTGTTCACCGGCCAGGCGCTCGGTCTCGTCGCGCGCAATCAACACCGCTCCCGCTCGGGTGCCATCCGCGCGCGCCAGTGGTGTTGAAGTCCCGTTCAACATCCGGATCGTGCCGTCCGGCCTCCGGACTGACCACCGACCGTCCACGACCTTATCCCCATGCAGGGCGCGATAGAGCGGCGTGTCTTCGAGTGGCAACGGTTGACCGGCGGGTGTCTCGAGTCCGTATCGCGCACCCCACTCGTCTGGCGGCGCCGCCCGCAACCCGGATATCCCATGCTGCAACATTGCGGCCGGATTAAAGATCTCGATCACACCATCGGCGTTGGCGACGATGATGCCGTCGCCACTCTGCTGGATGATCAGACGCAACAGATCGCGCTCGGCCTCCGCCAGCTCGTGTTGCATCCGCTCGGCGGTGAGGTCTTTGAACACAGCCGCGACATGCCCCACGTTGCCCTCGCCGTCCCACAGCGGCGTGAACGTGGCCTGAATTGCAACGCGGTTCCCATCAATGACCTTCACCTGCTCGAGCTGTCGCGGGTCGTACCAGGTCGTCGGCAACCGGATCGTCTCGCCGCCGAACGCGCGCCGGATCAGGCCGAGCAGGCCAGTGCGCTCCGCGATTTCGTCCTCGAGCACGTTGTATTCCGGCGGTGGCTCCGATCCGAACATGTCGATGAACGTGCGGTTCGTCAGGATCGAGTGACCGGCGGCATTGAAGATCTGCAGCGCTACCGGTGCGTACGCAAAGATGCTCTCGAGCAACGCCACGGGGTCCGCAACCTGCTTCAGGCGATCCCGTACGAGTGCTGCGCGCGCGTCGAGCCGCTGCGGATCCTCTGGCGCTGCCACGCTGTGGGATACCACGTCATTCACGAGGCCAGCGGCTAGCCCACATCACGCCAGCGCGAGGCGAGGTTCACGGCGAACGCTGCTGCGGCGTCGGCGCGCACCGTCCACACCGTGCTACCGCCACAAGCGCGACAGCGGCGCAAGCCATCGCGTGGTCACGGCCGCCCCCCGGCGCGCTCCGGCATCGAGACGACATACGACACGACGGTGCCTGCGGCCGCTCGCGCATCACGACGTGAGTGGCGCCGCAGCCTCGATGTACCCGATGGGAAATGGACCCGGAATGATCTCCGTCCGCGTCACCGCAAAGCCGGCAGCCTCGATCGCCGCGCGCAGTGTCGTCGACGTGAATCGGCGCTGGCCGGGGAACCCTGTCAGCGCGAAGACGCGCGAGAGCATCGACGCGCCGAGTGTCTCCTTGTGCAGGTACGTCGGCGCGACGAGCACCCCGCCCGGCTGCAGCATGCGGCGCAGGTTCGCGAGCGCTCGCTCGAGATCGGGCACCAGGTGCAGCACGTTCGCAGCGAACACCGCGTCGAAGCTTCCGGCATCGAAGCGAAGCGCGTAGAGATCCGCCTGCTCACAGCGAACGTTCGAGATCCCTGCTTCGCGCACGCGCGCTTCGAGCTGCTTCACCATCGCGGCCGCATAGTCGGTCGCGATCAACTCGCCGACGACGGGCGCGATCGCCGTGGTGATCAACCCCGTCCCGGCGGCGACCTCGAGCACGCGCTCGTTGTCCTCGGCCGCCTCCACCGCGAGCTCCAGCATGCGCGGTATCGGCCGCGACAGCAATCGCGTCGACCGGTCGTAGCGCTTCGCATGACGCTCCCAGTAGCGGCGCCCGGTTTCGCTCTTGGTGGCACTCGTTGTCACAGCAGCTTTCTCCTCTGGAGACTTCGCGGCCTTCCTTCACAGCAAACCAGCGATGCCGAGCACCGCCGCCAGCAGCACGCTGGACTTGATCCGATACACAATGCTCCGTGACTCGAGTCGGATTATGACTCGAACGGCGCTGGCACTCGCGGCTGCACGTGGCCGCGTAGTCTGGTCACGACCGTAACAGCCGCGTCGGCTCGGGCCACTCGCCGTGCTCAAAAAGCGGCACGAAGCGCATCGTGGTGAACTCGCGGTGGAAGTCCTTGCGGACACGCTCCTTCATCGCGTCGCGGTGCTCCGTTCCGTCGATCCCCGCCTCCCGGCCGCGGACCATGCCGAGCATCTCCCGCTCGCTCCGCCACATGCTGAAGGTGGAGAACGTCCTCATCGGTCGAAAGGCGACGGTGGCGCGAGTCACGCCCGGGTGGTCGCGCACCTGGGCTTCGACGGGCTTGCCCCAGCGCGCGAAGCGAAACGTCTCGGTCAGCTTGAGGCGCGCAAACGTCACACCGACCACCGGCCCCTCGGGGTTCGCGAGCTCCGTGTAGGTCGTGGCGTCGTCGAGCCCCGTGTAGTTTCCCCAGCGTCGGTAGAAGCGCAGACGGACGTGCCACCCCGGGCGTTCGAACACGCGGTATGGGGCCGCCTCCAGAAAACGATCGAGGAACGTTTCGTGCTCCCAGAACGCGAAAAGCGCCAACAGGCTGACGTGGTAGCGTCCCGGCCGCCCCACAGCGTGACCCATTCTCATGGGCAAGAGACACTCCGCGTGACGCAAGCCCGCCACGCCACGCAACGACGAGGAGCTCAGCAGACGGGCGGCGACGCTAACGACGGGCGCTCGAATCAAGTGATAGCTGAAGAGCTCCATCGTCGTCGCTGCCAGAGTATTCCACGCTCCGGCCGCGAGGAAGCCGGCGCGTGATGTCCGAGCTTGACCTCCTCCGCGGCCTCTTGCTCCTGAGCATGGCCTTGGGGCCCTTCGCGACACAGCGCTTCTTCGCCGCGCCCTCGCGACTCCGCGCGGCGGCGCATGTCGGGGCGTTCGTCTGCGCTGCAGTAGGGTTGTTCTCGCCGCTGCCGATCCTGTGCGTCGCCTGGCTCCTGTTCTGCACGGCGAGCTTCGCGCTCTTCCTTCGATCTCGTGCGGGGTCGCTGCGCTCGCCGCGGGTGCTCGCAGCGTGTGTCCCGTTCATCTTCAGCAACATCGCGGCGGTGTGGCTCGTTGGAGGCGCAAACGACCTTTACTTCCTCGGGTACGGCACGCACTTCAGCTACTACGCCGCGCTGCACGGAAACGTTCTCGGCTGGATCCTGATCGGCTCGCTGGCCACCCTCGCTGACCGAGACGGTCCGCAGCGCGGCATCTACCTCACCTCGGTGCTCGTGTGCCTCGTCTCGTTCCTCTCGATCGCCTTTGGTATTGACAAGCTCAGCGCGTTGAAGCCGATCGGCGTGATCGGCCTCTCCATCGCGCTACCCATCTCGCAACTCGCGTTCCTGCGCAGCGTGTGGCCGCGCAACCTGCCGGCGTTCATCCTCGGCTGCGTCAGCTTCGCGGGCCTCGTCTTCACGATGGTGCTCGCGTGGCGAAACGAGCTCTCGATGCCGGTATTCCATGCGGTCGAAGGCATCCGGGGAATGGTCTCCGTCCACGGCGTGCTCAACACGGTCGTCGTCGCCCCGTGTTTCGCGCTGGCGGTGTCGCTCGACGTGCGCCCCCACGGAAGTCAGGCGACGAAACCTCCGAAAGCCGCCTGAGCAGGAGGCGCGTTTCCGACTTCGCAGCGGGCGAGATTGCCTGGCTAGCTATCGACTTCCGCGCTGTTTTGCGACCAATGCGATCGTGAACGGAGGCGCATCGACGCGATGCGTACCACGAACATGCCGATCAGCATCATCGCAACGAAGAGCAGCGCGCTCGTGCTGGACGGCGACGACACGATCGCTGGGCCGGGGCACAGCCCTACAAGCCCCCACCCCACACCGAAAATCGCTGCACCGACGAGCAAACGGCGGTCGACGTCGCGCCGCTTCGGCACGTCGAATGCGTTGTCGAACCACGGATCGACGCGCCTCGCGAGCACCGCGCGATACGCGAACGCGTAGACCCCGATCGCGCCGCTCATCACGAACGCGAGGCTCGGATCCCACCGGCCGGTGATATCGAGAAAGCCGATCACGCGCGCTGGCTGGGTCATGCCGGAGATCAATAAGCCGGCACCGAACAGCGCGCCGCTGATCGCAGCGAGCACGAGCGACATCGACCGGCAGCGCCGGCCACAAGCATCACGACTCATCGAAACGCTCCTGCGATCCAGACCGTGATCGCACCTGCGAGCATGAACGTCGGCACAGCCACGAGCGACCGCGGCGAGAGACGAGAGAGGCCACACACACCATGGCCGCTCGTGCAGCCGCTACCGACGCTCGTGCCGATGCCGACGAGTAGACCTGCTGTCGCGACGACGACGATCGGCTGCGTGACCGCTCCGATCGCGGCGGGCGCGAGCATGTTGCCGAGCACACCTGCGGCTACGAGCCCGCCAATGAACGCATGGCGCCAGCCCCGATCATGAGTGTCGGACTTCAGCAGCGAGCCGACGATGCTGCTGATCCCCGCGATCCGACCGTGC
Source organism: Deltaproteobacteria bacterium (assembly GCA_013812655.1). GTDB lineage: Bacteria > Myxococcota_A > Polyangia > Haliangiales > Haliangiaceae > JABFXX01. The sequence goes on along the minus strand of JACCTC010000391.1, from coordinate 5,956 downwards.
GTCACGAGCAAGAGCGCGCTGGCAGCGCCGATCATTGCACCTCCGAACAACGCGTACCACCAAGCATGAGCCATGGCGGTCTCTTCGTGCAGCGCGAATGCCAGGACCGCTGCACTCACAATCGCAGCTTCGCCGGCTCATCGTGCCCTCGTGAAACGGTCCGTACTGACGGCCACGTTTCGTAACGTTTCAATTCACTCCCACTGGTCGCGGTTTCGGCGTGAGCTCGCTGGCACCCGGCTTGAAGTGCGTCAAAGCATGATCGCGGCAACGCTCGCTCTGTCGATTCTGATCGGCGTCTCGCTCGGTCTGCTTGGAGGTGGTGGCTCGATCCTGACGGTTCCGATCCTTTCGTACGTCGCCGGCATGGACGCCAGGGACGCGATCGCCGCCTCGCTGTTCGTCGTCGGAGTGACCAGCGCCGCCGGGCTCGCCACCCATGCACGCGAAGGCCGGGTAATGTGGCGGACCGGGCTGCTGTTCGGCGTCGCGGGCATGGTCGGCGCATGCGGCACGGGTCTCGTCGCCGCGTACATCCCAGCGCACGTGTTGATGATCGCGTTCGGCGTGACGATGGTCGCGGCCGCCGTGGCGATGATGCGACCGGAACGGGAGACGACGAACCCGCCGTCCCGCGGGATCGCGCTCGGCAAGGCACTCGGCGAAGGACTCCTGATCGGCGCGGTGACCGGGCTCATCGGCGTCGGTGGCGGATTTCTGATCGTCCCTGCGCTCGTGTTGTTCGGTCGCATCCCGATGGAGCGCGCAGTGGCGACGTCGCTGCTCGTGATCGCCATGAACTCGATCGCAGGCTTCACAGGCCACTTCGGACACGCGAACATCGACTGGCCGCTCACGCTCGGCGTTACGGGCATTGCGATCGTCGGCTCGAACATCGGCGGTCGACTTGCCGGCCGCATCGCGCCGACCCTGCTCCGTCGGGTATTTGGCGTCCTGGTCGTGCTCGTCGCAGCCGTCGTTCTGTTGCAGGAGATCGTATTCTGACGGCACGGGCCGCCATGGCGCCCCGCAGACGGGCGCACAATAGAGGCGATGGCGCGTAGCCCGAAGGCCAGCCCAGCAGACCTCGATCCGGCATGCGCGAGCTGGGGATAGCGCACGACTCGTAACACGAGCGTGTTTCATTGTACGTCGGCTATCTTCTTGACGTTCTGGTAGCCGTTGCGCCGCAAGATGCTAGCCGCGAGCCCGGCTCCGCCGCTGAGCTTTGTAACGTCGGTGACGCAACAGGACGTTTCATTCTGTTTCATCGCATCGCATGACGTGTCAGCTGTTCGCAATTCGCTGCCACCATGCCGTGGTATCGTCGATGCACAGCCAACCACATGCAGATCCGTCAGCTGTTCGATACGGAAAGCTCGACGTACACGTACCTCGTCTTCGACGGTCGGGAGGCCGCGCTGATCGATCCAGTCCGCGAACAGATCGAGCGCGATCTGGCACTGGCTCGGGAGCTGGAGCTGGAGCTCTCCTACGTGATCGAGACACACGTCCACGCCGACCACATTACGGCCGCGGGCCTGATCCGCGAGCGGACCGGCGCGAAGACTGCCGCGAGCGCCGCGGGCGCGCCGTGCGTCGACCTTCATCTCGAGCACGGCGCAACATTGCAGCTCGGAGCAACGTCCATCACCGCTCTCGCAACGCCGGGACACACGGATGACAGTATCTCCCTCCTTGTTCCCGGTGCGGTGTTCACCGGCGACACGCTGCTGATCCGCGGGTGTGGTCGCGCGGACTTTCAGAATGGCGACCCAGGTCAACTCTACGACTCGATCACCCGCGAGCTCTTCGTGCTCCCCGACGACACCTCGCTTTATCCGGGGCATGACTACAACGGACGAACGACCTCGACGATCGGCGAGGAGAAGCGCCACAACCCGCGACTTGCTGGCAAGACGCGCGATCAGTTCATAGCCATCATGACGTCGCTCGCTCTTCCACCGCCGATGAAGCTCGCGGAGTCCGTACCGGCGAATCGTGCGTGCGGCGGAGTGAAGACGTCGTAACGACCGCGAGCGTCCAAGCGATCACGTGTTCGCGCGACCAGGTGCCAACGGACCGCGCGCATTGACAGGCAGTACCGTCGATAGTACTCGGAACGGGTGACGTTCCCTGCACGCCACCGGCTCGGAGCTGTCGTGGTGCTCTGGGTTGGGTGCCTCGTCCTGCTCGGGGCGCCGATCGACGCTCTCGCCCACGGCGTCGCCGAAGGCGACAAGGGTTACATCCAGGAGAGCACCGGCGTCCGCTTGATCGCGTTCGCTTACCTCGGTGCCAAGCACATGGTGACCGGATACGACCACCTGCTGTTCTTGCTCGGCGTGATCTTCTACCTGTACCGACTCAAGGACATCGGCGTCTACGTCACGTTGTTCGCGCTCGGCCACTCGTCGACGCTGCTGCTCGGTGTCCTCATCGAGGTCAGCGTGAGCTCGTACCTGGTCGATGCGATCATCGGCCTGTCTGTTGTCTACAAGGCGCTCGACAACCTCGGCGCATTCCGGAGGTGGTTCGGCGTCCAGCCGAACACGAAGGTTGCGACGCTGATCTTCGGCCTGTTTCACGGCTTTGGCCTCGCGACGAAGATCCTCGAGTTCGAGATCTCACCCGACGGCCTGATCCCGAACCTCATCGCGTTCAACGTCGGTGTCGAGATCGGACAACTCCTCGCGCTGAGCACCATCCTGATCGCGATGGGTTTCTGGCGCCGCACGCACAGCTTCGCGCGACATGCCTATGCCGCCAACGTCTGGCTGATGAGCGCGGGGTTCGTGCTCATGGGCTATCAACTCGTGGGGCTCTTCATCAGATGACCGAACAGATTCCACCGGCCAGCGCCCTCCCCTCCACGCGAGCGTTGCTCCGGTCGACCGCGATCGCGGCAGCCTTTGCAACCGCGCTGCTTGTCACCGTCGTGCTTCCCGCAGAGTACGGAGTGGATCCCACCGGCATCGGCGGCGTGCTCGGGCTCACCGAGATGGGACAGACCAAGCTCGCGCTCGAGAAGGAAGCAGCGGACGCCGCACAGCGCCCTACGGTCGCTACCGTTCCGTGTCCTCCTTCGCCGCCGCCGCCGGCAGCGGTCGCAACCCCGGAGGCGAAAGCCCCTCTGGTCGTCGCGAAGGTGCCGAGTGACATCACCCAGGTGACGCTGAAACCCGGCGCGGGCAAGGAGGTCAAGCTGACGATGCGCGAGGGTGCACGCGTCTCATTCTCGTGGGCGACCGACAAGGGCGTGGTGAACTACGACCTGCACAGCGACCACCCGACGACCGGCGCCTACTACGGGTACGGAAAGGGCAAGGGCCTGGCCACTCACGAGGGCGTGCTCGTGGCCGCCTTCGAGGGACGGCACGGCTGGTTCTGGCGCAACCGCACCAAGGACGTCATCACGGTGACGCTCAAGACGGACGGCGACTACCAGGAAATTAAAGTGCTCAAGTGACGAGCCCCGCGCGCCTAAATTCGATGTCAGGCAGCACTGCTGTCGCGCGCTGATCGCAGCGCTTCGGGTTAGTGGGAGTGCTCGTGGTGGACATCGGGCGCGTGATCGTGTGCGTGCACGAGCCGGCTGTGTGAATGGCGATGCGTATGCTCGCCGATCACAGGCGGGTCATGCGCGTGATCGTGATGGCCGTCATCGTGCCGATGAGCGTGCTCGTGATCGCTCGGCTCGTGCGCATGTTCGTGCCCGTGCTTCTCCGAAACGTGGAGGTAAACGCCCACCGCAAAGCCGCCGGCCGCAAGGGCGGTCAGCAGTGATGCGTCGCGATCGCCGAGCGCGAAGGCGACGGCAGCCCCCACGAACGGAGCCAGGGCGAACACGGAGCCCGTTCGTGCGGCGCCGATCTTCCGCTGAGCGACGAGATAGAGGCGCAGGCTGATCCCGTAACCGGTGGCCCCGCACGCGACGAGGACGGCGATTGTCATGACGCTCGGCAGAGGCTCGCCACGGAGGATCGCGATCGTCGCTGTCAGCGTGGCACCGAGCGCACCCTTGGCCACGATCACCTGGAGCGGATCACGCTGGGCCAGTGGACGCGTCAGCGTGTTGTCGATCGCCCACGCGAGCGTCGCTGCAGTGACGACAAGCGCGCCGGCCAGGCCGGTCTCGGACCGTGACGACGAATCCAGCACGAGCATCACGCCCGCGCCCGCCATGATCGCGACCGCGAGGAGGACGCGCCGACCCAGTGGCTCGCGGTAGATCCACCAGGCGAGCAGGACCGTCAGGACCGCCTCGAAGTTGAGCACGAGCGATCCGGCCGTCGCGCCCGCGCGTGCGAGTCCCCAGGCGAGGCAGACGGGCGCTACGGCGGCACCCACGATCGCCACGAGCACGATCCGAGGGATGTCCGATCGCTGCAACGGCGCTCCGGCCGACCTCCGACCCAAGTGCATCGCGAGCGCCGCCAGCGCCGCACCGGCGTACAGCAATGCGGCAGTCGTGAGTGCTCCTGCATCGCGGCTCGCCCACGCGATCGCAGGGGTCGTCAGGCCGAACGCGACTGCCGATGCAGCTGCGAGCACGACGCCGGCCGCGATCGGAGAAGCCACGCAGGAACTGTACCCAAGGCGCGGCCGGGAACCAGCGGCCCGGAACTAGCGTTGACGGCTTGTCTTCGGAACGATCTGCCAGACCGGAACATGTTCGCCGCTTGCCAGCGTCTCGTCGTGACGGAACCCCACGACCCCCATCGCCCACGTCGGCGCGAGCTCGTAGATGTGATCGACGTCCGCCTTCGGGCCCCCTGCCCTGGCCTGCGCCTTCTCGAGCTTCGCGAGGACCGCGCGCGCCCCCCACGGGACGGCACCGTCGAAGGTTGGTGTCGTGACCCCATCGCGACCATCGTATGCAATCGACCACAGCTCGCTGGCGCCGCCGAACATGGCGAGCTCGAACGCCATCGCCGCGTCGTCCGTGAAGAGATAGAGAACTTCACCGGCGTCGGACAGTTTCGCCGCGGCTGCTCGCTTCACCTTGTCCATGTGGTCGAAGCCGTCACCGATCACGACAAGCCAGTCATCGACCTCGAGCGCATACAGACCTCGGTCGTAAACCTCCTCGACGATCTCGGCGACGATCTTGAATCGCAAGCGACCGAGCACGTCGTCGCGATCGCGGTTTCGTGTGGCGAGCCACCGGCAGCGATATCCCATCGGGCGCCCTGCAGCCTAACTTAGCAGCGTCCAGACGTTCGCGAAGACACCCTTCATGCAAAGCCCGACGATAGAATCGCGGTGGACGCAGGCGCGTGGGAGATGAAATTGAACCGACTCACCAGGACAGTTGACCGATGAAGCAGAGAGTTCACGGCACGAGACCCAGCGTCCACGTGAGCATCGACGTGCCAGACCTCGAGGCGGGGCTACGGTTCTACGAGGCCGTATTCGGCTTCGTCGAAGTCGCGCGGCCGTTCTCGACGATGGCAATCCTGGATGCCAACAACGTGACGGTCTGCATGCACGAGAAGTCCGCGGGCACGAAGCCCTCGCCTGCCGGCGCGGACGTGCGCCGATACGAGCGGCACTGGACACCGGTGCACGTCGATCTTCACGTGCAAGACTTCGACGATGTGCTCGGAAAAGTGCGAGCAGCAGGCGGAACGATCGAGACCGAGTACCGCGAGCAGGGTCCAAAGCCCGCCGCGTTCTGTTGCGATCCATTCGGGAATGGGTTCTGTGTCATCGGCGAGGCCGCGAGCGACGAGTAGGCGTGGTGCGCGCTCGTCGCGGCTCCTGCGTTGCATCGGGTCAGCCACGCTAGCTAGTTCGGATCCCAAATCGGCGTTTCTCGACGAGGAATCGGCCGCCGGCCACTGATTTCGCGGACCTCGGCCGGGGCGCCGGGCTGCCGCGCCCACGTGGGTGCACGAAAAATCGCGTCGCCGCCGCACTCCAGCCACGCCGCGACGATCGCGCCCACGTGGGC